>VBCY01000234.1:2704-10366 GCA_005882995.1 Betaproteobacteria bacterium
GGACATCGCGGGACAGCCGGATGACCTCAGCAAACGCGCGTCTCTTACGCTCTACGAGGGGATGCAGGGAATGCTGGAAAACACCTTCATGAACGTGAAGAACCGGTCGAGCAAGATCACGGCTGATCTCGAAATCCCAGCAGGGGGCGCCAACGGCGCGATCCTGTCGCAGGGTGGGCGCTTTGGCGGCTGGTCGCTGTACATGAAGGATGGCAAGCCAGCCTACACCTACAACTTCCTCGGGCTGGCGCGTTACACCGTCGCCGCACCGGAAGCATTACCCGCCGGTCCTGCAATGGTCACCCTGGACTTCATCTACGACGGCGGCGGCGTCGGCAAGGGTGGCAAGGCCACGCTCTACGTGAACGGAAAACCCGTCGCCGAGGGGCGCGTCGAGAAGACGCAGCCCAACGTCTTCTCGGCGGACGAGACGGCAGACGTCGGCATCGACAATCAAACGCCGGTCGCCGAGGGGATCGGCATCGGCCCGGACACTCGCTTCACCGGGAAGATCAACAAGGTCACGCTGGAGGTGAGTCCTATGGGCTCTGCGACCAAGACAGCCGCCAAGGCCAGCGAGGCCAATGCCGAAGCGAAGAAAAAGTGGTCCGACTAGTCGGTTGTGAGCACGGGCATCTGACTATTCAACGGCCGCGCGCATGACCAACGAGCATGAATTCGGCAACGCTACAGTCGTTTTCACGCGCGATGGCGACGCAGCGCGCGAGTTTGCGCGCCAGATCCACGTCGGGATGGTCGGTATCAACGCGCCGATTACGGTTCCTGCCGCGTTGTCCCGGCGCGAAGTGGTGGGACCAGACGCAACGCCGTACGTGCGCGCTCAGCCGCCGGCGCCGCGCGTGGGTCGCCGCAACAGGACGAGTGCGATCAAAGCCGATGCCACCATCAGGAACAGGCTCACTGCGTTCAGCACCGGGCTCGCGCCCTCGCGCATCCGACCGTACATCATGATCGTCAGCGGCGGATCGGAGCCGACCAGCATCAGCGTTGTGTTGAAATTCTCGAACGACATCAGGAACGAGATGGCTGCGGCGCCCACCAGCGCCGGCCTGAGGTAGGGCAGCGTCACTGTCCACAGCACTGCGGCGCGCGACGCGCCGAGGTTGAATGCGGCTTCCTCGAGCGTGGCGTCGAACCGCTTGAGCCGCGCCGCGATCGTCAGCGTCGCGATCGACACGACGTACGAGAACTGGCCCGCCACGACGAGAGGCAGCCCAGGCCGCAGGATATCGAGCTCCAGTCCCCAGATGTCATCGACGAACTGCGCGAGGCGGCTCGCGAACGCGAGGATCGAGATGCCTAGGATCACACCGGGGATCACCAGCGGCGCGAGCATCAGCAGCGACAGCGCCGCCTTGCCGCGGAACCGGGCGCGCTCGAGCAGGAAGGCGTTCGCGGTGCCAACGAACACCGACAGCATGGTCACCCACGCGGCGACGATCACGCTGGTACCGACGCTATTGACTAGCGGCCCATCGGCGAAGAGCCCCGTGCGACCGCTACCGCCACCCAGGAACCAGTCCAGCGTGAAGCCGCGCCACGGCGGCGCCGGATAATTGGCGTCGTTAAACGCGAAAACGGCCACAACCACGAGGGGCACGAACAGGAACACGAAGAATGCCACGACGTAGCCACCGATCGCGTGCCGGGACAGCTTTGATCGCGGCAGCGACGGGATCATGAGCGCCTCATCACGTCGCCGAAGTGCTGACCGGTGAGCTTTAGCCCCAGCCAGACGATGGCCGTGGAGAGCACGAGCAGCAGAAAGCCGAACGCGGCGCCCTGCTCCCAGTTGAAGCGGGTGATGAACTGCGTGTAGATCTGTTCGGTAAACCAGAGCGAGTTCTTGCCACCGAGCAGCGTTGGCGTCAGGTAATTGCCCAGCGTCAGCATGAACACGACGATCGAGCCCGCGGCGATGCCTGGCGCCGCGTGGGGCACCACGATTTGCCGCAGGATCGACCAGCCGGTGCCGCCGAGATCGTACGCCGCCTCGATCAGCGAATCGTCGAGGCTCTCGAGCGCGCTGACCAACGGGACGACCATGAACAGCAGCGACGTGTAGACGAGCCCCGCGAGGATTGTCGCGTCGTGGTAAAGCATTTCGATCGGCGCAGGCGTGATCCCGAGGTCGACGAGCACGCGCGGCAGCACTCCCGACTCGCGCAGCAGGATCATCCAGCCCAGCGTGCGCACCGTCTCGCTGACCCAGAACGGGATCAGGCACAGGACGAACAACACCGACCTCGCCCGGCCGCGGGCGAGCTTCGCAATGTACCAGGCGGCGGGGAACGCGATCAGCAGCGTGCAGACGGTGGCGAGGATCGAAATCCCCGCCGTGCGCACGAACGTGTGCCAGTACAGCGGCTCGTCGATGAACGTCCGGTACTGGCCGAGGCTCAACTCATAGACGCGCGGTGCGACGCGCGCCCGCAGCGAGAGGACCGCGAGCTCGAGATGCGGCAGCACGATGAGGCCAACGAGCCACACCAGCGCCGGCGCCAGCAGAAGCAGCAGCGCAAGCCGCGCTCGTGGTGCGGCGATACCGACTGCGGTCTCAGCTGCCATGGCTGCCGGCGCGAAAACAGACAGCGCGCTGCGGCTCGAAACCGAAGGCGACCTTTTCTCGGACCTCGAGGTCGGCGAAGCGCCCCGTTTGGGGCAGCGCGATCCGAATCTCGGCGTGCGTTCGCTCCTCGCGCACCAACACCGCCGAGTTGGCGCCGTCGAACAGCAGGCTCTCCACGCGACCGGAAAAGCGCTGCGCGAGCGACGGCAATTCGGCCGCCTCACGCGCAAGATGGACGACTTCGGGGCGCACGAACGCCTCGACGGCGTCGCCTGCGGCGATCGTCCCGCTCATTCGCGCGCGGACCGCGAGCCCGTCGGCCGTGGCCAGTTCGACTCCGTCGCCGTCGATGCGAACGGCTCGTCCGGCCACGCGGTTGTTGGCGCCGACGAAACCAGCGACGAACGGCGTGCGTGGCTGGTAGTAGAGCTCCTGCGGCGTTCCCACCTGCTCGAAGCGGCCGGCATTCATCACCGCGACATGGTCGGAGAGCACGAGCGCCTCGGACTGGTCGTGCGTGATGTAGACGAAGGTCGTGCCGAAGTCCGCCTGCAGCTGCTTCAGCTCGATCTTCATGTGCTCGCGCAGCTTGAGATCGAGGGCGCCGAGCGGCTCATCGAGCAAGAGCAGCGCCGGCTCGAGCACGAGACTGCGGGCGATCGCGACGCGCTGCCTCTGCCCGCCCGAGAGCTGGTCGACGCGTTTGTCCTGCGCGCCAGGGAGACCGACGCGCTTCAGCATCGCGTCGACGCGGCCCGCGATCTCGGCGCGCGCGGCGCCCCGGCGCGCGAGGCCATATCCTACGTTCTCGCCGACCGTCATCATTGGAAATAGCGCGAGATGCTGGAACACCATGTTGACCGGCCGCCGGTTCGGTGCGACGCCGCGCATCGACCGGCCGCCGATCCAGACATCGCCGTCGTCGGGCACGAGAAACCCTGCGACGATGCGAAGCAGCGTGGTCTTGCCGCAGCCCGAGGGACCGAGGATCGAGAAAAAGCTGCCGTGCGCTACGGAGAGCGACAGCGCATCGACGGCGGTTTGGATGCCGTAGCGCTTGGTGACGCGTTCGACTTCGAGGTCCTGCTGCATGGCGGGCGGTGTGGCAACGGGCGACGAAACGGCGACGGCGCGTTCGCGCACGCCGCCGTCGGGTCACCCTGCCGCCCGCATCGGCGGCCTAGCCTCCCGCCGGGCCGCCCCAAGGGAGGCTTGCTCCCCCTTTGGGGGCAGCGAACGCGTGAGCGTGGGGGTCGTCATCTAGCCCGCGGCCTTCACCCGATCGAGCACCTTGCCCTCGATGTCCTCGATACCGGGCGGCACCGCCGGATACCACTTGACGTTCTTCAGCGCTTCCTCAGGGAAGCTCTTCGCGAATTGGGCTTTGAGCTTCGCGTCCATCAGCTGGTCCGCGCCCTTGGAGGCAGTGAAGTTGCCGGCCGACGCCGCCACCTTCGCCGCGACCTCGGGCCGCATGTTGAAGTTGATCCACGCGTACGCGGCGGCGTCGTTGCGGCCCTTCGCCGGCAGCGCGAAGGTATCGATCCAGCCAAGCGCGCCCGACTTCGGCGCGATGTACTGGATCTCGGGATTCTCGCTGTTGAGCTTCCAGCCGCCGGTGTCCCACATCATCGCGCCGACGATCTCGCCGGTGCGCGCGCCGTTCAGCAGCTGATCCTTGTTGTCCCAGAAGAACTTGATGTTGCCCTTGCAAGCGGTGAGCGTCTTGCCGACATCATCCATCAGCGCGGCGTAGGCCTTCGGATCGTTGTATAGCGCGAACGGGTCCTTGCCACTGGCGAACGCGAACGCGAGCAGCGTCGGCCGCTTCAGGCGTACGCTGGTCTTGCCCTTGTACTCGGCCTTGCACAGGTCCGGGTAGTCGGCCATCTTCGCGAGCTTGGTGTTGACGACGAGACCGTCGGTACCCCAGATGTGCGGCAGCCCGTAGACCTGGCCGTTGAGCGTCGTGTTCTTCTTCGTCGCGTCGAGCATCGACGGAATGAAGAGCTCCGTTTTGATCTTGCTCGTGTCCATCGGCTTGTAGATGCCGAACTCCTGCTGCGGGCCGGTGATCCGGTCCTGCGACGGTTGGGCAAGGTCGAAGCCTGCGCCACCAGTCGCGCGCAACTTGGAGATCATCTCCTCGTTGTTCGAGAGCGTGAGCTCGACCTCGATACCGGTCTCCTTCTTGAACTGCGCGATGACGTCGGCTGGCACGTAATCGGCCCAGGTAATGATGCGCAGCTTGTTGTCCTGTGCGTACGCGGATGCGGCGCCGATTGCGACGAGACCGGCGATGAGGGCGATGCGGAACGGCTTCATGGGAACCTCCAATGCGGACGTGTTTTCCGCCTCCTGCAGCGCGGAGCGGGAGCCGACAAGCTTACCGTAACATTTGCCACGGCGCGTTTTGTATCCCAGTCGGCTAGAATGACCGGAAACAACCAAGGGAGGGTGCTGCTCCGTCATGGTTTCGGCGAGTAATGCTGGGTGCGCGGACGCGAACCGCCCCACGGCCGCGGCTGATCATCCCCGCACGCTCGGTTGGGTCGCTGCAGCCGCACTGGCCATGGGCGGCAGCAATCAGAGCCTCTTCCTGATGACTGCACTCATCGCAGGACAGGGCGAGATTCCCGGCCAAGGCAGCGCCGCAGTTCCACTACTGGTTATCGGAGTATTGCTCGCGTGGGCAGCCGCGCCGGGGTGGACCGAGCTCGTTCTCATGTATCCCAAGCGGGTCGGAGGTATCGCGGCGACCTGTGCGGAGGCCTTTCGTCCCTATAACCCGGTACTGGCCAACCTCAAGGGCGTTTGCTACTGGTGGGGCTGGGTGCCGACCTGCGGCCTGACCGCGATCTTTTCGGGCGCGGCGATCCATGAATGGTATCTGCCCGACGTACCGGTAACCGCAATCTCGTGCGGGTTGGTTCTGTTGTTCGCCGCGGTCAATCTGTGCGGCGTGAAGTGGGCTGGAAGACTCGCGATCCCGATCGCGACGGCATCGGGACTGCTCGCATTAATCTCTGCGCTCGCACCCATCGCCGCCGGTGAGGTGGACTGGCAAAAGGCCACGTCGTTCCACCTGACAGTGCCATTCGATGGGTGGTTCGGTGAGCTGACGGGTTTCATGGCCGGGCTCTACCTGATCGGCTTCGCGGCGCCTGCTTTCGAGGCCGCCGTTTGCCACGTAGGCGAAATGACCAACCCCCACAAGAATGTGCCGCGCGCAATGTTCGCCAGCGCCGCAGTGGCGTCGATCTATTTCATCGTTTTGCCGGTCGTGTGGCTTGGCGTTCTCGGCCCGGAGCAACTAAGCAAGGACCTCATGCTGGTCCTGGGGCCGACGTTCGCCCCTGTTTTCGGAAGCTTCGCGAAGGCGGCCGCCATATGGTTCATGATGTTCAACATGTTTCACGGGACGCTGCAACCACTCGCGGGTGCGGCGCGGACGATTTCGCAGCTCGCCGAGGACGGATTGCTACCGCGGACGCTGATGAAGAGGTCGCGCGCGGACGTGCCTTGGGTATCGACCTGCCTCACGGCTGCCATGGCCGTTTTCTTCCTGCTGCTTGGGGATCCGATCTGGCTTGTTGCGGCCGCCAATTTCACGTATCTCATCGGAATCTGTTTACCCAATGTGGCCGTGTGGCTGCTGCGACGCAATCAACCGGAAGCGTTGCGTACCTATCGCGCTCCGCGCGGGATGATCGTAGCAGGGCTTGTGGCGGCCGTGATCTGGATCATTTCGGCGGTGCTCGGCTTCCAGCAGTTTGGAATGACGACAGTGTTGGTCGGCGTTCTGTTCGCGTATTCGGGATCGGTGTTGTACGCGTGGCGACGGTTCAGGGATCGGCGTAGCCAGGGATTGCCGGGCGTCGCCAACACCCTACATATCAAGCTCACCGGTGCGATGCTCCTGGTGCTCGCATTCGACGGCGCCGGCTATCTGCTGGCAGTGACGAGCCTTCCCAATCAAAGCAGCGCCCTGGTCAGCGTTCTCGAGGACATATTCGTTGCAGTCGCCATCTTGAGCATCAGTGTGGGCTTGGTATGGCCATGGCAAGCTTCTCCAACGCGTTGCTCGCGTTGGGGCGTGGCGACCTGGACGCTGCGCACGCACGCGTCGAGGTAGTACCAGTACGCGTGCACTCGGGCGATGAAGTCGGAGAGATGGCAGCGAGCATTAATCTGCTTCAGGAGGACGTTGCACGCGCGGCGGGAAGCCTCGATCGCGCACGCGAGGAATTGCGGTTGGCGCGCCACGATGTGCTTACTGGACTCATTACGCGCCGAGAGTTCGAACGCCGACTCGATGCTGCTCTGACGAAGACACATGGCGATCCCCGGTGGCACGCACTCCTGTATCTCGATCTGGATCACTTCAAGATCGTTAACGATACGTGTGGGCATGTCGCGGGCGACGAATTGCTCCGGCAGATCACCGGCCTGCTGCGTTCGGTCGTTCGCAGCCGCGACAGCGTCGCGCGTCTCGGGGGAGACGAGTTCGCGATGCTGCTGGACGACTGTCCCCCGCAACCCGCCGAGCGCATTGCGCAGGACTTGCTCCAGGCGATTCAGGCGTTCAGTTTCGTGTCGGGCGAAAACGTCTTCAAGGTTGGTGTGAGTATCGGCCTCGTTACCTTTTGCGACAACAGCGTTGGCTTACTCGACCTGATGCGGGCATCCGATGACGCCTGCTACATCGCCAAGAAGAAGGGACGCAATCGCGTGCAGATCTATCAGCCGGCCGATAGTGAAGTCGCCGCGCGGCAGGGTGAGCTCGATTGGGTCGGACGATTACGCTTCGCGCTGCATGAACGTCGGTTTTGCCTGTACACGCAAGAAATCGTCGCCGTGTCGACAGTTCGAAAAAGCGAGCGTCACCAGGAATTGCTGGTGCGCATGATCGACGAAGGGGGCAGGATCGTGAATCCCATGGCCTTCATTCCGGTCGCGGAGCGCTACAACCTGATGCCTGCCATAGATCGGCTCGTGATCTCGACCAGCTTTGAGGAATTCGCCGGAATCATCTCGCGGGAAGGGCCAGTCGAGGCGCATCGATGGGCCAT
>VBCY01000235.1 GCA_005882995.1 Betaproteobacteria bacterium
GATTGGCGGCGAACCCGCGCTCTGCAACGTTGGCGACGTAGAGCGCGGGCTTCATCGTAAGCAGGAAGAGCGGCTTGAGAAGTGCGCGCTCTTCCGGATACAGATCGACGGATCGCGCCGGTCGGGCCTCGTTGAGTGCCGCAGCAACCTTGTCGAGGGTGTCGACCAGGCGCCGGGCTTCCTTGTCGCCGCCGGCACGCGCCGGCTTCGCGCTCTTGGCGAGCTGCCTTTCAACCGTTGCCAGATCGGCCAGCGCGAGCTCGGTATTGATCGTCTCGATGTCGGAAACGGGGTTGAGCTTGCCCGAAACATGCACAACGTTGGGTTGCTCGAAGCAACGCACCACGTGCGCGATCGCATCGGTCTCGCGAATGTTGGCGAGGAACTGGTTGCCAAGGCCCTCGCCCTTGGACGCGCCGGCGACAAGGCCGGCGATATCGACAAACTCGACCGTGGCAGGCACGATGCGCTCGGGGCGTGCAATTGCGGCAAGGGGCGCAAGCCGCGGGTCAGGCACCTCGACGATTCCGACGTTGGGATCGATGGTGCAAAAAGGATAGTTCTCGGCGGGCACGGCCGCGCGCGTGAGCGCGTTGAAGAGCGTCGACTTGCCGACGTTCGGCAGCCCCACGATGCCGCACTTGAGACTCACGACTTCATCGCTCCGCTCGGACCGCCTTGTTTCTCTTCCAAACCCGGCGGTCTGGTGTGCAACTCGTGCATCGCCCGCTCAGCTTCTCCGGCGGCAAGTCGGGGCCATACGGCCAAACCGCGTGAGATGGCATCTTCCATTGCGACGCGCTCTGACTCCGACGGCGGCCGCAGAACGTAGTCGGCCACCTCCTGTTCGGAGAGCGCGCCGTCACGCGGATGACCGATTCCGATACGCATTCGCCAGAAGTCGCCGGTGCCGAGCATTTCGGCGATGTCTTTGAGCCCGTTGTGGCCGGCGAAGCCACCACCAAGCTTCAACTTCACGCCGCCAGGCTTGAGATCGAGCTCATCGTGCACGACGAGAATTTCACCGGGAGCGACCCGGTAAAAACGCGCCAGCGCCGCCACAGCGAGTCCGCTCCGATTCATGAATGTCTGCGGCAGCGCCAACCGCGGCTCGCTTCCGGCAACGAGCGAATGAAATCGAGCTTCGCCGCGAAAAGCCATGGAAAGCGTTTGCGCCAGTCGCTCGACGAACCAGGCGCCCGCGTTGTGACGTGTCGAGGCGTACCCGCGGCCCGGGTTGCCGAGTCCCACTACAAGGCGCAGGGCGTTGGCCATGGTGCTCGTCAAGGGGACATGCGAAATCCGCTAATGGAAAGGCCCGCCGAGTTCGCCCGACGGGCCTTCGCGATGTCCACCGAGTGTGGGCGCCTACTTCTTCTCCTTGCCGGAAGAACGCTCGCTTGTCTTCTCGGCGCCCTTCTCGGATTTTTCCGCCGGCTCTTCCTTCTCGCCGGGCTTGGCCTCCTCCACCACTGCACCCTCTGCGGCAGGAGCGGCTTCCTCGGCCGCTGGAGCCTCTTCGACTTCCGCGATGACGCGAGGTATGACGGCCGTGGCAACCACCGGGCTTACCGGCCCCCGAGCCACTGCCACGACACCGGGCGGCAACGTCAGATCGGAAACGTGTATCGACTGTCCGACGGCGAGCGCGGAGAGGTCGACTTCGATGAATTGAGGCAGGTCCTTTGGCAGGCAGGAAACGTCCAGGTCCGTGAGGACGTGGCTGATGATGGCATCCGTGGTCTTCGACGCCGGCGAATCCTCGGCGTGGGTGAAGTGCAACGGCACCTTGATGTGAATCCTGCGGTTTTCTTCGACCCGCTGGAAGTCGACATGCAGGATCTCGTTTCGGAACGGATGCATCTGAATGTCGCGAAGCAGAACACGCTGGGACGATCCGTCGAGCTTCATGGTGAGAATCGACGAATGAAACGCTTCGCTCTTCAGCGCATGGATCAGCGCGTTGTGGTCAAGCTCGATCGGCTGTGGCGTGTTCTCTCCACCGTAGACGATACCTGGAGCGCGCCCGCTGCGACGCAGGCGGCGGCTCGCGCTGCGTCCTTCGGTTCCACGGGGAAAGGCGGTGAACTCGTGTTGCATGGCGACAACTCCTTGGTCTGCGGCCTTGGGCCACAGGATCAACCTCGAGACGCTCGTCCGCGGTGGCGACTGGATTTGCCGTTGTTCGAAGGCAATCCGGAAAGCGTTGAATTTTAACCTGAATCTCCATGCTGTCGCAACCGAAGCGCGACACCATGAAGCAAAGTCAGTGAGCCGCCTGCCTCGTCTGCCAAGGATTCATTCGGTGAAGAGCGAGCTCACCGATTCCTCATTGGAGATGCGCGTCATCGTCTCGGCGAGGAGCTGAGCGCAGGAAAGAGCGCGGATGCGGTTGCAGGCACGAGCTTCATCCGAGAGAGGGATCGTGTCGGTCACCACGATCTCGTCGAGCTGGGATTCGGCGATGCGCTGCACGGCCCCTCCCGACAAGACCGGATGCGTGCAATAGGCCAGAACTTTCTTCGCGCCGCTTTCCTTGAGCGCAGTGGCCGCCTTGCAGAGTGTATTGGCCGTATCGACGATGTCGTCCATGATCACGCACACTCGGCCTTCGACGTCGCCGATGATGTTCATGACTTCTGCCACATTGGCTTTGGGTCGTCGCTTGTCGATGATGGCAAGATCCGAGTCGAGGCGCTTGGCGATAGCCCGTGCGCGGACCACGCCGCCGACATCCGGTGACACGACTAACAGGTTATCGTGGTTTTGTTTCCACAAGTCGCCGAGGAGTACCGGTGTGGCGTAGATATTGTCGACCGGAATGTTGAAAAAACCCTGAATCTGGTCGGCGTGCAGATCCATGGTCATCACCCGGTTGACGCCAACGGTCATGAGCATGTCGGCGACGACCTTCGCCGTGATCGGCACGCGCGCGGAGCGCGGCCGCCGGTCCTGGCGCGCATAGCCGAAGTACGGGATTGCCGCGGTAATGCGTCCTGCCGACGAGCGCTTGAGCGCATCGACCATGACCAGGATTTCCATCAGGTTGTCGTTCGTTGGCACACAGGTGGATTGCAGGATGAAGACGTCGCGTCCGCGAACGTTCTCAAGCAGCTCCACCATCACCTCGCCGTCGGAAAAGCGCCCGACAATGCAGCGGCCGAGACTGATATTCATGTGACGCACGACGGCTTCGGCAAGCTTGGGATTCGCATTGCCGGTGAATATGCGCATGCGCTCAAAAGCCATCGGCACCGCCGGTGAGGGGTGCGCGCCGGCCGGATCGGCTTGGCCTGCCGCGCCCTGAATTGGCTGGGGAGGTAGGGATCGAACCTACGAATGCCGGAATCAAAATCCGGTGCCTTACCACTTGGCGACTCCCAAAGGGAAACCGCAGCATTGGTCGCGTCACGCGAACGACCACAACGGATGACGGATCAGAGATCGCGCGACGAATCCATTAATGTCGCGCGGCATGCTCAGAAGCGTCCGCTGCGCGACAGCCTCGGAATCGAAGGCGGCGAAGACGCATCCCCCCGAACCCGTCATGCGCGCTTCCGGGTGCAGCGCCCCGCGCGCGAGAGCGTCGCGATAGCGCACGATTTCTGGAAAACGCGCAGCCGCAACGGCGTAAAGATCGTTGCGACCGTACCCTTCGGAAAAGACCGTTATTGTCACGGACTCGCTATTGCGTGTCAATTCTGGCGCCGAGAAGACACTCGCTGTCGACACGTTTGCAGGCGGACAAATAACGATGAACCATGTCGTTGGGAAGCTGACGGCCGAGAGCTTCTCTCCGGCACCCTCCACAAACGCCGGCTCGCCAAATACGAAGAAAGGAACGTCTGCGCCGAGCTCCAGCGCGATTTCCATCAGGATGCGGCGCGACAGACCCAGACGCCATAGCCGATTGAGACCGAGCAGCACGGTCGCAGCGTCTGAACTGCCGCCGCCCAAGCCGCCGCCCATCGGTAGCCGCTTGTCGACTTCGATGGCAACGCCGAGGCTGCTGGCGCAGCGCCGCTGGAGGAGTCGCGCCGCGCGGACGACGAGATCCTCCTCCGGGACGATGCTGTCCGGGCCCTTGGAGCGCACGATGGCGCCGTCGCCGCGGACCTCAAGCGATATCCGATCGCAGCGGTCGATCGGCACGAAAAGCGATTCGAGCGTGTGATAGCCGTCGGGGCGGCGGCCGACAACGTGCAAAAAGGCGTTGAGCTTTGCCGGGGCAGGCAGCTTGAGCATGCTCAGTTTCATTGCCAGGCGTCGACCGCCATGCGCAATTCGACTTCGGGATAGGAGAGCACCATGCGAGCCGGGCGCGCCACACCCTGATTGTCCGGAGCAAAGGCTTGGTACAGGATGGTCCAGCCGTCCTGGCGCAGCAGCTTGGGCTCATCGCCCGATTCCGTCTCAGCCGCAAAAGTGGAACCGGGACGGGGAACTCCTTGTATCCAGAAGGCGAGTCCCGAAACCGGAAGCGACCAATCGAGTTCCCGCGCCGTCAATGCATCCCAGTTTGCGGCGGTCTCAATGCGACCATCGGCCATTTGCAGGCTGGCAAAATCGCGGGATCCCCGCAACCGGGCGAGCGTCTGTCCGGTGGGCGAAACGAGATCGATCTGATCGTTTTCGGGCTGGTGTTGCCAGTGAAAACTGCCGGTCAGCGCCTCACTGCCCTTACGCAGCGACAGCCGGCCGGTCACGTCGAACGCGTTGCGTGCGGCGGCGAAAGTGACGGGCGGATGCTGTGTCTCCCGCTGCACACCTGCACAACCCGCAAGCAAAACGGCACAAACCAAAGCCGCGGCGCGTATTGCAGAGCCGCCAGGCGATTGCATGAGGCGAGCGCGCCCGACCTAGGAGCCTAAGGCGCGAGCCGGCGTACCGTTTCAAGCAGTACCGGATTGTCCGGGGTTTCCTTCAATTGCGACTGCCAGATTTCCTTCGCGCTGTCGCGCTGTCCTTTGGCCCACAGCACCTCTCCCAGATGCGCAGCGATCTCGGGGTCCGGATGATCGGCAATGGCGCGCCGCAAGAACTTTTCCGAGTCATCAAAGTTGCCCATGCGGTATTGCGCCCAGCCCATGCTGTCCAGGATAAAGGGATCGGCCGGAGCGAGCTCCAGCGCCTTCTCGATCAATTTGAGTCCTTCTGCGGTACGCTGCGTACGATCGACCAGGGTATAGCCAAGCGCATTGAGCGCTTGCGCGCTGTCGGGTTTGAGCGCGATCAGCCGCTTCAGCGTCGACTCGGCCTCGTCGAGGCGGTCTACTTTTTCAGCGGCCATGGCGACGTCATAGAGCAGATCCGCAGAGTCCGGTTCGCCGTTGAGCGCTGTGCTCAACACCGCGTAAGCGCCCTGGTAGTCTCCAGCGTCGCGCAATACCTGCGCCTGCGCCTGCGAGCGTTCGGTGCGCTGCTCGCGACCTTCAGGAGAGAGCGAGGCGAGATACCGGATCGCCTCCGCAGGATCGCCTTTCTTGCCCATGACTGCGGAGATGCGAAGCTTGGCGGCCCACGCGCGATCGCCTTGGGTTATCTCACGGTAGAGCGCGATCGCGTCGTCATAGCGCTTGGTTTCCTCGGCGATCTGTGCGAGGTAAAAGGACACCTGCCCGGGCTCGCCGAATTCTGCCTCCTTGAGCTCTTCGAAGAGCTTCTGCGCGGTGGCGTAGTCGCGCATTTGAATCGACAGCGCAGCGATGGCGAATTGCAATTCACGGTCCGACGCGTCCTCCGCCAATAGCCGCTGGAACACCGCGCGGGCCTCGGCGTATCTCTTTTGTTCGACATAGAGCTGGGCGATTACAACACTGACGGCACGCGACTCCGGTACACCATCGAGGAACGATTTGAGAAAGCGGATTGCCGACTCGGGTGAGCCCTTGGCCAGGATATCGGCCTTGATCAGCGCGGCGCGCTCCCATGCTGGCTTGAGTTCGAGCGCACGATCGGCAGCGCCTATCGACGCAGCGACGATATCCGCATCCGAGAGTCCGGTGTTGTAGCCAGCGAGGGCGACTGCGAAGTGAGCTTCCGCGACATCCGGATACGGCTTCGCCAATTCGACGACGAGCCGGAAAACCGATGTCTTGTCGGATTGGGATGTCAGCGCATGATTGAGCTGAAGGAACGCCTCGCCGAGTGCATTGCCGTTGGCCGCCGCTTCCGCTAGCACCCGTTCGAGATCAGCCCTGAGGTCTCCGCCCGCGCCGGATTGGGTGAGCGTTGAGACCATCTGTTTGGCCCGATCGGAAGAGGGGTCGAGTGTCTGCCAGAGCTTCGCCGCCTCGAGTGCGAGCGATCGTTGACGAGCAAACAGCGCGATTTCGGTAGCGCGTCTTGCAAGTCTTGTGTCCTGAGCCTCGCGTGCCGCTTCGAAGTAGGCACGGGCAGCGAGAATGGCATCGCCGCGCTGCAGCGCGATGTCCCCGATCAGAATCCGGTACATGACATCGGCGCTAAGCGCGGGCGAAGCGGGACTTGAGGCATCTGCATCAGGAGATGCCGGCTGTGCCCCGACGCCAAAGGCTGCGCACGTCGAGAGCCCCCAGAAGAGGAGCGGAACCAACGGAAACGGCTTGATAGACGGCACTTTACGGTCGCTTTCATTCCCCGGCATAGGGCCGGAGTTCAGCAAAATCTTAGGGTATATTGGGCGCGGCAACAAACACCGCCCGTCCCCCCACGATGCCCGAGCTTCCCGAGGTCGAAACGACACGGCGCAGTGTCGCGCCTTACGTGGAACGGCAGAAAGTGACGGCCGTCAGGGTCTACGACCCGCGTCTTCGGTGGCCAGTTCCGCGCGAGCTTCGGCGGCGGCTCGTCGGACAGATTATCGACCGGATCGAGCGGCGCAGTAAATATCTGCTCTTTCGGACCGAACACGGCACGTTGATCGTTCATCTGGGAATGGCGGGAAGCCTTCGAGTGTATCGCGATCCTCCGCCCCGTCGAGCCCACGATCACGTCGAGTTGGAATTTGGCAACGGCGTCGTACTCCGCTATCACGACCCCCGGCGATTTGGCGCCATGCTTTGGTCGCCGCGAAGTGCGACCGATCACCCCTTGCTCGCGAAGTTGGGACCCGAGCCTCTATCGCCCGAGTTCGCCGCCGAGCAATTGTTAAAGAAGATTCGCACCCGCACCGTAGCTATCAAGCTAGCTCTCATGGATAGCAGCGTCGTCGTCGGCGTAGGGAACATCTACGCTAACGAGGCACTGTTTCGTGCCGGCATTCGGCCGACGACTCGAGCGAACCGCATTTCGCTCCCGCGCCTTGCCCGTCTTGTCGACGCGGTTCAAGACACGTTAGGGGAAGCAATCATCAAGGGGGGCAGTAGTTTGCGCGACTATGTCGACAGCAACGGCGAACCGGGTCGTTTTCAGCTCGACTACTATGTGTATGGGCGTGCCGGAGAACCCTGCCGCATCTGTGGAACCGCCCTGCGCTCGATTCGTTTAGGCGGGCGCGCCACCACGTATTGCCGGCGGTGTCAGCGCTGAGAGGCCTCGAGCGACAGGCCACGGGCCGTGTTTTGGCGTGGTTCATGCTACATTTTGCTGCGAGGCGCCCAGCCGAGAGGGCGCGCGAGTCCGGCCGGCGCACAAAAAGCGCTGTTTAGGTTCTTCTGCGCGCTTCGCTTTAGCTCGCGCCATCTGCAGACTTCCCGCGGGAGGAGGCGGCGCACCATGCAATCCAGGGACTTGGCTGCGCGTTTTGAGGCCTACAGTGATTGGCGGCGCCGGCTGTCGAGCAGGCTCTCGGGACTGCATGATTGGCTCTCGCAGCAGGAACTCGCCGATGCGCAGGCCGATCTCGCCATCCAGCAACTGCTCGAGCGGCTGCACCAGGACAAGCTGGTCGTTGCATTTGTCGCCGAGTTCTCCCGCGGCAAGTCCGAGCTGATCAACGCGATCTTCTTCGCGGATTTCGGCCAACGGCTCCTGCCTTCCGCCGCCGGACGCACCACCATGTGTCCTACGGAGCTCCTTTACGATTCGACGCGCCCGCCCTCGATCAGGCTTCTGCCGATCGAAACGCGCGCTCGCGACGGCACCGTCGCCGAATTCAGGAACTACGCGGACGAATGGGTCACGCTATCGCTCGATCTCTCGTCGGCAGACAAGATGAGCGAAGTGCTTTCCCAGGTCTCACACACCAAGCGCGTCCCGGTTGCACTCGCGCGCAAGTATGGTCTCTACGACGACGGCGACACGCTGGCGATCGAGACGGCGTCCGAAGGACGCGTCGTCGATATACCTTCATGGCGCCACGCGGTCATCAATTTTCCGCATCCGCTGCTGCAGCAAGGATTGGTGATTCTCGACACTCCGGGGCTCAACGCCATCGGTACTGAACCTGAACTGACGCTGAATCTCCTGCCGAATGCACACGCCATCCTCTTCATTCTGGCTGCCGATGCCGGCGTCACCAAGACCGACATTGAAGTCTGGCGTAACCATCTGGTCGGCGAGAACCCGGCAACGCGTGAGGGCAGGCTCGTCATTCTCAACAAGATCGACGGCCTCTGGGATGACCTGAAAACGGCCACCGAAATCGATGGCGAGATCTCCCGCCAGGCAGCCGGTACCGCTCAGCTGCTGGCTATTCCTCCCGCACAGGTCTTCCCGGTGTCAGCGCAAAAGGCACTGCTCGCCAAGGTCAACGGCGACGACGCGCTGCTCGCCAAGAGCCGTATGCCGCAGCTCGAGCTGGCGCTTTCCAGGGAACTCATCCCCGCAAAGCGCCACATCGTGGGCTCCGCGGCCAAGGTCGAGGTTCGTGCACTTGCAGCGAGTGTGCGCGCGATCGTCGGGAGCCGCGCTTCGGGCATTCTGGAACAGCTCGCCGAGCTTCGGGGACTTCGCGGCAAGAATCAGGACGTCGTCGAGCATATGATGCTGCGCATCCAACAGGAAAAGGAACTGTTCGAGCGAGGGATGCAGCGCTATACCGCTTTGCGGACAGTGTTCACCCAACACACCAATGCACTCTATGAATCCATCGGGCTTGAATCGTTGCGCGCGACCGCCGGCAGCACGCGCAAGCGCATCGAGGCGAGCCCTTTCACGCGCGGCGTTCGCTCCGCGATGAGCGACTTCTTCGCCCGCATCAACTCAAGTCTCGAGCAGACCGCGCGCCAGACAGGCGAAATCCACGACATGATGCGCGCCATGTACGTTCGCTTCGCCAAGGAGCACGGGCTCGAGCCGTTCGCCCCGCCGCCATTTTCGATGCTCAAGTATCAGAAGGAAGTCGAGCGGTTGGAGCGGGCCTACAACGTGCACTTCAACACACTCTGGAACATGGTGAGCAAGGCGAAGTTCACGCTGATGAAGCGTTTCTTCGAAACCATCGCCATCCGGGTGAAGCATGTCTATGACATTGCGAATCGAGACTTGGAGAGTTGGCTCAAAGCGGTGATGGCGCCGCTCGAGACACAGGTACGCGAGCATCACCTGCAACTTCGACGGCGCCTGGACAGTGTGAAGCGCATTCACCGCGCAAGCGATGAACTCGAGGAACGGGTGCTGGAGCTCGAGCAGACGGAAGCCGCGGCGCGCGGCCAGATCAAGGCGCTGGAACGCGAAGTCGCAGCGATCGACGCCGTCATCGATCAGCCGGAGATGCTTCCACTCGCCGCTAACGCTTAAGGCAGCTTCAGCGGGACTCGGGATTCGTTTCGGCGGCTTTCTCTGCCATCAGACTTTCGTACTTCAGAAGCAGCTGTCCGCGCGTCTCGACGCGATCGGGATTCACCGGAATACAATCGACCGGACAAACCTCGACGCATTGAGGCGTGTCGAAATGGCCTACGCACTCGGTGCACTTGGCAGGGTCGATGACGTAGATCTCAACGCCTTGTGAGATAGCGTCGTTCGGGCATTCGGGCTCGCACACATCGCAGTTGATGCATTCGTCGGTGATCATCAGGGCCATGGTTCGCCACTCACTTTAAGCTTCTAGCGCCCCCGGCCTTGCGATCTTTGCCTTGAGCCGCGCCTCGACCACCGGATGGACGAACTTGCTCACATCGCCGCCAAAGCGGGCGATCTCGCGAACGATGGTTGCCGACATGAAAAGGTACTGTTCGGAAGGCGTCAGAAACAGGGTTTCGACCTCGGGATAGAGGTTGCGGTTCATGCCCGCCATCTGGAATTCATACTCGAAATCGGAGGCTGCCCTCAGTCCGCGCAAAATGACGCCGGCACCGACCGATTCGACAAAATCCATGAGCAATCCCGAGAAACCGGCAACCCGCACCGCGGGGTACGCGGCGAGCACCTCCTGCGCCATGGCGATCCGCTCTTCCGCCGTGAACATCGGCCGCTTGCTTTCGCTGTCGGCGACGCCTACGACAACGCGATCGAAGACCTTGGTGGCCCGCCGCACGAGATCTTCGTGCCCGCGAGTGAAGGGATCGAAGGTTCCTGGATAGACGACGGTCAGCATCGACGAAGCACTAGGGCCGGTTAACAGGCCCTAGGCAGGCGCGCGGCGCAGCAGATGATAATGTACTTGTCCTGCCTTGTGGCGCCGAACGATCGCGAGATTCGGAGGGACGATGATTGGCTCTCGAGCTTCCACGTAAACCGCGCCGTCGGGGGCAAGCCTCGCGGCGCCTTGCCCGAGAAGTTCGGGCCATCGCGCCTTGGCAAACGGGGGATCCAGAAAGATGACATCGAACAGTCGCCGTTCATGCGTGAAAAACGCATAGGCATCGGCGCAACGCGCTTCCAGCCGATCGGTGCCAAGGGCAGCCCCGGCGGCGATGATTGCGCTCACCAGCAGCGGATTGCGGTCGACGGTTACGGCGAGGGCCGCGCCACGAGACAGAGCCTCGAGCGAAAGCGCACCGCTGCCGCCGAACAGTTCGAGCGTTGATGCCCCCGTCAGGTCCTGGCCCAGCCAATTGAAAAGCGTTTCTCGAACACGGTCTGGCGTGGGGCGTACACCTTGATCCGCAGGGAAGTGCAGCCGGCGACCGCGCCACTGGCCGCCGATGATGCGGATCCGGTTCGCGAGGGGCAAGGAATGGAAGTCGGGATTGGGCCGAAAGGTAAAATTATAGCTCTCAGCCAAGGAGCGTCCTGAAGCGTGCCCCTGTTCAAGCGTACGAATGATTCGGATTCTACTTCCTGGTCAGCACGGCTGAAGAAAGGTCTCGGTCTTACCCGCGATCGTCTGGCGCGTCCCCTCGCGAATGCTTTCGGTCGTAACGTCCTCTCGGAAGAAACACTCGAGGAGCTGGAAAGCGCGCTTATCGAGGCTGATGTCGGCGTCTCGGCAACGGCCGAACTGCTCAAGGACATGGAGCAGCGGCGCAAGCGCACCGATGTTGATCCGCGGCAAGCCCTCAAGGCTTCCCTATCGGCACTTCTCGCGCCGCTCGAGGCGGCCTTGCAAATCGGCAACGAGCGTCCGTTCGTCATTATGGTTGCCGGTGTCAACGGTACCGGCAAAACCACGTCGATCGGGAAACTCGCCAAATATCTGCAGGCCCAGGGCTATTCCGTGCTACTCGCAGCCGGCGACACGTTTCGGGCCGCAGCCCGCGAGCAGCTCGAGGTTTGGGGGGAACGCAACGGCGTTCCTGTGATCTCGCAGCGGGGTGGGGATGCTGCTGCCGTCATGTTCGACGCCATAGGCTCGGCGCGAGCGCGGGGCATCGATGTGGTCATCGCTGACACCGCGGGGAGGTTACCGACTCAACTGCATCTCATGGAAGAGCTACGCAAGATCAAGCGCGTGATCGCCAAGGCGCTTCCAGGGGCGCCCCATGAAATCCTGCTCGTCCTCGATGCTAACACCGGCCAGAATGCCATCGCGCAGGTTGCTTCGTTCGACTCTGCTCTTGGGTTGACTGGCCTGATCCTTACCAAGCTCGACGGGACCGCCAAAGGCGGTGTGGTTGCAGCGATCGCCCAATCGCGCCCTGTCCCACTCAAACTCATCGGCATTGGGGAAGCCATCGACGATCTGCGACCGTTCCAGGTCGCTGAATTTGTCGATGCGCTGCTGGACTAAGACTTTAAAGGGTTCCGCAATGCGTCGTCGTTAGCGCTTACTGTCCTGGAATCTGTGGTGGCGCCTCGTTTCTCAAGTGTCCCGGAACCTTTCGTCCTGTTAGCACTCTCATGTGTCGAGTGCTAGAATAAACGATTCAAAGGAGACCTATAGATGTCCGGTACGACATTGGCTTTCCCGACCCCCGCTTCGCTGGGCAGTCTCGACCATTACATCCAGGCGGTGAATCGCTTTCCGCTCCTCTCGGCTGAGCAGGAAGTGGAGCTGGGTCGCAAGCTTCAGCGTGACAACGACCTCGATGCGGCGCGCCAACTGGTGCTGTCTCATCTCCGGCTAGTCGTGGCCGTGAGCCGCAACTACCTGGGCTATGGGTTGCCGCAGGGCGACTTGATCCAGGAAGGCAATATCGGGCTCATGAAGGCCGTGCGGCGCTTTGATCCCGAGCGCGGCGTGCGGTTGGTCTCTTTTGCGCTCCATTGGATCAAAGCGGAGATGCATGAATACATCCTGCGCAACTGGAGGCTGGTCAAGATCGCTACGACCAAGGCGCAGCGGAAGCTGTTCTTCAACCTGCGCAGCATGAAGTCAGGGATGAGCGCTTTGACCCCAAATGAGGCAAAAAGCATTGCGCGCGTGCTGGGTGTCAAGCCGGAGGAGGTCGTCGAGATGGAGACCCGGCTTACAGGGCAGGACATTGCCCTGGATCCCAACACGGGCGACGAAGGCGAGACGATGGCGCCCATCGGCTACTTGAGTGGTGACCCGGAGGCAGAGCCCGCCCAAATATTGGAACGCGCTGAGACCGCCCGCAACCGAAGCGATGGCCTGCACAAGGCGCTTGCCAAGCTTGACGATCGAAGCCGTAGGATCATCGAGGCGCGGTGGCTGCGCGAAGATGACCAGGCGACGCTCCAGGATCTTGCCGACGAATATGGAGTGTCGGCCGAGCGTATCCGCCAGATCGAAAGCAAGGCGCTGAAAACCATGCGGGGCGACATGGCACACGTGTGATGACGTTTTCGCCATGACTGCAAGCGCCGGCTTTTGCCGGCGTTTTGATTTAGAGCTCGACCTGCGTTCCGAGCTCGACCACGCGGTTGGTCGGCACTTTGAAGAATTCGGTCGCTTTGGTGGCGTTCTTGGACATGGACACGAACAAGCGCTCACGCCAAAGCGCCATTCCGGGGGCGACCGTTGGGATCAAGGTTTCGCGGGAAACGAAGAATGACGTGTCCATCATGTCGAAGGGGTGTCCACGACGCCCGCATTCATCGAGAAGCGCCGGAACGTCGGGGTCCTCCTTGAACCCGAAGAACGCCTCGACTTGCCAGAAATTGCAACCCAGGTCGTCAATCTGGACGCGTTCCGCAAGGGGAACGATCGG
Source organism: Betaproteobacteria bacterium (assembly GCA_005882995.1). Classification (GTDB taxonomy): domain Bacteria; phylum Pseudomonadota; class Gammaproteobacteria; order Burkholderiales; family Casimicrobiaceae; genus PALSA-1003. Next base: position 13,419 of record VBCY01000235.1, read on the forward strand.
GATCTCGCGCGTGGTCATGGTGAGAAGAACCACACGCTGATGCAGGACCTTGTTGTGCTTGAGATTGTGCAAGAGTGCGTGGGGCACCCGCCCTGCGGTGCTGGTCAGAAATACAGCCGTGCCTGGAACGCGGGTCGGCGGCGCTTCCGCAATCGCGGCGATAAACGCGTCGATCGGCATTGTTTCTTGCGCAAGACGCCCGAGCAGCATCGACCGCCCCCGCTTCCAGGTCGTGAGAAGGGTAAAAACAGCGGCGCCGATAACAATCGGGAACCATCCTCCCTCGGGTATCTTGAGCGCATTGGACGCGAGAAACGACGCGTCGATGATGACCAGCGGAGCTACGATAGCCAGCGAAGCGAAGCGATTCCATCGCCAAAGACGAGTCAGAACGACGTAGATAAGCAGCGAATCGATCGCCATGGCAAGCGTCACCGCGATGCCGTACGCGGCCGCGAGGTTACTGGAACTTCTGAATCCAGCGACCAGAAGCGTGACCGCCGCAAGGAGCGTCCAGTTGACGAACGGGACGTAGATCTGGCCGATTTCCCTGTAAGAAGTGTGCGTGATCGTCAAGCGCGGGCAGTAGCCCATTTGTATCGCCTGTCTCGTGAGCGAGAACGCACCCGATATCACGGCCTGTGATGCAATCACCGTGGCACATGTCGCGAGGACCACCATGGGAAGCAGCGCCCATGCCGGCGCCAGAAAGTAGAAAGGATTTTTGATTGCGCTCGAGTCATGAATGAGCAGCGCGCCCTGTCCGAAATAGTTGACCACCAGCGCGGGAAGTACGAACAACAGCCATGCGCGACGAATCGGTGTCGCGCCAAAGTGCCCCATGTCGGCGTAGAGCGCTTCGGTCCCCGTGACAGCGAGCACGACCGCGCCCAGTGCCAGGAACGCCGCGAGAGGGTTACTCCGGAGGAAGCCGAAGGCGTAACCGGGGCTGAGCGCAGCTAGTACCGATGGATCGCTCGCGACCTGCATCACCCCCAGCGTTGCAAGCGTAGCGAACCACAGGCACATGACCGGGCCGAACATGACCCCGACGCTCGCGGTGCCGTAGCGCTGGATCGAAAATAAGGCGATCAGGATCACTAGCGTTGCCGGTACCACGTATGAGCTCAACGCCGGCGCGATGACCTCGAGTCCCTCGACTGCGGACAACACGGAGATCGCGGGCGTGATCATGCCGTCTCCGTAGAACATGGCGGCGCCAAAGATGCCGAGGCCGACCAGCCACCAGCGTGAGCGTGGTCCATGCAGTCCGCCCGATACGAGCGCGGTGAGCGCCATGATGCCGCCCTCGCCCCGATTGTCGGCGCGCATGATCAGGCTGACGTATTTCAGCGTCACAATGATCGTGATCGCCCAGAAGATGAGAGACAGAATACCGAGTACGTTGTCCGGGGTGAGCGCCAGGCCGTGGGGGCCGGTAAAGCACTCGCGCAACGTGTAGAGCGGGCTGGTGCCGATGTCGCCGTAGACGACACCCATGGCGCCGATGACCAGCGGCGCGAGCGACTTGTGGCCCGCGCCGATCGCCGCGGTCGCGACGCCGGGCTCCGCCATCACGCGACCTCGTCGTTCCGGCGTGAAAAACGGATATTGAGTTGCTTCAACTTGCGATACAGATGGGTGCGTTCGAGCCCCGCCCGCTCGGCAACGCGGCTCATGTTGCTTTGTTCCTTGCCGAGCAGCTGCTCGAAGTAGATCCGCTCGAACGCTTCGCGCGCCTCACGCAAAGGCAACTCGAAGAAACGAGCCGTGACTTCGGGAGCGATCGCCGCGGGCGGCGGCATTCCGCTCTCACCGAGCAGCCGCCGCACATGCTCGCCGGTGATTTCGCTTTCGATGGTCATCACGAGATTCGCGATCACATTGTGCAGGTGATCCAGATTGCCGGGCCAATAAGCGCTCGACAGCGCGGACACCGCCGTCGGATGGAGCTTAGCAAGAGTACGCTGACTCGCCGTGATTTCACGCCAGAAGCGCTCGATCATCGCCGGAATGTCCTCGCGCCGTTCGCGAAGGGGCGGCAGCATCACCGTGCCGACTGAAAGCCCCGCAAGGAGAGCCGAATCAAACCGTCCTTCGGCCGCAAGATTGCCGAGCTGCTCGCTGCTGCTGCAAACCAGAACGGTGTTCTGCCGCTCCAGCTTTGAGAGCAGAAAGGACAGTCCTTTTTGCTCGGACTTGGAATAAGCGCCGATTTCGACGCAATGCAAGGTGCCTTCGCGGGCTTCTTCGAGAACCTGTGACGGATTCGTCGCCAGGCGCGCGCCTGTGGAAAGCGTCACGTAGGGTGTTTCCGGAACGTGCAATGCGCGAGCGACGATGTCATGGCCCGTCCCCGGTTCTCCCACGACGAGTAACGGCCGGTTTGCCCGAATGAGTTGCTCAATCGCCCGCTCGACTTCGATCACCGGCGTGCTGGTGCCGAGAGAGGCAAGCGAAATACGACGCGGCCCCTGTCGCGCCGCGGTTTTCAAGGCGCGTGAGACCGTCGACAATAGTTTTTGCAGTCCGACCGGCTTCTCGAGAAAATCGAACGCACCGATCTTGGTCGCCTCGACTGCCGTCTCGATGGTACCGTGCCCGGACATCATGACCACGGGCATTGTGAGTTGTCCGTTCGCAGCCCATTCACGAAGCAGCGTCACACCGTCGGTGTCCGGCATCCAGATGTCGAGCAACACCAGCGACGGCTGAACGCGAGCTCGGTAATTGCGGGCTTCGCCCGCGTTCTCCGCGAGGCTGACGCGGTAACCTTCGTCCTGCAGAATCTCCGACAGGAGCTCGCGAATCCCGATCTCGTCATCGACGATCAGGATCTCCTTAGGCTGCACCATCACCGGCCGACCCCTTCACGCGGAAAGAACAGCGTTACCACCGCGCCTCTCGGCCGCTGGTTTTCGATGCTAACTCGACCGCGGTGCTCATCGACGATTTTCCTCACGATGGCGAGACCGAGACCCGTGCCCTTGGCCTTGGTGGTGACATATGGCTCGAATGCATGACCCAGAATGTCCACGGGAAATCCACTTCCGTGATCTGCTATCGAGAGCACCAACTCACCGTCACGGATTTCGGAGCGAATATCGTACAAGGGGTCCGGCGTATCGGTTTGCGCATCGACCGCATTCTGGATGAGATTATGGAGCACTTGACGAAGGCGCGTGGGTTCGCCGTGAATGGCTGAATTGTCGTCGACAAGCTTCAGCTTCACGTGCGGTCGCAGATTCTCGTACAAGGCGAGGACATCGAGCAAGAGGGCGTTGATGTCGACGCTTTGCATGCGCCCGGGGCGCGGTTGCCGCGCATAGATCGCGAAATCGTCGACCATGTGCTTCATCGCGCTGACCTGGCCCACGATCGTCTGCGTTCCTCGCAAAAGCGCGTCTTCGTCGGCACCACTGAGTTTCCCGGCAAGTTTGACCGCAAGTCGCTCGGCGGAAAGCTGGATCGGGGTGAGCGGGTTCTTGATCTCGTGTGCGAGACGGCGCGCGACTTCCGCCCAAGCCGCGTCGCGCTGTGCTTCAGCGAGCTCGGTCACGTCGTCGAAAACAACCACGCATCCGGCAGCCGGTTCTCCCGGAAGGCGCGATCCGCGTAGCAGCAGTACCCGCGTATGGCTCGACACGGCGATTTCGGCCTGCTGCTGCCATTGGCCTTCCCGGCTCGTGCGAAAGCCGTCGCCTACCAGGTCGGCAAATGTAGCAAGCGCCGGAAGATGACGTCCCCAGTCTGGAAGTGGGACGCCAATCAGGTCGGCAAGCGGCTGTTGAAGGACAATTGCCGCGCTGGGATTGGCCGTGCGCAGGCGGAACGCGTGGTCGAAGGCAAGAACGCCGGTTGAAAGGTTAGCGAGGATACTCTCCAGATAGGCTCGTGTCGTTTCAATCGCGCGGCGGTTTTCCTCCGCCTTTTGCTGTGCTTCGGCGAGCTGTGCGGTCATGGTGTTGAACGATTCGGTGAGCACGCCGAGCTCGTCCCGACTCTGCACCGGATGCCTGCGGCTGAAGTCACCCTGCGCGACCGCGCGCGTTCCCTCTGCAAGGAGTCCCAGCGGACGACTGAACTGTTCGGAGAGCACGACGGCGAGTCCCAGCGCAGTGAATAGGGCGAGCAACAGAGTCAATGTGAGTGTCAGGGCATAGAGACGTTTCAACGCCGTTCGCGAAAATGAGATCTCCTGGTAATCGTGATACCCCGTCTGGACCTGCTCGGCATCCTGCTGCAGTTGTTTGGGCACCGGCTCTATCACCTGCAGCAGTCGCAGCGGCTCCCGTGGGTCGGGGCTATTGACGGGAACGACGACGCGCATCAGCAGGCGCTGATCAGTGGCCTGTTCCGTCTTTGCATACGGCTGCTGCAATCTCGCCTGGCGCAACGCCTGCTGGGGCGGGGGCTCGGGCGCCGACGTCGACCCTGACACGCCCGCGACCGCGATGGCTCCTCCCGACGCCGAAAACAGCGCCGCTTCGTAGATTCCAGCTTGTTCGCTTAGTCGATTGAGCTGCTGCACCACGCTTGCGGGCTCGGCGTCCTGAAGCGCGAGCGCAAGCTGGGTGGCCTTGTTGGTCGTTTCCTTGAGCAGGTAATCGAGCGCGCCGCGTCCGAGGTTCAACCCGCCTTCCAGCGCGCGGTCGACGCGCACGTCGAACCATGATTCGATGCTCTTGCCGAGGAATTGCACTGATACTCCGTACAGCAACGCCCCGGGAAGAATCGCGACAAGGGCAAACAGCACGACCAGACGCGCGGCTAGCCGAGCGCCAAACACGCCCGCCTTCAGGTTCGCGCGCAGACGCCAGAGCTGATAGCCGACCAGCCCCATCAGCAGCACGACCATTGCGCCGTTGAGAACGAGCAACAGGTCGTAGCTGCGCGCGAATAAGGCCGTGTTCGCGCTTGCAGTCGCGAGCAGGAACAGGAATATCGTGCCGAGCCCCGCGAAGCCAAGCAAAACGAAGCGGATCACGCGGGGTGCCAACATGCCGCTCACGGGGTGAAGCTCCATCGATACCATTCGGACTGCAGCGACCAGTCTCGAGAGGCGAGCGCGTTGATCTGAAACGGCTTGGGAAGTTGCGCCACGTCCAATCGCAGTCGGACGGCAGCTTCGTAGCGAGCGCCTTTGACCAGCGCATCGCTAGCAACCACGGGGCGCGACACCACGCGCGACAACAGGCGCTCGGCTTCATCGAGTGAATCGAAGTGCTGCGACAGAAGTCCGCTGCTCAGACGATACTGGCGCGTCAGAGGGCTGTACGAAAGCCGGTACTGAACCGAGATCTCGGCAACTTTCTCGTCGACCCAGTACCAGCGAGCACGACCAAGCTCGAACTCGAGCACGAAATACAGCGAGACTCCTTTCTGCAGCGCTTCCTCGAGCGTCGGGTTGAAGGCGACGTCGAACTGTGCGTTCAGAACATAGTTATCATCTTCGAGCAGCAGCTCGGCGGACTTTGTGCCGATCGTGTCGCCACGGACGACTGTGGTCGCGAGCCACAACGCGGTCGTGCACAGCAGGCCGGCGATGAAGCGGTGCGTTGGCGACATGCCACGGGCGGCGGGTCGTGTGCGGTCCGGGTTTGAGGGCTGGAGGGAATCAGCGCTTATCGAGGAGGGCGTAGAAAAACCCGTCGTGATTGTGCTCTGCGTCGGGTCCGACTGGCAAGACTTGTCCGCCCTCAGCGTCGATTTCGCCGGGCAGCACCAGCGGTTCGCGCTGAGCGTCCGTGTGACGCGCGGTGAACGCCTCGATCCGGTCGCCGTTTTCGCGGCGAAAGATCGAACATGTGGCATAAAGCATCTTGCCGCCGTCAGCGAGACAGCCCCACAGGGCATCGAGCAGCCGGTCCTGCTGTGCCGCGAATGCCGCGATATCGCTTTCCCGACGAAGCCATTTGATGTCGGGGTGTCTCCGCACAACGCCAGAAGCTGTGCACGGAGCATCGATGAGTATTCGGTCGAATGAACGACCATCCCACCAGCTCGATGTGTCCGCGGCGTCGGCAGCGATGAGGCGGGCACTGAGCTTCAGTCGCTCAAGATTCTCCGTCACGCGGGCGAGTCGATCGCCGTCAACGTCGATAGCAACGAGCTCGCCTGTCGCGAGTTCGGCAAGGTGCGTCGTCTTGCCCCCCGGCGCAGCGCAGGCATCGAGTACTCGCATGCCATTCTCCACGCCGAGCAACGGTGCCGCGAGTTGTGCGCCGGCGTCCTGTACCGAGAATGCACCGTCGCAATATCCCGGCAATTCAGCAACGGGACGCGGCCGTGACACAATGACGCCGCCGCGTCCGATGGGATGTGCTTCGATCCCATGAGCGCTAAGGATACCGAGGTAGGCGTCGCGTGCCATGGCCCGCCGGTTGACGCGCAAGGCAAGCGGCGGGCGCTGGTTCCCGGCGTCGAGTATCGCTTCGCAATGCTTGTTGTATTCGTCCTGCACACGTTCGATCCACCAGCGCGGATAGGAAAAACGCGCCTCGGGATCGCGCAGAGCGTCGGCCAAAACGGCATCTCTTCGGCGCAGAAAGCTGCGCAGAACAGCGTTGGTAAGCCCGCGCGCAGAACTCTTCCCCGACCGCGCCGTGGCGTGCACCGCTCCATTGACCACGGCGTGCGGCGGCGCCCGTGTGTATAGCAACTGATAAAGCGATACCCAAAGCAGTGCTTCGACGCTTTCGTCGAGCGGGCGATCTGCAACAAGGCGCACGATGGCGCGCAGTTGTCCCAGGAAGCGCAGCGTCCCGTAGGCGAGCTCGTGAATCAACGCGCGGTCAGGCGAGCTTTCCACCCTCTTTGCCGACAGCGCAAAGCTCAGGCTTCGACCATCCGCCACTACCGCCTGCACGGCCCGAGCGGCAAGGCGCTGCGCGCGCTCCATCAGCGCACGCTGACCGTGTGCTTAGGGCCTCTTAACGCTAGGGGCCTAGCGCGCCATCGCGCGCAGGCGGCGTATGCGCTCTTCAACGGGAGGGTGAGTGCTGAAGAGTCCTGCGATGCCTCCACCGTGCAGCGGGTTGACGATCATCATCTGCGCCGTGGCAGGATGCGCCTCGGCAGGGGGCAAGGGCAATCCTTTCGCATAGCGATCGATCTTGGCGAGCGCATCGGCGAGTGCCTGCGGATCGCCTGATAGCTCGGCTCCGCCGTGATCGGCTCCATATTCGCGTCCGCGCGAAATGGCGAGCTGGATGAGCATGGCTGCGATTGGCGCGATGATGAGCACCAGTAGTGCTAACACTGGATTGCGATTGTCGTCGTCGCGACCGCCGAAAAACATGCCGAATTGCGCAAGTGTTGCGATCGCTCCTGCGATGGACGCGGTAATGGTCGAGGTGAGGATATCGCGGTGCTTGACATGGGAGAGCTCGTGCGCGAGCACGCCCGCGAGCTCACGTGGGCTCAGCAGTCGCAGGATTCCCGTCGTTGCCGCGACAGCGGCGTGTTGTGGACTGCGACCCGTGGCGAACGCGTTCGGCTGCTCCTCGTCGATCAGATACACCCTGGGCATGGGCAGTCCGGCACTGCGAGCGAGATCTCGCACGGTGTTGTAGAGCAACGGTGCCGAGGCTTGATCGACCTCTTGCGCACGGTAGAGCCTGAGAACCATGGTGTCGGAAAACCAGTATGCCCATAGATTCGTGACCAATCCGAAGGCGAGAGCGAGCAACATGCCTTGTCCGCCACCGAGCACTGCGCCCACGGCGCCGAACAAGGCCATGATGGCTGCCATCAACAATCCTGTCCTGAACCAGTTGCCAATCATCGATCTCTTCTCCCCCGGGAAGTCCCGGGATACAGATACATCTTAGATCGTGGCGCGCCGGGACGATTCAACCTGCGCCGAAACGCGTTCCGAGCGCGATGGGGTGTCCGGCGAGAAACGCAGACGAGGAGAGTCTCTTGCCGCCGGCGCGTTGCAACTCGCGCACGATCAGGGTGCCATCGCCACAAGCCACGCAAATGTCTACTCTCGACACGCCGACGACGGTACCGGGCGCTCCGAAGCGGCCTGCGGCGACGTCCGCGCGCCATATCTTCACCGGCTGCCCGCCAAGCGACGTTGTCGCGCCGGGCGCCGGATCGAAAGCGCGAATGCGGCGATCGATCGCCACGGCGCTCGCCGACCAATCGATGGTGCTTTCGCCGCGTTCGATTTTTGGGGCGTAGCTCACACCGTTTGCAGGCTGGGAGTGGATGGTGAGCCGCCCTTCCTCTTTCAGCCGCGAGAGTACCGCAACGATCAATGTGGCCCCGGCGGCCCCAAGTTTGCCGGCGAGCGACCCCGCGGTGTCGCGGGCCGATATCGGCACCGGACTGGCTTCGATCACGCCGCCCGTGTCGAGCCCACGATCCATTTGCATGATGCTGACGCCCGTTTCGGAGTCGCCCCCGAGAAGGGCGCGCTGGATGGGCGCCGCGCCGCGCCATCGAGGCAAGAGCGAGGCGTGCACATTGATGCAACCGTATCGGGGCCAAGCCAGCAGCGCCGGCGGCAGGATGAGTCCGTAGGCCGCGACGACAAGGACATCAAGCGGATGGCTCATCAACCGCGAGGGCGTCGCTTCATCACGGAAATTGGCAGGCTGAAGCACTGTGAGCCCGCGGGATGCCGCCAGCGTCTTCACGGCACTGGGAGCGAGCCGCAGGCCACGGCCCTTGGGGGCGTCCGGCCGCGTCAAAACCAAGGGGATGCAGAACCCTGCGTCGAGCAACGCGGACAGGATTATGGCCGCGAACGGAGGCGTCCCGGCAAAGCCGACTCGGAACGCTTCGCCCACCCAGCGTTACCCCGCCAGCCGCTGTCTTTTTCTCAGCTTGGCTGACAGTCGCGCCCGCTTCAGTGGCGAGAGGTAGTCCACGAAAACCTTGCCAATCAGGTGGTCCATCTCGTGTTGGATGCAGACCGCCAGCGGCCCCTCCGTGGTGAGCTCAAAGCTTTCGCCCTGCGCATTGAGCGCCCGCACGGTGATCCGCGCTGATCGCTTCACCCGCTCGTAGTATCCGGGAACAGAGAGACACCCCTCTTCGCACTCCGCTTCGCCTTGGGCAGCCAGGAGCTGAGGATTGATGAGGACGTGAAGCTCGTTGCGGGCCTCGCTCACATCGATGACGATGACCCGCTTGTGCACGTCGATTTGGGTTGCGGCCAAGCCAACGCCCGGGGCGGCGTACATCGTTTCCGCCATGTCCCGGACCAGTTTCTGGATCTCCGGAGTGACCGCTGCGACCGGCGCAGCGACTTTTCTGAGGCGCGGGTCAGGGTACTCGAGAATAGTAAGCCTTGCCATAAGAGCTTGCAAAATCGGCGCTTGACATGCAGAATGGCACTCAAGGCACTATTTTGCGGTGGTTTAGGACGTTTGCAAGTAGCCCGTGCCAATGTTCCGGAGAGGCTCTATGCGTTCGAAGTTTACCATAGCGACTGCACTCTTCACGGCGTGCCTGCCGCTGCTGCTTGCACCCTTGCCCGTTTCCGCAGAGGAAATCCCGCTACAGGACAACCGTCCCGACCGTTATACGGTTCAGAAGGGCGACACCTTGTGGGGCATCGCCGGCCGCTTCCTGAAGCAACCGTGGCGTTGGCCGGAAATTTGGCGCATGAATCGCGACCAGATTAAAAATCCGCACCTGATCTATGCCGGTGACGTCATCGCGCTCGATCGCGTCGACGGGCAGTGGAGGCTCTCGGTCGCCGACAAGACGATCCGGGTATCGCCCACGGTCCGCATTGATCCCCTCGAGGCGCAAGCGATTCCGAGCATTCCGGCGGGTGATCTAGCAGCGTATATAACGCAACCGATTATCACCGGTCCCGATGGCCTTCCGGGCGCCGCGAAGATCATCGCAGCTCGAGACAATCGAGTCGTTCGCGGCGAGGGAGATTCGGTCTACGCGGTGGACGTTGACGAGCGCGGTGGAACCGAATGGTATATCTACCGCCCCGGAAATGTTCTGCGGTCCTACGACAGCAACGACGTTCTGGGCTACGAGATGCGCTACCTCGGTACGGCCCGGGTCGAGCGCTTCGGGGAAGTGAGCCGCATGCTCATTACTTCGGCACGCGAAGAAATTCTGCTCAACGACCTGCTCATTCCCGCTCCGCGCGAGGTCTTGCTCAACTACGTCCCGCATGCGCCGGATAGCGCAGTAGAAGGCCGGGTCATTGCCCTCTACAGCGGCGGAGCAGAAGCAGGGCGCGGATTCATCGTAACGCTCGATCGCGGTGCGAGCGACGGGCTCGAAGTCGGTAATGTCCTGGCTATTTTTCATCCCGCACCGGTGATCCCCGATCCACGTCCTTATCAGGGCCCGGACATCATGTCCAAGCTTTCGGATCAGACCAGGATCATCATTCCACCGGGTCGATATCTCAACGTTCCGCCGGAACGCTCTGGTTTACTGTTCGTGTTCAAAGTTTTCGGAAGGGTCTCCTACGCGGTCGTCCTCAACACCGTTGAACCGGTCGAGGTCGGGGACCTGGTTCGCAAGCCCTAAGGAACCTAAGTAACCCGAGCTCAGGATGCAGATCGACGCTCGGGTCGAGGCTTGGGCTTCGTTGCAGCTCATCCCGGGGGCATCCCCTCGTGCCCTTCTTGCACTGCTGAAGGCTTTCGGCGGGCCCGCAGAAATTCTTGCAGCTTCGCGCGCAAGCCTTAGCGGCGTGGCAGGGCCCGAACTGGCGGAGCGCATTGAACGAGGCGCGAATCGCGCCGCGCTCGAACGGACCCTCGACTGGCTGCGCGAGCCGGGGCGCGCCCTCATCGCATGGGGTGACGACGCGTATCCGCAAGCGCTCCTCTCCATTACCGATCCGCCGCCTGTGCTCTATTTTTGCGGTCGGCCGGAATTTCTCAATCGTCCATCGCTTGCCATCGTCGGGAGCCGCAACGCGACGCCCCAGGGCTTAGAAACCGCCGAGGCGTTTGCGACCGCTGCTTCCGCCGCCGGCCTCACAATCGTCAGCGGTCTCGCGCTCGGCATCGATGCGGCAGCGCACCGGGGCGGGCTTGCCGGCACCGGGTCCAGCATCGCTGTCATCGGCACGGGAATCGACCGCGTCTACCCGGCGGCAAATCGTGCTCTGGCGCAGCGGCTCGCGGAATCGGGCGGGCTCGTCTCCGAGTTTGCCTTGGGCACTCCGCCGCTGCCCGCCAATTTCCCCCGGCGCAATCGGGTTATCAGTGGCCTTTCGCGCGGCGTGCTGGTGGTCGAAGCAACGCTCGCGAGCGGTTCGCTCATTACCGCGCGCTTTGCCGCCGAGCAGGGTCGCGATGTCCTTGCGATTCCCGGTTCGATTCACTCACCGTTTTCCAAAGGCAGCCATCGTCTCATCAAGGATGGAGCGAAGCTGGTTGAAACGGTTCAGGATGTTCTGGAGGAACTGGGCGTCTCTGCGGCCGCCACCGTGATCAGCCGCGCGCCAAAGAGTGAGACGGACGGTCGCGCGAAAATAGTGCTGGAGGCGCTCGGACATGACCCAGCGGGGGTCGACGCGCTAAGCGATCGCAGCGGCCTACCGGCCGAGGCCGTTTGTGTTGCGCTGGTCGAACTTGAACTCGAGGGTCTCGTCGCCATTCTTCCAGGTGGCATGTATCAGCGGCTACGCTAGGAGCCTGTCGGGCTTGCTCTCACGTGTGCGTTGCTGGCCACGGTGATAAATGGGAGGCGCGGTTGCCGCGCTTCCTTGCTCAGTCGGGAACCCTTGCTTATCATCCACCCTCCTTTTGCAGCGAGTAACCGGCGGCCCGATGGCCAAGCATCTGATCATCGCTGAAAAACCCTCTGTCGCGGCGGACGTATCCCGCGCGCTCGGCGGCTTCACCCGGCACGATGACTATTTCGAGAGCGAGCGTTACGTGCTCTCGTCCGCCGTCGGCCATCTGCTCGAGATTGGCATGCCGGAAGAGGAAGAAGTCAAACGAGGCAAGTGGACCTTCGCTCACTTACCGGCCATCCCGTCGAAGTTCGCGCTCAAGCCCATCGAGAAGAGCGAGTCGCGGCTCAAGGTGCTGCTGAAGCTGCTCAAGCGCAAGGATGTGACAGCGCTGATCAATGCCTGCGATGCGGGACGCGAGGGCGAGCTGATCTTTCGCTACCTCACTCAATATGCCGGCACCGCCAAGCCGGTCAAGCGGCTGTGGCTGCAATCGATGACGCCTTCGGCGATTCGCGAAAGCTTCGAGCGGCTCCGAAGCGACGAGTCGATGCGTCCACTCGCAGACGCCGCCGTTTGCCGATCGGAGTCGGACTGGCTGGTCGGCATCAACGGGACCCGCGCGATGACGGCCTTCAACTCGAAGGCAGGCGGATTCCAGCTCACCACGGTCGGGCGCGTGCAGACCCCGACGCTTGCGATCCTGGTCGAACGCGAGGAGAAGATTCACGCCTTCAGGCCGCGCGGCTACTGGGAAGTCCTGGCGAGCTTCGGGGTCGCGAGCGGTGAATATGCCGGGCGCTGGTTTGACGAGAGCTTCAAGAAGCGCGAAGAAGACGCTGACGCGCGGCCCGAGCGCATCTGGGACGAAGCGGCAGCGCGCAGCATCGTCGCCAAATGCGGTGGCAAGCCCGGCACGGTCACGGAAGAATCCAAACCCTCGACCCAGGCTGCGCCTTTGCTCTATGACCTCACCAGCCTGCAACGTGAGGCCAACGGCCGTTTCGGGCTCTCGGCGAGAACGACCCTCTCGCTTGCGCAGGCGCTCTACGAGAGGCACAAGGTCCTCACTTATCCGCGAACGGACTCGCGCGCGCTTCCGGAGGACTACATCGGGACGGTGAAAGCGACGCTTGAAGGCCTTCGCGAATCGAAACCGTATGCCGCCTTTGCGAGCCACATTCTGAAGTCGAAATGGGTAAAGCCCAACAAGCGGATTTTCGATAACAGCAAGGTCTCCGACCACTTTGCGATCATCCCGACGCAACAGAGTCCCAAGTCGCTCAATGAGCTCGAGGCCAAGCTCTACGATCTGGTCGTCAAGCGTTTCCTGGCGGTGTTTTATCCCAGCGCGGAGTATTTGCTCACTACTCGGATCACCCGCGTCGCCGCAGAACCGTTCAAAACCGAGGGCAAAGTGCTCGTGGCGCCGGGATGGCTGGCCATCTATGGCAAGGAAGCCCAGGCGAGCGAACCCTCGCTCGCACCGGTGGAGCCGAACGAAAAGGCCAGGACGCAAAAAATCGAAGCTGTCGCGAATCAGACCAAACCACCCGCGCGTTTTACCGAAGCGACCTTACTCTCCGCCATGGAAGGCGCCGGAAAACTCATCGAAGATGATGAACTGCGGGAAGCAATGCGCGAAAAGGGATTGGGCACTCCAGCCACGCGTGCTCAGATCATCGAAGGCCTCATTCAGGAGAAATACATTCATCGCGACGGCCGCGAGCTCACGCCGACAGCAAAGGCCTTCTCGCTCATGACCTTGCTTCACGGCTTGGGCGTTCCCGAGCTCTTCTCGCCGGAGCTGACCGCGGAGTGGGAATTCAAGCTCGCCCAGATGGAACACGGCAAGCTAAAGCGTACGCAGTTCATGCGAGAAATTGTGCGCATGACGCAGCACATCGTCGCGCAGGCAAAGAATTACGAAAGCGACACCATTCCCGGAGACTTTGCCACCCTTACCGTGCCCTGTCCCAAGTGCGGTGGTGAAGTCCACGAAAAATATCGCAAGTTCCAGTGCCAGTCGTGCGACTTCAGCATGTGGAAAATCCTCGCCGGACGGCAGCTGGAAATTCCGGAAGCCGAAGCCCTGCTCGAAAAGCGCGAAGTGGGGCCGCTCGAGGGCTTTCGAAGCCGGCAAGGCCGGCCCTTCGCTGCCAAGCTCAAGCTGAGCGATGACTACGAAGTCCAGTTTGATTTCGGTGACGGCACCGGCGACTCAGGCGATGCTCAAGCGCCGGATTTCAGCGCTCAGGAGGCGCTCGGGAACTGCCCCAAATGTGGCGCTCGGGTGTTCGAAACCGCCGCTGCTTACGTCTGCGAAAAAGCGGTCGGCCCCGACAAGACCTGTGACTTTCGCTCC
>VBCY01000241.1 GCA_005882995.1 Betaproteobacteria bacterium
CTCCCAGCACTCCCAGCATACGGTCGCGAAGCTTTCGCGCATCGGCGTCGAACAGTGGTCCCGCGATCGGCGAATCGAGCGGCGGTCCGCGATGCAGATCCGCAACGCCGTAGAGCGGTGTGGCATGCACGCGCGTCAAACCATGGCGCTGAAGACTGCTTATCACGTGCCGCGAGACCGCGAGGAGCACGTCGGCCCGATCGTAGTAC
>VBCY01000242.1 GCA_005882995.1 Betaproteobacteria bacterium
GACTTCGGCGCCGCCAAGCGTTGGCGACAGGTTGAACTGCACGAGCGTCGGCCGCTGCATAGCGAACTATCGGGCGACGCCAAGGTCGGCAATCGCCGCCGTCACGGCGTCGAGCCCGATCGCATCCATGCAACGCGGATGCGGACATTCGGCGAGCGAGCGTCCACAGCGGCGCACCCATGAGAGCTCGCGCTTGAAGAGCACGCGCTGATCGCGACAGGGGAAATCGGCGACCGTAACGGCACGATAGGGCGCATCACGCCAGAACTCGCCGGCGCCGCTGATCAGCGACGATCCCGGGCCGAAGAGCGCGACGGTCGGCGTGCCGACGATCCGGCCCAAGTGTGCGACGCCCGTGTCGGGCGCGACCAGCAGCGAAGCGTTCGCGACCAGGTGCCAGAGCTGGGGCAGCGACAACACTCCCGCGTAGCTCCGCGGGCTCGTGTGCTCGATGCAGGCTTGCGCCACCGCCTCCTCACCCCGACCCGCCGACCACACCGGCTCGATTCCGCGCTCCGAGAGCCACGCCGCGAGGTCACGCCAGCGAGCGGGATCCCACTGCTTGAGCGGCGTGCTGGCGCCCACGTGGAGCACCGCGTAGTGCCGCGTCGGCCAGTCGAACGGACTCCCCGGCGGATCGGGCCACTGGCTTCGAAGGTAGCGCGCTGGGAACGGGCCATCGATGAGCGTGGTGACGATATCCGCCCATGCCGCCGGCGCGTCGGGGTAGGGACGCAGCTCGTCCACGGCCCAGCTCTTGTTTGCAGGCCGATCACCGCCGAAGGCGATGATCCAGCGCGCGTCCAAGGCCATCGCCAACCAGCTGAAACGATTGTCTCCGGGCACCAGTGCCAGATCGAAGCCGCGCTCGAGCCACAGTTTGGAAGACTGCGGAGCGCGAACATTCCAGCCGATAGCGCGCACCCCGTACGGACGCTTTGCATACAGCGATGCATAGGCTTCCGGCAGCCCCATGACGATATCGGCGGCGGGATGCTGCTCGCGCAGCTTCGCGAGCAGCGCTGTCAGCATCAGCGTGTCGCCGAGCAGCAAGTGATGAACGACGAGAATTCTTTGTGGCAGCCGTGCTTTGCGCCGGCGAGCCACGATGCGATGACGCAGTGCCCGCGCCACCACTCGCGCACGTCCGGCAAAGCGCGTCGAATCAGCTTGTGCGCGAGCGTTCATCGGTGGCCGCGCGAAAGACGCTTTCCATGCGGTCGAGCATGGCGGCGAGACTGAACTTGGCGCATGCGTGCGCGCGAGCGGCCTCGACCAGTCGCGTGCCGAGCTGGGCATCCGCCAGCAGACGGTCAATTGCGGCGGCGAGTGCAATCGGATTCTCCCGCGCAGCCACCAGCGCGGTGTGATCATCGATGGCGACTTCGCCGATCGCGCCGGCGTCGGTCGTTACGCACGGCACGCCGATCAACATCGCCTGTACGAGCGCCTGCGGTACGCCTTCGTTGGCGTACGATGGAAGCGCGAAGACGTCCAGCGCGCCGAGCCACGGCGCAACATCGTCCTGGTTGCCGACGAGGCGAACGCGCTCGCTCAGGCGAAGATCGGCAATCTGCCGCTGCAGCGCTTCTCGCTGCGGGCCCTCGCCGACGATGATCAGCTGCGCGTCACGGTGGTTGAGAAGCGGCATCGCGTCTACGAGAAAACGATGGCCTTTCCAGCTGCGAAGCGTGGCGACGATTCCCGCCAGCGGAATTCCCGCGGGCAGCTTGAGCGCCTCGCGGGAAGCGCACTTCGAGCGTGGCGCAAAGCGTCCCGGGTCGATGCCGGTCGGAATCGAGCTTACCCGCGAGGGGTCGATTCCCAGCTCCTGTATGAGCTGATGGCGGATTGCTTCGCCGGTGGTGACGATCTGCGCCGTCGCGCTGGCATACAGCCATCGCGTCAATCGGTCGCGAGGAACTCTCGCGGAAATGTGCCGCGTTCGCACCATGGGTGGCGGCGCCTTGAGCGCGCGACAGGCGATCGCCGCAAGCCAGCTGTCGGTCGAGCTGTGAGTGTTGATCACGTCGAAGGCATGGCGCGAGAGCAGCCGCCGCAGAGCGAGCACGCCCGCGGGATGCTTTTGGCCGATCGGCAGCGCAGTCGCGGGCACGCCGAAACGCTCAGCTTCGGAGCAGATGCGCGACTCCCGCGGGCAGGCAAGCGCGACCCGGTGCCCACGACTGATCATTCCCGCGGCCTCAGTCAGGATGCGAATCTCCTGGCCACCCCAGCCCAGCGATGCTTCGGTGTGAAGAATGCGCAATGGTCAGGCCGCGACGGCGGCCGCAAACTGGATGTGATGCAGCTTCGCATACAGACCGTTTCGCGCCAGCAGCTCTTGATGGGTGCCTTGTTCGACCACGCGACCGGCGTCGAGAACGACGATGCGATCAACGCGTTCGATCGTCGACAAACGATGAGCGATGACGATGGTGGTGCGTCCCCGCATCAGCGCCTCCATTGCGGCCTGCACATGACGCTCCGACTCCGAGTCGAGCGCCGAGGTCGCTTCGTCGAGGACCAGTATCGGTGCGTCCTTCAATATCGCTCGGGCAATTGCCAGGCGCTGTCGTTGCCCGCCGGAGAGACGGACGCCGTTCTCACCAACGATCGTGTCAAATCCCTGGGGGAGTGCGCGAATGAAGTCGAGTGCGTGCGCGGCGGAGGCCGCCTGCTCGATGGCGTCGCTGCGAACCTTCGACATCGCTCCGTAGGCGATGTTGGCCGCCACGGTGTCATCGAACAGGATGATCTCCTGACTGACCAGCGCGATGTGACTGCGCAGGTTGGCGAGCGTTAGCGCATCGATGTCGTGCCGGTCGAGGAGGATGCGGCCGGATGCGGGCTCGTAGAACCGCGGGATCAGGTTGACCAGCGTCGTCTTGCCGCTGCCTGAGGGGCCAACCAGCGCGACGCTTTCGCCCGGAGCGAACTTCAGCGTGATACCGGCGAGCGCGTCGCTCTCCGCTCCTGCGTAGCGTGCGTAGACATTCTCGAACTCGAGCTCGCCGCGCACGCTTGGCAATTCGAGCAGCCCACGTTCCTCTTCCGGCTTTTCATCGAGAAGTCCGAAGATGCTCTCGGCAGCCGCGAGCCCGCGTTGAATGTTGGCGTTGACGCCCGAAAGCGAACGCAACCGGTCGAGCAGCGTCAGGAGCGCGATGACATAGGCCGCAAACGGGCCGGCATCGAAGCCCCCTGTCTCGCTTTGCTTGAGCATGATGTAGACGATCACGCCGACGGCGCAGGCCGCGACAAATTGCATGATCGGCGAGCTTGCCGCGCTTGCCGAGGACTGCTTGCTCATCGATTGCCGCAATCGATTTGCCCAGGCAACCGCTCGCCGACGCTCGTAATCCTGGCCGCCGAAGATCTTGACCACGCGCTGCCCGCCAACGATTTCCTCGAGCGCCTGGGTAATCGATCCGGTGCGCTGCTGGACATCACGCGCGACACGCCGCAGCCGTCGGCTGAAGTAGCGCGTCACCGCAGCGACCAGCGGCAGCACCACGATGGCGATGAGCGTCAACTGCCAGTTGAGCCAGAACAGGAAGGCGATGCTACCGGCGATGGTGAGCGCGCTCCGCACCGCGGTGGTGATTGCCGAGGAAGTTGCCGCCGCCAGCTGGTACGCGTCGAAGGTGAACTTGGATATCAGCCGACCCGACGATTGCGCGTCGTAATAGGGGGTGGGCAGCATGAGCAGGTGGTCGATCATGCGCTTGCGCAGATCGAATACGACGCGATGACCGGTCCAGGCCATGCCGTATTCCGACATGAAGGAGCCGATGCCACGCAGCAGGAACACCGCAACGACGGCGAGCGGCAGTTCAAGCGTTGTTTCCGGCTCGGGATGCTGCAGCTTCTGCACGATCGGCATGACCATGTAGGCCATCAGTACGTCACCCGCCGCGACGATGATCATGCCGACGACGGCCAGCGCGAACGCCCACCAGTAGGGACGAACATAGGAAAGCAGCCGCCGGTAGAGGAGCACGCTGGGCGACACGGGGACAGGACGCGCGCGCCGGCGCTTTAAGCCGACGCAAGAACGAAGTGGCGGCGATTATAGCGCAGCCGCCTCTTTACACCGTCAGCAAGAAGGTCCTGTCACGCGTCGGCGGCTGGCGTCGATTCGCGGGCGCTCGCACCCCACTCGCTCCGCGAGCGGGACTTGGGCTCGCTGCTCACGACGCTGTGGCCGGCGCCGTCGGCTTGGCGGCATACGCGGCCGCGAGCAGGTCGCGGTAGAGCAGTGCCAGTTGCAGCGTCATCGCTTCCGGTGTAAGCGGCAGCACCGCCTCCCGGGCGCGCGCGCCCATCGCCGCGCGGAGGTCCGCGTCATCGGCAAGCGTGCTCATGTGGCGAGCCAGCGCCTCGAGATCGCGGGCAGGGCAGATCAAGCCGGCTTGGTGTTCGGTCAGCAGCTCTGCGGCGCCGCATTTGGTGCTGGTCACGACGGGGAGGCCGCACGCCATCGCTTCCAGTGCCGCATTGGGGCATGGATCGTAGAGCGTAGGCAGCACGAACACGTCGGCGGCGCCGAAGAAAGGCTTGGCATCCTGCCGCGGTCCGAGCAGTGCAACGCGTTCGAGAACGCCCAGCTGTCGGGCAAGCCGCCGATACGCACCGAATGCCTTGTCGCGACCCACGACGATGAGAAACGTGTTCTGACGCAGGCGCGAAAGTGCATGCAGCGCGGTTGCTACGCCTTTGCGTGCGTAACCGGATCCCACCAGGAGAAACACGGTCGCGCCGTCCGGCACGAGCAACGCCTGGCGGACGGCAGCGCGATGCTGTCGAAGCGCGGGCGAGAACGCTTGACTGTCGACGGCGTTATAAACTACGGGAAGTTTCTCCAGAGGGAGTCCGAAGCGCTCGTGGATCTCCTGGCGCACCATCTTGGAGTTGCAAATCACTGCGCGCAGCAGCGGACTGGCGAAGAGGCGCCGCTCGACACCGAGCACGTAACGGTGGTAGGGGCTCGATTCGGTGAGCCAACGTCGCAGGGCGCTTGCGTTGCGCAGCCGCTCGTCGAGGAACGCGCGGTGCACTCCGTCGCCGGCACGGTAGACATCGCAGCACAATAATCGCTCGTGCGATTGCACGAGTTCCGGCGGCTTGGCCTTCACGGCGCGGCACACCTCTCGGGCGAAGCTCCAGTCTCGCCACAGTCGGCCGATATAAAACGGGTTGCAGATCACCGGTTCGATGAGCTGCAACCGCGTCTGCGGCCATTGCCGCGTATAAAGCGATATCGCGATGCCGCGTTCGAGCAAGGCCTCGAGCGCGCCTTCCACAAAACGCTCGGCGCCGCCAAACGGGGTGTAGCGCTGACGGATGATCGCGAGCCGCATCACTGCCGGTTATGCGCGTCAGCGTCGACCGGCGGTTTCGGCGAGCAGGTCCACGAGCGCGGCATACACGCGATCCACAGGCAATTCGGTCAGGCATTCCGAGACTTTGCCTCCGCCACAACCATCGTTGCCGCAGGGCCGGCACGGATGAACGAGCGACGCGACGACGCGATGTTCGACGCCCCAAGGTCTCCACTCGACTTCGCCGCTGGGGCCGAACATGGCGACCACCGGCGTTCCCATCGCCGCGGCAATATGCATCGGCGCGGAATCGACGCCGACAAACGCCTGCGCCTGACCGGTGAGCGCGGCAAGCTCACGCAGGGTCAGCACACCGCAGAGATCGACCAGTGAGCGGCGAGTCAGCTGGGCGCTTGCCGACAAGATTGCATCGACCAGTGCGCGCTCACGTGCATCCGGAGCCGCGGTCAGCACGACCTGCGTGCCGGCGGCGACGATTCGATCGAGCAATGCGGCGTACTGCGGCGGCGAAGCGCATTTGAACAGCCATCGTGAACCGGGGTGCACCTGGATGAAAGCGCGCGGTTTGAGACTGTGTTCGGCGAGCAGAGCGCTCACTCGCGCTGCATCAGACGCGCTCGGCCGAAGCACCAGGCGCTTTTCTTGTGGAAACGGCTGCAGGCCGATGCGGCGCAAGGCGTCGAGATTGCATTCGACGGTGTGACGCGGCGTCGTGCGAGGCAGGCGGTAGTGATGGGTGAAACTGGTGCGCCACAGGCGATGCGCATCTTCTAAGTGTCTGCCCACCGCGTAACGCGGCCGAAGCATGCGCGCCAGCAGCGCGCCACGCGGATGTTCGGTCAGATGGACGATCAGGTCGTAGCGTCGCGCACGAAGTGCTGCCAGGAGTGCGCGTTCGGCACTCGCCTGGCGGATCAATCCCTGGCGCTTCCACTCCCGGTCGATGCAATGAATCTCGCAGATCGCAGGATGGCCTTCCAACATGGGCGCAGTTTCGCGATAGACCAGCGCATCGATCTCCGCTGCTGGAATCGCGCGCTTAAGTGACCAGCGCGCGGCTGACACGAGCCGTGTCGATCGGGTCCGGCAGCGAGCTCAGCATGCGCGGACGATAGCAAAATGCCTTATCTCGTACAAACGACACGGATGACAGCCAGTCAGGGCTTACTTTTAACAAGAGCGGCGCTGATATTGTGTCTTGATGCGTTCGGGTACAATCCTCCGAAGCCAATGACCCGCGTCCATTCAACGTCCATCGAGGCCGGTTCTCCTGCACTCAAGGCGCAAATCCTGGCCGAGGCGCTGCCTTACATCCAGCGCTTTCATGACAAAGCTATCGTCATCAAGTATGGCGGCAACGCCATGACCGAGACCCATCTCAAGGCCGGCTTTGCCCGCGATGTCGTGATGCTCAAATTGGTGGGAATGAATCCGGTGATTGTGCACGGGGGCGGACCACAGATCGGAGACTTGCTCAAGACGATGGGCATCCCCAGCGAATTCAAGCAGGGGATGCGCGTCACCGACGAAAAAGTGATGAATGTCGTCGAGATGGTATTGGGCGAGCTCAATCAGGAAATCGTCGGATTGATCAATCAGCACGGTGGTCGCGCGGTGGGACTGACCGGCCAGGATGGTGCCTTCATTCATGCTCGCAAGCTTCTGCTCAAGAGCGAAGATGATCAGGGTGAGCTCATCGACATCGGTTTGGTCGGCGAGATCGAGAAGATCGATGCCGAGTTGATCAACCTGCTCGATTCGCGTGATTTCATTCCGGTGATTGCGCCGATCGGCGTCAGTGATCACGGCGAAGCCTATAACATCAACGCCGACCTCGTGGCTGGCAAGCTCGCCGAGACGCTCAACGCAGAAAAGCTGGTTTTAATGACCAATACTGCCGGCGTGCTAGACCGCAACGGACGGCTCTTGACAGGGCTCACCGCTACCGAGATCGAGGGACTGTTCGCCGACGGGACTATTCACGGCGGAATGCTGCCCAAGATCGGCTCGGCACTCGAGGCCGTGAAAAACGGGGTCAGGAGCTCGCATATCATCGATGGCCGGGTCGAGCATGCTCTGCTCCTGGAGGTGCTCACCAACGAAGGCGTCGGAACGATGATCAAGGCGGGTTGACGTTCAGCTAACACGAAGACCCAGGGAGTGCGGCGATGGCGACCAAACCCGGAGAGCGCCGGCTGCAGATCCTGCAGACGCTCGCAGCGATGCTGGAGACTCCGCGCGGCGAGAAGATCACGACCGCTGCGCTGGCGGCGAGACTCGAAGTGTCGGAGGCGGCGCTGTATCGGCACTTCGCCAGCAAGGCCCAGATGTTCGAGGGCCTGATCGAGTTTATCGAGACCACATTGTTTTCGCTCGTGAATCGAATCACGACCGACACCACCGACGGCGTGGCACAGGCCACGCAGATCGTCGCGGTCCTGCTCGGTTTTGCCGAAAAGAATCCGGGAATGACCCGGGTTCTGATCGGCGACGCACTGGTCAACGAAGATGAGCGCCTGCAGACCCGCATGAACCAGCTCTATGATCGAATCGAAGCATCGTTGCGTCAGTCGCTCAAAATCGCACAAGCGGGAGGTTCGTGGCCCGGCGATGCGGTGGCGGACGCCAATGCGCTCCTCGCGTTCGTGGTCGGCCGCTGGATGCTCTTCGCCAAGAGCGGATTCAAACGCTTGCCGCAGGAAGCATGGGATGCGCAGCGAAAATATCTGTTCGCGTGATTGCCGCGCGGCGATTTTCGATCACGAGCACTCCTGACGCACTGCTGAACGACGCGAGGCGCGCCCTCGCCGGTGGGCGCAGCGCCGACGCAATCGCGCTCTTCGACCGAGCCGTCAGGCAAGCGCTCGACGTACGCCATGCCGAAGCGTTATTCGACATCGGCAATCTGTTCGCAAGCGGTGGGATGGCGCCGACGGCGATCGCGGCGTTCGAGCGCGCGCTCGAGTTGGTCCCGGGGCATGCGGGATTGCTGATCAATCTCGGTGTGCAACTCGATTGCGTGGGTGAAAGGGACCGAGCCGAGCGCTGCTATCGCGAGGTGCTGAGCCGGCGACCCAATGACATCGCCGCGCTGGCGAACCTGGCGCAACTGCTGTTCACGCAAGAGAAGTTTGCCGATGCTCTGGCCGTTTACGATCGGCTGGTGGCGGCAGCGCCGCATGCACCCGCGGAGATCTGGAACAATCGCGGCGTGTGTCAGCGGCGCCTTCGCGACGCCGGCGCCCAAGCGAGCTTCCGCCACGCTCTTTCGCTTGCTCCGGATTCACCTCAGATTCTCGCTAATCTGGGCTTTCTGCTGTGCGAGCAGCGCCGCTTTGAAGATGCACGACCGCTGCTTGAGCGAGCTCATGCGCTCGATCCGTCCAGGCTCCAGATCACGGCCCAATTGCTCGACCTTGATCTGCAGCTCGCCGACTGGAGCGATTTTGAGCGCAAGCGCTCGATGATCATGGCGGGGATGCAAGACATCGACGAGGGGCGGCGGCAAACCGTGCCACCGTTTGCCTTTCTTTGCATTTGCGACGATCCCGCTTTGCAACTCCGAGCAGCAAGGAGCTTCGCCTGGCCGCAACTTGAAGCGGGCGCCTCACGGCGCCCGGCCGCGGATCTGCCACTGCGTCTCGGATTTGCGGCAATGGCATTCCACGATCATCCGGTGCCCAGGCTCGTCGTCGAACTTCTGGAGCGGCTCGACCGAACGAAGTTCGAAGTCTTCGCCTACGCGCTGGGTCCGGATACCGCGGATGCGCTGCGCATGCGCATTGCAACCGCGGTGAAGGCGCTAAAGGATCTCGCAACAGCTTCGAGCGCCGACGCGGTGAAGCAGATCCGCACTGATCAGATCGACATTCTTTTCGACCTGACAGGCCATACGGAACAGGCGCGCTCGGAGATCTACGCCGCGCGCGCGGCGCCGGTGCAGATCAACTTTGTAGGCTTTGCCGGGACGCTGGGTGCGCCGTATTACGACTACGTAATGACCGATGCGACCACGACGCCTGTCACGGAGCAGGTCAATTTCAGCGAAACGTTGTTGTTCGTCGATGGATGCTATCTACCGAGCGATGCCCAACGGACCCTGGCCGAGCCGAGCCCATCGAGGGCTGATTACGGTCTTCCGTCCCAAGCTTTCATCTTCGCCGCGCACTCGGCGCCCTACAAGATCATCCCGCCGATGTTTGATCTCTGGATGAGGCTCCTTCGGGAAGTCGACGGGAGCGTGCTGTGGTTGCGCCCCATGAGGCCGCAGGCTGAGGAGAACCTGAAGCGCGAAGCGATGAGCCGCGGGATCGGCCAGGAGCGACTGGTGTTTGCGCCACGGGAGCACGTCGAGCGCTACCTCGCGCGATTTGTGCTCGCCGATCTTTATCTAGACACCTATCCTTTCGGCTCGCATACCACGGTCAATGACGCGCTGTTCGCCGGGCTGCCGGTCCTCACGCTCGCCGGACGGAGCATGGCGGCGCGCGCGTCGGCTTCTCAGCTTACTGCCGCGGATTTGCCGGAATTGATCGCGACTTCGCACGATGAGTATGCGGCGATCGCGATTGCGCTCGCGCGCGATCGGCCACGACTTGCAAACCTGGCGTCGAAGCTGCGAAGGGGCCGACGCGCAAGCCCTCTTTTCGACATGAACGCATATGCGCGAGGCTTTCAAGATACGCTGCTCCGGATCTCTCATCCGGTGCGGCGTTAACGCCGATCGCCCGATCCGACAGCCACTGATGAAGCGTGAGAACGAGTGGCGGAATCCTGCGCTTCATCGCGATCTCGAGCCGCAGACCTGACACGCCGGATCCTTCAACACCCGCACTTCCCGCCATTGCATCGACAGCGCGTCGAGCATGAGCAAGCGCCCTGCCAGAGAGCGGCCGACGCCGGCGAGGAGCTTCAGTGCTTCCGCCGCCTGCGTGGCTCCGATGATTCCGACCAGCGGTGCGTACACGCCCATCACCGCACACCGCGTCTCCTCGATTTCGTCGCCTTCACCGAACAGACAGTGGTAGCACGGGCTCGCCACATCGCGAGCGTCGAACACGGAGACTTGAGCGTCGAAGCGGATGGCGGCACCGGAGACCAGCGGCTTGGTCGCGGCGACACTCGCCCGGTTGACGGCATGACGGGTCGCGAAATTGTCGGAGCAGTCAATGACAATATCGGCCGCTGCGGCGAGAGGTACCAGTTCGGCATCGCCAACCCGCGACGCGACGCTGATCACGCGGACGTCGGGATTGACGGCAGCTATTCTCGCGGCAGCGGCTTCGACCTTGGGGTGTCCGATCGCTGAGGTATCGAACAGAATCTGCCGCTGGAGGTTAGTCAGATCGACGTGATCGGCGTCGACCAGCGTCAGCGTCCCGACTCCTGCGGCGGCGAGAAACTGTGCCACCGGATTTCCAAGTCCGCCGACGCCGACAATGAGAGCGTGTGCGGAAGCGAAGCGCTGTTGCGCATCGAGCCCTAGCTCGGGCAACAGGATGTGCCTGCTGTAGCGGAGCAGTTGCTTGTCGTCCATGACCTTGCCGGGGCTTCGCGCGCACCACGCAAAAACGCCCGGGGGATGCCGGGCGTTCTGCTCAAGAATGAATCGATGTGACCTATTGCGGCTTGGCCTGCGCAGAGACTGCCTTTGACGTAGCGATCACCGGCAGACCCTTGAGCTGGTTCATCGCCTGCTTTAATTGAAAGTCGTCAGCCGATCCGAACTCCACTCGCGGCGGATTCGGGTCGACCGTCGCTTTCTGCGGCGACTTTTCGGCATCCTTTTCAGCCGCGGTCCTGGCCTTGAGCTTGGCTATAGCCTCTGCTTCCGCTGAAGCGACGACCTGGCCCTCGGCCAGATGGTGATCGAGATTGGCTTCACGCAGCCGGTTTGCCGAATCGCGCCCATCGTCGACGGCGACGTCAGGCTCGATGCCCTTGGCTTGGATGGAGCGCCCGTTGGGCGTGTAGTAACGCGCCGTCGTCAGCTTAAGACCCGTATTGGGACCGAGCGGCAGAATCGTCTGAACGGATCCCTTACCGAAAGTCTGCGCTCCCATGACGATCGCGCGCTTGTGATCCTGCAACGCACCGGCAACGATTTCCGACGCCGACGCGGTTCCGCCATCGACCAGCACGACCATGGGCACGCGCTTGATCGCAGCAGGCAGATCTTTCAGGTAATCTTCGCCGCGACCACGCAGGTAATCGCCGCGACTCGCCGAGAGGCGCATGCGCGCATCGGGTGTACGTCCGTCGGTATAGACGACGAGCGCGTCGGGCGGCAGAAACGCTGAGGCAACGCCGACCGACACGTTGAGCAGGCCGCCCGGATCACTGCGCAGGTCGAGCACCAGGCCTTGAAGATCGCCCTGCTTGTAGAGATCCTTCAGCGCCTTGGCCATGTCCTCGCCGGTGCGCTCCTGGAATTGCACCACGCGCAAGTAACCGTAGCCCGGTTCGATCATCTTGGCGCGCACGCTCTTGAAATTGATGACTTCGCGGGTCAGCGTGAAGGTGAGCGGCACATCGACGTCCTTGCGCGCCACGGTCAATACGATCTGCGTGCCGGGCTTGCCACGCATTTTTTCGACGGCCTTGGAGAGCGACAGGCCGCGCGTGACCGTGTCGTCGATCTTGATGATCAAATCGCCGGACTTGATCCCCGCGCGGAACGCCGGAGTCTCTTCGATCGGGGATATCACCTTGATGATCCCGTCTTCCTGGCCGACTTCTATCCCTAAGCCGCCGAACTTGCCCTGGGTGGAGATCTGCAGTTCCTTGTACGCATCGGCGTCGAGGAAATCGGAATGGGGGTCAAGCCCGTGCACCATTCCGTTGATTGCTTCGCGGATCAACTTGTCATCGGGCACCGGCTCCACATAGTCGGTCTTGATGCGGCCGAAGACGGCCGAGAACAGCTGCAGGTCTTCATACGGAATCGGCAGCTTGGCTTCCCGCTCCGCCAGCGCCGAGAAGTTGAGGCTGAGCAACAGCCCGAGCACCGCACCCAGACCGATCAGTCCCGCCTTTTTCCAGCCATTGCCCATGTCAACCTCACGCTTCTTTCGCGGGCGCAGGGCACTCAATGGTGCTGCGCTCGCATAGTGGAACAACCAAGTAGGGGAGTATACGCCCGCCGGCCTTTGCGCCAAAATTCCTGTCGATATTTGCTGTCGACCTTTGGGCCGGTGACGTGGGACCGTCGGTCGTCCGAGGAGTTCCTTCACCTCGCTGTCGACCACACTGACCGGAATCCGCGTTCCCGCTTCGCAAGCCAATCCAGCCGATCCGACTCGTTAAGCTATGATTCGTGTTTTTCGTGCCGCGTGCCGAGGCCGGCCGACGTGACTGAAGCGGTCCAATTCGTCGTCAACAACTGGATGCTGGTCCTCGTTGCGGCGGTTTCCGGTGCGATGCTGCTGTGGCCGCTCATTCAGCGCCGTTTGTCGCCAGTGCGCGAAATCGGGGTGCAGGGCGCGACGCAACTCATCAACCGCAATGATGCGCTGATCCTCGACCTTCGAGAAACGCAGGAGTACGAAGGAGGAAGACTGCCGCGCGCCGTGCACATTCCGCTCTCGCAACTCTCCGCGCGCGGTCAGGAACTCGTCAGGTTCGCCGGCCGCCCCCTGATCGCGTATTGCGAGCGGGGCAATCGCAGTCGCACGGCGGCGGCGGCGCTCACCAAACTTGGTTTTTCGGAAATCTTTGTCCTGCACGGCGGCTTGCGCGCGTGGGCGGACGCCGGCATGCCGCTCGAGAAGGGCTGATGGCGGAGCGAGCATGGCGTCGGTGATGATGTACTCGACCGCCATTTGCCCGTACTGCGTTCGCGCCGAGCGGCTGTTGCACGCCAAAGGCGTGGCTTCAATCGAAAAGGTCCGTGTGGATCTCGATCCCGATCGCCGCTCCGAGATGATGCAGCGAACCGGGCGGCGAACCGTGCCGCAGATCTACATTGGCGGAGTCCACGTCGGCGGTTACGACGATTTAGTTGTGCTCGAAAGAGCCGGGAAGCTGGAGCCGATGCTCAGAGCCGATGCTCCAGGCCAGCCGGCGGGGAGCGTCACCCCTTTGCTATAATCACGTGTTTTTCCGCCTGTAGGAACCCGCATGGCAGACACCCCGGAGCAGACCGCGCCATCGCTCTCCATCGAGAGGATCTACGTCAAGGATCTTTCGCTGGAGAACCCGGGTGCGCCTCAGTCGTTTCAGCTCAACGAGTCACCGCACGTCGAGGTCGGTTTGCGCACTCGCGGGGAACAGGTCGAACCCAATGTTTTCGAGTGCGTACTGACCATCACGGTGACCGCGAAGACCGGCGACAAGACGCTGTTCCTGGTGGAAGCTGCACAGGCCGGCCTGTTCCGGATTCAGGGAGTGCCGATGGCGGATATCCAGCCGATCATGGGTATTCACTGTCCTGCAGTATTGTTTCCCTACGTTCGGGAAACGATTGCGAACGCGATCATCCGAGCCGGCTTTCCGCCGGTGCATTTGGATCCGATCAACTTCGAGTTGCTCTATCAGCAGCAGCTCGCCAATCTGGCGCAGCAGCCGGCGGCGTCGCCGGTTCCGAGCTAGCGGCATCCGACGCTCGGCAGCGTGAGGTTCCTGCTTGGCACTTGGCTCGGAGCGTTGCTGGCAGTGAGCGGCAACGCGCTCGCGGCCGAATTCCACAGCACGTCCGAAGTCGCGATCCTCTACGACGCGCCGTCGGCAAGAGCGCGTCCCTTGTTCGTCCTTGGGCGCGACGTGCCGCTCGAGGCTATCGTGAGCGTCGAAGGATGGGTCAAGGTGCGCGACGCGAGCGGAACGGTGGCGTGGGTGGAAAAGAAGACGCTGGGCGAAAAGCGCACGCTGGTCATCCGGGTGCCCGTTGCCGACGTGCTGGCGAATCCAGTCGACGGGGCGCCGCTGGTTTTCAAGGCCGAGCAGAACGTCGTACTCGAGCTGGCCGACCTTTCGGCCGCGACGACAACTCCCGGATGGGCGAAGGTGCGGCACCGCGACGGGCAGACAGGCTTCGTGCGCATTTCGCAGATCTGGGGACTCTGAGCGCGGCCGAGGTGAGCGAGCGCGTCGCCATATTGGGGGCCGGCGCCTGGGGTACCGCGCTCGCAGTGCATTTGAGCCGGCGTCACTCGGCGGCAGCGCTCGCATTGTGGGCTCGCGATTCCGGCCAGGCGCAGGCGATGCACAGCGCTCGTCAAAATCATCGTTATCTTCCAGGCGTTCGCCTTCCTGAAGAGCTGCCGATCACCTCTGACCTGGGAAAGGCGGTGCAGGGCGCGTCGCACATCATCGTCGCGACGCCGATCGCCGCGCTGCCGGATATCGCGGAGCAGCTGGGAGGCATTTCCCGCGCGCCGCTCATGTGGGTCGGCAAAGGTTTTGTCGCCGATGCTGCGCGCAAAGGGGGCGTTGCGCTCGCGCATCAGCTTGTCGCGTCGAAATGGCCATCGCCGGTCGGTGTGATCTCGGGTCCAAGTTTCGCCGAGGAGGTGGCTCTGGGTTTGCCGACTGCGGTGAGCGTGGCAGCCACCGATTCAGCACTCGCGGAAGCGATCGCCGAGCGTCTTCGCGGGGATGCTTTTCGTGCCTATGTCAGTGACGATTTGACCGGGGTCGAGACCGGAGGCGCAGTCAAAAACGTGTTGGCCATCGCAGCTGGCACGAGCGATGGGTTGGGTTTCGGCCATAACGCGCGTGCCGCGCTCATCACCCGCGGACTTGCCGAAACGGGCCGGCTCTCGGCAGCACTCGGCGGCAAGCGAGACACGCTGATGGGCCTGGCGGGTCTTGGCGATCTGGTCCTCACCTGCACCGGAGACCTGTCGCGCAATCGACGCGTCGGTCTTGGTCTTGCGCGCGGAGGGTCGCTCGATTCCATCCTGCACGAAATCGGTCACGTCGCGGAAGGCGTTGCCGCAGCGCGAGCAGTGCACGCATTGGCGACGGCGCTCAACGTCGAAATGCCGATCTGCGAGGCGGTGTATCAGGTGCTCTACGAAAAAATGACGCCCCGACACGCCGTCGAGACATTGCTCGCGCGCGAGCCGGGCAGAGAGTTCCAGTGATTGAGGAGGCCGATTCGTGTGCACAAGACGCATTACAGCAATCGCTGTCATGGTGCTTGCGGCGCTGAATGGCGCGGCCGCAGCTCAATCTGCGAGTTTCAGGTCGCCGTCGACGCCTGCTCGCCCGGTGATCGACGATGTGCACGGCGTCAAGCTCACCGACGATTACCGCTGGCTGGAAACGGGTCGCGACCCAGAGGTCGAAGCCTGGAGCCGTCGCCAGCACGAGGCGACGCTTGCCTATCTTGATGCCGAGGCACCGCCGGTCGAGGGTCTGCACGAGGAACTGGTTTCCTTCATCGATCGCGACATTACTCAGCCGCCTTTCTTCAAGAAAGGGCGTGAGTTCTTTTTTCGCACGCTCAAAGGCGAGGAACAAGCGAAGGTCTACACCCGGCTCGACGAGCGCGACATCCTGCTTTTCGATCCCATTGCATTGGACCCCTCGGGAAAGACCAGCGTCGGCGCTTTTGTGCCGAACCGCGACGGCAGCAACGCAGCCGTGGCGACCTACAGCAAGGGCTCGGAGATCACCGACTTTCGCGTCATCGATACGCGTACCGGCGCGCAGATCGGCGAGCTGCTTCCCGGCATTCGATCGTTTGCGTGGGCGCGCGACGAGCGCTACGCCTACGTCTCGCCTCGCACCAAGGAGTCGATCGAAAAACAGGAGCCGGAGCGCTGCTATCGCCATCGCCTTGGCAGCGATCATGCAAGCGACGAACTTCTCATCGCGATGCAGGACGCCAAGAACTATTGCCGCGTCTACGAACCGGAGGAGGCCGATATCACGGTGTTCGAGACTGGTGACTTCTATTCGAACACCATCAAGATCCGGCCTCTGGGATCGGCCGCGGATCCGCAGACCATCTATTCCAGCACCCAATTTCAAGCCGAGCCGGATTTCCGCAAAGACCGTATCTACATTCGCACCAACGATCACGCGCCCAACTTCAAGTTGATGGCAGCGACCTACGCGGCGCCACAGTTCGAGCACTGGCGCGAATTGTGGCCTGAGCAGGACACGGTTCTCGAAGATGCCGACGTCACCAGCAAGTGGCTGCTCGTCCGCGACAAGAAGGACGTGCTCACGCGAGTCTGGGTTCACGACAAAACGAATGGCAGACGGCTGCGCGAGTTGAAGCTTCCGGAACTGGGAAATGTGTCAGCGAGCCGCTACGACCGTGATGCCGATATCGTTTATTCGACCGTCGCCACGTTCAAGGTACCTGGAAAGCTCTACGGGGTGGACGGCAAGACACTGCAATGGAGGTTGGTGTGGGAAGACAACCCACCGCTCGACGCCTCCCAGGTCGAGTCGAAACTCGTCTTCTACAACTCCAGGGATGGCGCGCGGGTGCCGATGTTTTTGAGCTACCGCAAGGGCACCAAGCTCGACGGCGGCAATCCGCTCTACCTTCACGGCTATGGCGGCTTCAACATCGGCGTCGGGCCGGCGTATCTTGGGCGCTGGCTGACATTCATCAACCGTGGCGGGATTTTTGCCGATGCAGGGATACGCGGAGGAAACGAGTTCGGCGAAAGCTGGCACGAGGCCGCAAAGTTCGGGAACAAGCAGAATTCCTTCGACGACTTCGTCGCCGCGGCGGAATGGCTGGTCCGCGAGAAGTACACTTCCCGTGAGCGGCTCGCTATTGGCGGCGGCAGCAATGGCGGCCTGCTGGTCGGCGCGATGCTCACGCAACGGCCGGATCTTTTCAGCGTTGCTCTGTGCCAGGTACCGCTCCTCGACATGGTGCGCTTCCACAAATTCCTGATCGCGCGCTATTGGATCGCCGAATACGGGGACCCCGACAAGCCGGATGACTTCGCTTATATCCTGCGCTATTCCCCGTATCACAACATCCGCGACGGGATCAATTTCCCGCCGACGCTCGTGACCGCCGGTGAATACGACTCGCGCGTCGATCCGCTGCACGCCAAGAAATTCGTCGCAGCTGTGCAGAATCACGTCGGACAGATCGATCCGTTTCTGCTGTACATGGATTTCGACAGCGGGCACGGATACGGCAAATCCAAGGAGCAGACCATCCGCGATCTCGAGAATGAGCTGCGGTTCGTCTTTGCAAGGCTGGGAGTGCGCTAGCCCGACAGGCTCCTTAGACGCCTCCTTCAAAGCCGGTTTGCCGCCACGCCTCGTACACGGCGATGGCGACTGCGTTCGACAAATTGATGCTGCGCACCTTGGGACGCATCGGAATGCGCAGGCGCGATTCCGGCGCGAAGGAATCGATGATCGCTTCGGGGAGGCCGGAGGTTTCGCAACCGAAGACGAGTACATCGCGGGACTCGAGCACTGTGTCGAACAGCGAATGCTCGCCGCGCGTAGTGAGCGCGAACCAGCGGCGCGGGCCGGCGCGGTTGACTGCCTGCCGACACGGCTCCCAGCCGGAATGCACGCTGAGCCGGGTGTACTCGTGATAATCGAGACCGGCGCGCTTGAGCTCACGATCGTCGAGACGAAACCCTAGCGGTTCGACCAGATGCAGCTCGCAGCCTGTATTCGCCGCCAGGCGAATCACGTTGCCGGTATTCGGAGGGATCTCGGGGTGAACCAGTACGATGGCTACCATTCCCGCAGCATTCAAGGCAGCGTTCGCGCGACGACCCAATTCTCCACGCGCGCGGCGCCTGCTGCCTTGAGCGTTCGCGCGAACTCCGCCAGTGTCGCCCCTGTGGTCATCACATCGTCGATAACGGCAACGGTGGCGCCGTCGAGAGCGACATCACAGGCAAAGGCTCCTCGCACGTTTCGCGCGCGCTCGGGCCAAGGCAAGGCTGCCTGCGGAGGCGTCGCCCGAACTCTGCGCACGCCAGCCTTCAGCAGCGCGATGCGGGTCTTGGCGGCAATTGCGCGCGCGATCTCGGCGGCCTGATTCCAGCCGCGCTCGCGTTGACGTTGCTCCGAAAGGGGCAGCGCGATGAGGCACGATTGCGCCTGGATGCCCGCCGCCAGAATCGCGTCGGCGCACCAATCGGCAAGCGAGAGCCTTCCCTGATACTTGAAAGCGTGGATCAATCGATCGACCGGAAAGGCGTACGCGAAGGCGGCGATTGTCGCGTCGAAAGCCGGCGGATGTGCGAGAC
Organism: Betaproteobacteria bacterium; assembly: GCA_005882995.1. Taxonomy (GTDB): domain Bacteria; phylum Pseudomonadota; class Gammaproteobacteria; order Burkholderiales; family Casimicrobiaceae; genus PALSA-1003. The sequence continues at coordinate 18,539 of VBCY01000242.1, forward strand.
ACTGCCCGCATAGCTCGCCGGCGGCAGTCGGCAGCGCGCATATGGAACACGCACGGCCGAGCCAGGGAAGCGCGCGCCAGCAATCTTTGCAGATGATGCACGCGCCCGATGCGCTCGCGCACAGCTCGCAGCGCTGCGGCAATGCGCGACGCGCCGCATCGAGCGCACTCTTGCGGACGGTGTCGAATGTGCCAGCCAGGAAGTTTGACAACCCTGGTCCCCTCTGGTGAAACTCAACCCCATTCTAGCTGATGAACAATGACCTCGATCCGTTGCGGCTCGACCAGGCGAGCGTGCGCCGCGCCTTCGAGCGAGCCGCCGCGACCTTCGATGCCGCATCCGTGCTGCACCGAGAGGTCTCGGCGCGAATGGCCGAGCGCCTTGGCATCGTCAGACTCGCGCCGACATCGATTCTCGACGCCGGCTGCGGAACCGGCGAGGCGCTGGGAGAATTGCACGCACGCTATCCGGGCGCCGGTCTCCTGGGCATTGATTTCGCCTTCCGGATGATAAGCGCTGCGCGCGCTCGGGCGCCTGCTCGCTCCGAGCACGCGCGCTCGCTTCTCGCACGCCTTGCTGGCTCGTACAGGGATCCACCCATTGCCCGGCCCCAGTTCGTATGCGGCGACCTCATCCGCCTGCCGTTCAGGGCAGGGTCGGTCGATCTCGTGTGGAGCAACCTTGTGCTGCAATGGGTGAACGATCCGGCGGAGGCCTTTGCGGAGTTTCATCGAGTGCTTGCAACGGGTGGGCTGCTTTCCTTCACGACCCTGGGGCCCGATACATTGCGCGAGCTGCGCTCGGCATTTGCCAGCGTGGACCCTGCCGTGCATGTGCACCGTTTCATCGACATGCACGATGTGGGCGACATGCTTGTCCACGCGGGATTCGCCGATCCCGTCATGGACGTGGAGACGCTAACGCTTACCTATGCCGATGGGCAATCGCTCATGCGCGAGCTCAAAGCCCTGGGCGCGAGCAACTCTGCCGCAGCACGACGACGCGGACTTACCGGAACGCGACGCTGGGCCGCAGCGCTCACCGCGCTCGATAGATTCCGCAGCGGGGGGCGATTGCCCGCGTCGTTCGAGGTCGTCTATGGTCATGCATGGAAACCGGAGCCACGGCGAGCCGCCGACGGCAGGGACATCGTGCATTTCCGGCGACCCGCACGCCGATGAAGCCGCACTCCGCCCATGATCGGGACGCGAGCCGCACCAACTGTCGTTCACGAACCGGCTTTTCCCTTTCCGCGTTGTGGCCATCCATGCTAAGCTTCGCCGTTAATTTTTGAACAGAGCAGCACGCTTGGCGCCGCACGTCATCCTGGCGTGGGGATCGGCGAGCGCATCCGCAATTCACCGTGATTCATTTTCCATGACGCGAGACCCGGCTGAGCCCCTCGAAGGTCCAGATTATTCGGTGAGTTGTCGTCGAAACGATTCGCTCGGCACCGCCGGTCGATGCCTTCCCGCGGCCGAACGCCAGCGCGTCGCCACGGACTTGCGGCACCCGCTGTCGCCGCGCTAAGCGACTCATCGACGTCTTCGAGGGGAGCATGGATCGTATCGACACGGCATCGGCTGCTACCGAAATCGCAAGACGGATGGGCCATGCTGCCCTCGCCGCGTCTCTGCTCGCGTCGTCAGGAGCAGTATACGCCGAGCGCGAATACAACCTGCAGACGCCGGTCACCTCGATTGCGGCGCAGATCTTCGACCTGCACACCTACATCATGTGGACCTGCGTCGTGATTTTCGTCGGCGTGTTCTCGGTGATGTTCTATTCGATATTTGCGCATCGCAAGTCGAAGGGGCATCAGGCGGCGCAGTTCCACGAGAACACGATGGTCGAGATCGTGTGGACCGTGATCCCGTTCCTCATTCTGCTGTTCATGGCGTTTCCGGCGACCAAGACGGTGCTGGCTATGAAGGATGCGTCGGTGCCCGACATGACGGTCAAGGTCACCGGCTTCCAGTGGAAATGGCACTACGACTACCTCGATCACGGGTTCTCGTATGTCAGCAACCTGACGACGCCGGACGCGCAGATCCACAACCGGGAGGTCAAGGGTGAGCACTATCTGCTCGAGGTCGACCAGCCGATGGTCGTGCCGGCAGGCAAGAAGGTACGTGTGCTTATCACCGCCGGCGATGTGATTCATTCGTGGTGGGTGCCGGCTTTCGGCGTCAAGCAGGATGCGATTCCCGGCTTCGTGCGCGACTCCTGGTTTACCGCCGAAAAGCCGGGCATTTATCGCGGTCAGTGCGCCGAGCTTTGCGGCAAGGAGCACGGGTTCATGCCGATTGTTGTCGAGGTGAAGTCGGCCGACGACTACGCAAAATGGCTCGACGCGCAGAAGAAAAAATCCGCCGCGAGCGTCGATGATCCGAACAAGGTCTGGGATCCGAACGACCTGATCGCCCGCGGCGCAAAGGTCTACGCAGCGAACTGCGTGGCGTGCCACCAGGCGACCGGCAAGGGCGTTCCAGGCGCGTTCCCTGCGCTTGACGGGTCGCCCGTGGTCAACGGGCCAAAGGACGCGCAGATCAAGATCGTGCTCAACGGCGTGGTCAAGGACGGAGAACCGACGGCAATGGTTGCGTGGAAGAATACGCTCTCGGACACCGATATTGCCGCGGTGATCACGTATACGCGCAACAGCTGGGGCAACCACACGAACCAGGCCGTCCAGCCGGCGGAAGTGAAAGCCGATCGGTCCTAGACGTTCGCATGACAGCGAATTTGCGAAGTTCAGGCAGGAGCAAGCCATGAGCAGCATTCCCCATGATCACGTCGCCGGCCACGCGCACGACGACCACGCGCATCACCCGAGCGGCATCATGCGCTGGATCACGACGACTAATCACAAGGACATCGGGACGCTCTACCTGTGGTTCTCGATGATCATGTTCCTCGCGGGGGGCGTGCTCGCGCTGACCATACGCACCGAATTGTTTCAGCCCGGACTGCAGATCGTCGATCCCGAGTTCTTCAACTCGCTCACCACGCTGCACGGCTTGATAATGATCTTCGGCGCGATCATGCCGGCAGCGGTCGGGTTCGCCAACTGGCAAGTGCCGCTGATGATCGGCGCTCCGGACATGGCGTTCGCGCGAATGAACAACTGGAGCTTCTGGCTGCTTCCCTTTGCTGCGACGCTTCTCATCTCGTCATTCTTGGTGCCGGGCGGTGCCGCCGCGGGTGGCTGGACCATGTACGCGCCACTCTCTGTTCAAGCCGGCATGGGCATGGACTTTACGATCTTCGCGGTGCACATCCTCGGCGCGTCGTCGATCATGGGAGCGATCAACATCATCACGACGATCCTCAACCTGCGCGCCCCGGGCATGACGCTGATGAAGATGCCTCTGTTCGTATGGACATGGCTCATCACCGCGTACCTGCTGATTGCGGTGATGCCGGTGCTCGCGGGTGCGGTGACGTTGCTGCTCACCGACCGTCACTTCGGAACCAGCTTCTTCAACGCCGCGGGTGGCGGCGACCCGGTGATGTTCCAGCATATCTTCTGGTTCTTCGGTCATCCCGAGGTCTACATCATGATCCTGCCGTCGTTCGGGATCGTGTCGACCATCCTGCCCGCGTTTTCGCGCAAGCCGCTGTTCGGCTACGCGTCGATGGTCTATGCGACCGGCTCGATCGCGATCCTATCGTTCATCCTCTGGGCTCATCATATGTTTACCGTCGGCATGCCCGCGGCGGGGCAAGTCTTTTTCATGTGCGCGACGATGCTGATCGCGGTGCCTACGGGGGTGAAGGTGTTCAACTGGGTCGCGACGATGTGGAAGGGCTCGCTCACGTTCGAGACGCCGATGCTCTTCGCCATCGGCTTCATTTTCCTGTTCACCATGGGCGGCTTCACAGGACTCGTGCTGGCGATCACGCCGGTCGACATCCAGTTGCAGGACACCTACTACGTCGTCGTGCACTTCCACTACGTGCTGGTCGCGGGTTCGCTGTTCGCGTTCTTCGGAGCACTTCTGGCTCTCGATGATCTTCTTCAACGTGACGTTCTTCCCGATGCATTTTCTCGGCCTCGCCGGCATGCCGCGCCGCATTCCCGACTACGCGACGCAGTTTGCCGACTGGAACATGGTCGCATCGATCGGCGCGTTCGGCTTTGGGCTCTCGCAGATCCTCTTCCTCTACACGGTTCTGAAAGCGATTCGATTCGGGCCGCGGGCGCCTGCCAGGCCATGGGAGGGGTCGGACACGCTGGAGTGGACACTGCCCTCGCCGGTGCCGTACCACACCTTCGAGACGCCGCCCGCGGTGGTTTAATCGAGCGTGAAAACTGTGCTCACGAATAATCCCGCAACGTTCGCAAGTGAACGAGCGATGACGGCGCTTCCTGTCCACTCGAACCGCGTGCTGCTCGCGAAACTGTGCGTCGTGGTCGTCGTCATGTTCGGCTTCGGCTTCGCGATGATTCCGTTCTACAACAAGATCTGTGACGTGACCGGGTTGCGCGACATCGACCTAGCCGACAAAGTGAACAACACACAGATCGATACGTCACGCAGCATCCGCATCGAGCTCGACGCCAATCTCAACAAGCTACCGTGGCGCTTCCGCCCACTGACGCCGATCGTCAGCGTGCATCCGGGCGAGCTGGCCCAGGTCGTCTACGAAGTCGAGAACACGACCGACCGGCCCATGACAGGGCAGGCGGTGCCGAGCTATGGGCCGCGACGCGCGGGAGAATACTTCAAGAAGCTCGAGTGCTTCTGCTTCACCAAGCAGTCGTTCACGCCGCACGAAAAGCGGCAGATGACGGTGGTGTTTGTCGTCGATCCCAAACTGCCGGGGGACGTCGCGACGATCACGCTGTCGTACACGTTCTTCGAGGTCGAGGGCAACAAGACTTAAGCTTGTGCGGGATGTTCGCAACGACTTGACAGGGAACAAGGGGATCAAAGCATGAGCGCGACCCAGAACGGCACAAAGCCCTATTACTACGTGCCGCAGCCGTCGCACTGGCCGATCACCGGCTCTTGTGCGCTGCTGCTGATGGCGACCGGCGCGGCGACGTGGTTCAACGCGTACGCCGTGGGTCCATGGCTGGTGCTCGCCGGTTTCGCGGTGCTGCTGACAATGATCTTCGGCTGGTTCGGACGGGTGATCGACGAATCCGAACATCGGCTCTATAACAAGAAGGTCGACCTCTCTTTCCGCTGGGGAATGACCTGGTTCATCTTCTCGGAGGTAATGTTCTTCGCCGCGTTCTTCGGTGCGCTGTTCTACGTGCGCAACCTTTCGGTGCCCGATCTCGGCGATCTCGAGCAGAAGCTCCTGTGGCCGGATTACACCGCGGCATCGCCGACCAACGGGCCGTACCTGAAGGAGGCCTTCACCCCGATGCGGGCGATCGGCATTCCGCTGCTCAACACCATCCTGCTGGTCACGTCGGGCGGAACCATCACGGTCGCGCATTACGCGCTCAAGGAAGGGCGCCGCGGCGCGTTGAAGCTCTGGCTGTTCCTGACCATCGTCCTCGGCGTCACCTTCATCGGCTTTCAGGCCTTCGAATACACCCACGCCTACAGCGCGCTCAACCTCAAGCTCTCCTCTGGTGTCTACGGCTCAACCTTTTTCATGCTGACAGGCTTCCACG
>VBCY01000238.1 GCA_005882995.1 Betaproteobacteria bacterium
GCCCCCGCGCCGTGCCATTCGTGGGGCGGAAACTCGTCGATGATGGATGTTTGCTCGGCGCATGCCGCCAGGGCGGACTTGATGTCGCCCTTGTTGAAGCCGTCCACGAATTGGTGAACCGGCACCATCACATCGGTCTTCTCATTTGCTCCAGCGGGTCCTGCTACCAGTACCGCTACGGCGGCTACGACGAATATCTTGTGCATGTGTTTTTTCTCCCTTGTTTCGTATCGTGCAACGCTTATGGATCGACATGTGCTCATGAGAGCGGCGATCGCTCGCAGAGGACATCGGGCGCTGAGAAGCGCCCCGGGGCGAGATTATCACGGGGTTGTCAGGGCGGCTTAGCTGGCTCAGCAATATCGCTCGTCCAAGCTTTTCAGTGTGGCCACGCCGCAACATGAGCGCCGAGCGGCATCGAAGGGCGCGCCCATCTCGCCGGAGTCTCTGAAAGTTGCGCCGCGTGCCGGATTGTGCTCAAGCGCCCAAATCCGGAATCATGTTCTTCCACGAAGGATTGAACGTCGTTGAAGCTCGTTTCATCACATGACAAGCCGCGCTCGATTCGACCGAGCTGGCGCAGCCATCTTCCAGTTTGTGCAAGCGACACCCGCACATGCCAACTGCCGCCTTCCGTGCAACGGCGAGCCAGCGCAGCGATGGCGCCTAAAGCCATCAGGTATCCCGCGGCGTGATCAAGTGCTTGGGCGGGCAATGGCCTGGGTTGATCGGTCCCCGCCGCTTGCGCTTCAGCTTCGTTGAAGCCGGTTGCGGTCTGCACGAGCGAATCGAAGCCGCGCCGATGGGCCCAAGGTCCGACGTGGCTATATGCGGATAGCGATACGTAAACGATACCAGGACGAAGCTCCGCGACTTGCTCCGAACCGAATCCTAACGATTGGATCGCACCAGGGCGGTAGCCTTGGATGAACACGTCCGCGTCGCGCAATAAAGCGTGCAGCGTGGATCGTCCGCCCGCATCGCGCAGATCGATGCGGCACGATAGCTTGCCGCGCCCGGTGTCGATCACCAGCGGTTCGATCGCGGGCAAATGAGACGCGGTAACCAGAAGCACGTCTGCTCCGTGCGCGGCGAGCGCACGGCCGCACACAGGACCCGCGATGATTCGTGTGAGATCGAGAACATGCACGCCGGCGAGCGGACGAGGCGCGACACGAAGCGGTTGCGCAGGCGCGTCGCCGATACGCTCGATTGAGAACACGGGCAAGGCGGCGACCGCTATGCCCTGCGGGTGGCGATCCCACTCCTCGAACGACCGCTTGGCCGTGACTACGAGTCCTCTTTGGGCCGCGCTCTCTTCGAACTCTTCCGCGCGCCAGTTGAGCAGTGCCTGTTGCACAGCAGCCTTGTCGTAGTCGCAGGCGAGCAGCGCCAGCACCCCGTCGCGGTGATGCGGGAAGTTGGTGTGCAAACGAACCCACCCGCCGTCGCCGCAACGGTATATCCCTGCGATCTTGTCCCAGATCTCGGCAGGCCCCTTTCCATCAACGCGGAAATAGCGCTCGCTCCGGAATTCGATAGCTGCGTGGCGCATGTCCACTGTGACCCGTTGGTCCTCTCCGCCGCGCAGACGCCACAATTCCGCAGCAGCCAGTGCCGAGGCGGCGATGCTGGCTTGGGCTGCCGTGCCGACCGCAAACGAGGACGGCAGCACGGGTTCCGCACCGGTGAGCCGGACGTGCGACAGTGCTTCAGTGGATTGACCGGCCGCTTGCCACAGCTCGGCCAATGCTGCGTGCGCTTCAACGGGCATGGACAAGCCGGACGGCGACGAGACCGGCCGCAACGCCGCCAATGAACGCAGTGTATGCAAACAAGCCGCCCGCCTCGAACATTAGCCCGGCGCCGACGACTGGCAGGCGACTTCGATTCGCCAGCTCGATCAGCCGCCCGCGCATGTTGGCCGCGATCGTTGCGCCCGCGTAAATCACGTCGACACGCTGTCCGACCAGTTTGGCTACGGCAGAATCCAGTTCACTTTCGCTGGAAAATTCGACCTCCACAATCGTCATGCCGAACGCCGTGGCTGCCCGCGTGAGCTTGGTGCGATCGCCGGGAGATAGTGGTTCGGTCGGGTCGCTCAGGAACCCGACGCGTTTTGCGCCGGGCAGAATCTCGTGGATCAGTTCGAGGCGCTTGGGGGCGAGTGACTCGGCCACGCTGATGACGCCGGTAGCATTGCCGCCTGGACGAGCAAGATTCGCTACCAGGCCAGCGCCCGCCGGGTCGCTCCCTGACGCGAACACGCTCGGGATCGTGCGCGTTGCCTTCCTTGCCGCCACTGCCGCCACCAATGGCGGTGCATAGATCAACTCCGGCTTG
>VBCY01000239.1 GCA_005882995.1 Betaproteobacteria bacterium
TGCAACGTCACCCGACCGCCAAGAGACGAGGCGCTCGCGGGCCACACAAGTAGCCGTCATGACGAACATCATCGCAGCGGAGAGGCCCGATTCAGCGGATGCCATGCAGCTCATCGCCGAGCTCGAAGCAGAGCTCGAACCGCTCTACGCTCGTGAGAGCCGTCACGGCTACAGCGTCGAAAAACTCTTGCGCGAGAACGTTGCTTTCTTCGTTGCCCGCCTCGGTGGCGCCGCCGCGGGCTGCGGCGGCGTGCAGGTCTGCAGCAGCGAGTACGGCGAAGTCAAACGGATGTACGTTCGGCCGGAATTTCGCCGGTTCGGACTAGGCGTGCTGATGCTCGACCGCCTCGAGCAGCATGCTCGAGGGCAGGGCGTTGGGCTGCTGCGATTGGAGACCGGCATCTACCAGACGCAAGCGATCGCTCTATACGAGCGCTGCGGCTTTAAGCGAATCGGGCCTTTCGGCCATTACTGGGACGA
>VBCY01000240.1 GCA_005882995.1 Betaproteobacteria bacterium
AATAGGCGTGATCATCTCCTCGAAGATTCCACGCAAGCTGCGAGCGCCTATCTTGTACTCGAAGGCGAGCTCGGCGATCTGGTCGAACACCTTGGGCTCGACGCTCAACTCAACGCCGTCGTTGGCGAAGATCTCGCGGAACTGGCTGTAGATGCAGTCTCTGGGCTCAGTCATCACCCGAACCAGCATCTTGCGATTCAGGTCGTGGAAATGCGCCACGATGGGCAAGCGGCCGGTGAATTCGGGAATCAGCCCGTAGGAGAAAAGGTCGGTCGGCTTCACTCGTGAATTGAGCCGATCCATCATCTGCTGGTTATCGCCCTTGGTCACCGAGATGTACTTGTAGGCGCGCGACTGCGCCATGATTTCATTGAGCCCGACGAAAGCGCCGCCGCAGATGAAGAGAACGTCGGTGGTATCGATGTAGCGTCCCCCATCGACTTTGACGGGGGAGCCTTCCATGATCTTGAGCAGCGCATGCTGCACGCCTTCACCGGAGGTCGCCTGCGCTTCCGGACCGCCGGCTTTCAGCTTGTCGATCTCGTCGATGAAGACGATGCCGTGCCGCGCCTTGCTGACGTCCCCGCTCGCCTTGTCGCCGAGCCGTTGCAGAATCGCTTCTATTTCCTCGTTCACATAGCGCGTCTGCGCGAGGGAAGTGGCTTCCGCAGTGACGAAGGGAACGCCGAGAATTCGCGAGAGCGTCGAACACAGCAGCGTCTTCCCGGTGCCGGTCGAGCCGACCAGCAGGATGTTGCTCTTGGTCACCGATGCGTTGTCGCGCTGCGACTTGGCGATTTTCCTGAAATGCGCGTAAACCGCCACTGCGATGGTCTTCTTCGCGTCATCCTGACCGACCACGTATTGATCGAGCTGCCGGGCGATATTGCTGGGCGTCAGTGTCTTGTCTAGCAAGATGCGGTTCCCGTGTTCGCATGCGAAGCGAATGCGAGGCCGATGGTAGCGCGTCCGGAAGCATCGCGCACAGAGGCTGCACGAGGTCGCGTCACGCGAGCGAAGGGCGGAGCGTTGCCTGCCGCAATAGCCACAATGCAATCGACACGTTGACCAGATTCCAGAGGAGCCCATTGACGAACGCAGCCCTGTAGGAACCGGTGAGATCGAACACCGCACCCGACATCCAGCCTCCCAGCGCCATGCCGAACAGCGTGGCGGTGATTACCGCGCCGACACGGGCTCCGGCTTCCGCCGGTGGAAAGTGCTCGCGTACGATGATGGCGTAGGAAGGGACGATCCCGCCCTGGAACAGCCCGAACAGCGCCGAAATCACATACAGGGAAGTGAGTCCGTTGAAGGGCAGGAACATGAGCAGCGCGACGCCTTGCAAGGCTGACCCGAGCAACAGCGTGCGCAAACCGCCGATGCGATCACAGATGAAACCGAAGCTGATGCGGCTCACGATGCCGCAGGCGAGCATCAGGGAGAGCATCTGCGCTCCGCGCGTCGGTCCGTAGCCCAGATCGCCGCAGTAGGCCACCAGGTGCACCTGCGGCATCGACATCGCGACACAGCAGGACAGCCCGGCGATGATCAGCAGCGTTTGCAGGGCACGCTTGGAGAGCCCGAGGGGACGCTCGGAGAACGACGCCGATGGACCGGCTCGCCCGGGCTGCAGCTCAATGATGGGAGGTGGTCTTCTGAGGACGAAGGCAAGCGGCAACATGCTCACGGCACAGAAGACCGCGATGCCCAGATAGGTGTGCCGCCAACCGACACTTTGGATGAAATGCTGAACGATCGGCGGCCAAACCGTGCCGGCAAGGTAATTCCCACTGGCAAAAATCGCCACTGCGATGCCGCGGCGCCGGACAAACCACAAGGAGGTATGAGCGAGCAGTGGCGCAAAAGTCGAAGCGCTGCCGGCGCCGATCAGCAAGCCCTGCGCCAAGGTGTACTGCCATAAGCTTGACGCGGATCCGGCGGCGGCATATCCAAGCGCCAGGGCGATCGTGCCCAGGATGACCGGAACCATGATCCCGAAGCGATCCGCCAGCCGGCCCATCACGATGCTGGAGATTCCGAAACCGATCATCGTCAGCGTGTAGGGCAGTGATGCGTCGGCGCGCGCCACGCCGAATTCGGCTTGCACAGCAGGTAGCGCGACCACGACCGACCACATGCCGACGCCGCCGATGGTGGACAGGAGCAGCGTGACCGCGAGGCGCATCCATGCGTAGCTCGATTCGACGCCATGCGCGTCTCGAGGCATGCCCTTGTCGACGCTGATTCCCAGCGACTCATCGCTGCGCGACTGTTCCATTCATCCCCTGCTTCGGCAGCTTTGATTGTGACATGCGATGATGCATCAGGATATCGCGGGTATTGCAGACGATACATGGCCGACCGTCGGAACGATGCAAGCAAGCCCGGAGACATTTCGATGCCATTGCAGATGATTCTGGTAGCGGTCGGCACCTCCGGTGATGTGCTTCCCTTCGTCGCCATCGGAATCGTCGCCAAGGCGCGCGGCCATCGAGTGGCGATGGTCGCGAGCGGTGCTCATCGTGCATCGATTGAAGCGGGCGGCATCGAGCTGATCGAGAGCATCGACGCGGAAGCGGACGCCATCGCTCTTGGCCACCCTAATTTCTGGCGCCCGACGCGCGGTCTGCGCCGCATCAGCGAGCGCATCATCGTTCCCAGTCTGCGGCCACAAGTCGCGGCGATCGAATCACTGCACGAGAAGGGAAACACCGTTGTCGTGGGCTCGACCCTCGCGCTCGGCGCGCGCATCGCCGAATTCGGCTTGCACAGCAGGTAGCGCGACCACGACCGACCACATGCCGACGCCGCCGATGGTGGACAGGAGCAGCGTGACCGCGAGGCGCATCCATGCGTAGCTCGATTCGACGCCATGCGCGTCTCGAGGCATGCCCTTGTCGACGCTGATTCCCAGCGACTCATCGCTGCGCGACTGTTCCATTCATCCCCTGCTTCGGCAGCTTTGATTGTGACATGCGATGATGCATCAGGATATCGCGGGTATTGCAGACGATACATGGCCGACCGTCGGAACGATGCAAGCAAGCCCGGAGACATTTCGATGCCATTGCAGATGATTCTGGTAGCGGTCGGCACCTCCGGTGATGTGCTTCCCTTCGTCGCCATTGGAATCGTCGCCAAGGCGCGCGGCCATCGAGTGGCGATGGTCGCGAGCGGTGCTCATCGTGCATCGATTGAAGCGGGCGGCATCGAGCTGATCGAGAGCATCGACGCGGAAGCGGACGCCATCGCTCTTGGCCACCCTAATTTCTGGCGCCCGACGCGCGGTCTGCGCCGCATCAGCGAGCGCATCATCGTTCCCAGTCTGCGGCCACAAGTCGCGGCGATCGAATCACTGCACGAGAAGGGAAACACCGTTGTCGTGGGCTCGACCCTCGCGCTCGGCGCGCGCATCGCTTGTGAAAAGTTCGGCGTCCCTTTCGTGTCGGTTCACCTTGCGCCCGCAGCCTTTCGCAGCCTGGAGGCAACGCCCCACGTCGCCAATATCCGCCACTTTCCACACTTGCCGCGTTCGATCAAGCGCTTGCTCTACTGGTACTTCGACCGCTTTATCGTCGATCCGGCGCTCGGTCGCGGATTGAATCATGTGCGCGTGGAGCTGGGCCTGCCACCCATAGTGCGGCCTCTGCACCAGTGGCTGCATTCTCCGGCACGAGTCATCGGGCTGTTTCCGCCCTGGTTTGCGTCACCCGCGTCGGATTGGCCCAAGCAGGTGAAGCTCACCGGCTTTCCCTTGTACGATGGGCCGCGGGCGCGCAGCGTGCCTCCGGATCTGCTTCGCTTTTTGGCCGAGGGAGAGCCGCCGGTAGTCTTCACTGCGGGGACCGGCATGCGGCATGCCGGATCCTTCTTTCGCGCTGCCGTGGACGCGTGTATCCGGCTTGGATTGCGCGGCGTGCTAATCTCCTCCTCTGTCGGAGAAATAGCTGTGCACACGCGTCCGACAGTGAGAGCGTTTGACTACGCTCCGTTCAACATGCTGTTGCCGCATGCCCGGGCGATCGTTCACCACGGCGGCATCGGCACGTCGGCTCAGGCAATGCGCGCCGGCATCGCGCAGGTGGTCATACCCCTCGCTTATGACCAGGCCGACAACGCAGCCCGTCTCGAGCGACTCGGGGTGGCAGCCGTTGTTCATGTGCGCGAGCCTTCGGGAACGCGGCTGGCCCAAGTGTTGCAGAAGCTGCTCGGCCGTCCGGATCTTCACGAAAAACTCGTAACGGTCGCGCGTCGCTTCCACGATGACAACAAGGCGCTGGTCGAGACATGCCGTCTCATCGAGCAGACCGTGCGTGTGCGAAACGATTCTCGCGCATCCGGCGAATCGGGCGTCTCCGCTTCGAAAGAATTTGACGTTGATCGCAATTGATCTTCATTCAACGGTGTAAACTCGCGCTCACCCGCTTCGCGCGCGTCACGATGGAGGGCTCATGTCCACGCGAATTATCATTACGATCGCACTCGCTTTATCAGCACTGTCAATGAACGGTTGCCAGCCAGCGGCCTATCTGAGGTTGGCGCCGCCAAAGCCTGCGGTCGGAGACACGGCGGCGCCTCCAGCTCTCACCGCGTCCGATCCGCAAGAGCGGATGACCCTGCTCTATGCGACTACCCGAGAGCCGCAGGGGACCGGCGCGTGGCGTCAATACGGCGAAAGCGTTGCCGACGAGCTGCGCTTCGGCGTGGCCAGCTTAAGCGTCGAAGAATACGCGGCCAGCGTTCCCGAACTGCAGGCGATTCGATCGTTGCCGAGGCATTCAGACCGTCCAGCGGCGCATCTGGAGAACCTGACCGAGCAGGCCGTTTTCGCCCGAAGCGCAGATCTCGACGTCTTGTCTCCCGAGATGCAGCGATTCTTCACCGGGATTGATAAAGCGCTATCGCTAAGCCAGGACAGGGACGTCTTTGTGTACGTGCACGGTAACAACAACGGCGTCTATCGCACCGCCGCACAAGCCGCCCGGTATCGCCAGTCCACCGAGCGCGATTCGGTCGTCGTGGCCTTCGTGTGGCCCACTGTGGATAACTACCTCAACTACGGCGCCGATGTTGGCAGCGCCCGGCGCAGCGTGCCGAACTTTGCCCGCTTCATCGAGCTCCTCGCAAGGCACACGCATGCAGAGCATATCAACATCCTCTCCTTTAGCGGCGGCGCACGTGTCGTCAGCTCTGCCCTTCGCTCACTTGGAACGGCGACGCCTGGTGGGCGCGATACACTTCGCGAGCGCCTGCGCCTGGGAGAGGTGTACTACGCGTCAGCGGACGTCGAGATCAGGGAGTTCGTGGGTGACCTTACGCATTACGCCGATTTGCCGCTGCGCGTCACCTTGCAATTAAACCGCGACGATTACATCCTGGCGTTGCTTGGCGTGCTTCCTGGCAGCTCTCGCGCCGGCCATGCCGATCTGGACGAGCTCAATGCCAGCGAACGTGCATCGCTTCGTGATTGGACGAATGAGTCGCGTCTCGATTTAGTGGACGTGACTTCCGAGCGCGGAGGAAATCTCGTGGCGCGGGGACACGCCTTCTGGTACGAAAGACCGTGGGTCAGCAGCGACGTGCTGATGGAATTCAAGTACCACGTCTCTGCGAGTGCCCGAGGTTTGCAGCAAGCGGACAAGGATGGCGTTAAGCGTTGGGTCTTCCCCAGCGACTACGAGCAGCGTGCTGCTGCTGCAATCCTCAAGCTAGGTCTTCAATAACGGATCACCAAAGGGCCAATGCCGCCCGGGCGCGGCAGCAAATAAAGTACGGGTGTATTCGTGCTTGGGATTGGCATAGACCTCGGCAACCGGTCCGTACTCGACGATCCGCCCTCGCTGCATCACCGCCACCCGGTGGCAGACCTGGGCCGCAACGCGCAGG
>VBCY01000243.1:0-8705 GCA_005882995.1 Betaproteobacteria bacterium
TCTACGGTACCTTGCGTGAGCGGATGTCCCATCTTGACCGTTCGTATCACCGCCTCCAGGAGATATCGCTGCCCGGGCACCAGTGCAGGCACGGTCGGTCGGAGCGGCGCGATGAGCTTCCCATCGATGACGCCACCTTCTTTCAGACCGAAGAGGTCCACGCGCACGACACCATCGAGAAATTTAAGATGCGCCTGGTTCACCCAGCTCGGATAGTGAAGAAGCTCCGGGAGTGCCGTATTGGCAGCTGGGAATTGATGATCGTGCACCTTCAGCTCGTCCGAGTCGTCGAAGCGGCGTGCGCCAAAATCGTCGGAACGCGTCAACGGCATGTGACAGGCACTGCATTTGTGCGTAGCGATCGGGGGATAGTAAAACGATTGAGTGAAATAGCCCGATACGCCGCTCAGGAAATACGCGTCGTAATGGTTCTGGCCGCGGACCCATTTGTAGTGATTCAGCTGCTCGGGCAAGTGAACCTTGTGGCAGGTGGAACAGAATTCAGCGCTGCGATGGAACTCCCTAAGGAAAGTCTTTTTGTGGAACGCCGGTTTACCTTTGACGAGCTGACGGTTGACCCATTGCAGAAAAGGGTTGGCGCTGAATGCAAACGGGTAGTGCAGGGGTTCCTCGAGCGTGAAATCAGCATTTCCGCGGGTCGAGTTGACGTTGGTGACCGCGTGGCACGTCGTGCAGGTGATGCCCGCCCCCGCCATAGGATCGTTGCTGAGATCGTAGCCGGGATCGTCGAATCGAGCGCTCTCGAATGCCCCGGAAAAGAACGGTGCCGGATCGTGGCAGCCCGCGCACCAGCGCGAGGCGTGAACGTTGCCGTCTCGCTCCATGCTCACCCGGCGCGTCTCCCTGACCGAGAACAGATACGCTGGATTGCTGAACGAGCTGAAGCGATGAGCGCTGTGATTCCATTTCTCGTAGATATCCTTATGGCACTCCTGACAATAGGCATCCATCATCAGGGTTTTCGCCGGAATGAAATTGCCCGTGGCGGTACGCGCCAGCGAAGGAAAGTAGTACTGCTCTCCTGATGCGGGCCCCTGCTGATTCCAGCGCCGGGGATCCTGCGCCTGGATAACCAGCATCACACCGGCAAACGCGCCCGCAAAAGCGGCCCAGCGCCATGCGAGCTTCCATTTGATCCGCTTGCCAGCTAAGCGGTGCAGCACAAAAAGCCATGCGATCACGATTGGCGCGATCACATGCAGCCAATACGAGACTGCTCGCGCAGTGGGATCCTTGAGATCAAAGGTGCCGAGTCGAGTTAGCGCGATGCCGGAGACGAGCAGCACCATCGCGGTCGAGAACAGCGCGATTCCGGCGCGCACCGCGCGCCGATTCGGCCGGTTCCACGCATTGCGCAGGTGCAACGTACCGAACACGATAACGGGAGCGATGATGAGGAAGCCGAGCACCAGATGCAGCAGGAATACGATCTGGTAGAAATAGTCCTGCAGCGTCTTGCCGAAACGCCATTCGAACCAGGTGATTGTGCCGAGATACGCGGAGTCGACGACCAGCAGCGCGAACAGGCCGAAGACGACATACAGGAGCTTGCGCAGCCGGGGCCCGACCGCAGGAACATAGCGGATCTTCGGATGCGACGCCGATTCGATGGAATCTTGCACGACTACGGCTCCTCCAGTGCTCGCCGTTTGGAACTGTGTCCGACCGCGTCTATCGACCCGAGGCGAAACGCGTATTGTATTGTCGATTGAGCCGATCCCGGACGGCAGCACCCCTGCCGGTCACAGGCAAGGGGCCGACCGTTTGGCCGTCACGGGTATAGAGGTCCACGTCTTTGGCCCAGCCCCGGGTTTCGAGAACGAAACGCCGCGTCCAGCCCTTCTGCAGAGGCGGCATGGTTGCGTCGAATTCGAGGTGCAATTCTTCGCCGGGACCGATGATCGCAAGTGCATCATCATGGGCCGCGACCAGCTCATCGACTCTGCCAAACGCCGTGTAGGAGCCGGATTGTATTCTCGTGTCCCATAGGGGAACCATTCGACTATAGTCGTAGCTCGGCTGCTGTTGGATACCCGTCGAGCGTTGGGGGAATCCGATCTCTCGCACTTCGGCGCGTTCTAGCGGCAGCGTGCGAGCAATGATCGGCACGGGCTCTGCCCACGCAACCGAAAGACGATCCCAATAGATATCCTGGTTCGTCCGAAGGCGCAATGTTCGGGAACCTTTGGGAAGGCGCGGCAGCGGAACTGCCATTCGCCTTGGCATCCCGGCGGGATAGCCGAATTCCTTGAGGACGACGTGCCAATGCCCGTCCGCACCCTTCGCTTCCAGCGTCGGCGCGCGATACTCTGCGCCTGCCTGCCATGCTGCGAACATGGTCTGCGAATAGGGATATTCGATCCATCCGTCTGCGACGAGAATGGCTTGCCCGATGCCGGCATCAAGGTCGGAACCGAATTGAAGCGTCAGTTCGTGGTCGTGCGTCAGTCGTCCAATGAATCGCCGATCGTGCTCGCCGGGGTCTGCCGCGATAAGGTCGACATTGCTCACGGCAGCAGTAACATCCTCGCCGCGGTCATTGACGGCCCGCTCGGGGGTCAGTTCACGCCGAAAATATAACGCTCGACCCGTCACTTTGGGTGAGTTGATCTGCATGCGTTCGTCGAGCGCAATGTTCCACCCGGGCGGCAGGTCGTGGACGACCAGCCGCGCCGAATCGATGTATGCGGTTTCTTCCATCGGCTCGTCGATCTTGACGACGTAGCGCCCGTCTTTGGGAAGCAGCGCAGATTCCGCGAACAGAAAGTTCTCCCAGGGACGCGGCGGCGCGTAGACGCCTGGGGAGAGCAGATATCCGATCCCACCAACTCCCAGGATATCGCCGGCGAACGCGTAACGGCTGCCGTCCCAGGCGAATACGAGAGGACAGCTCGAGAGCTGGCGCTGCGTTTCGACGATGCGATGCAGCTTCGATGCCTCCAGTCCAAGCTCGGTCTGCAAAACCCCATCGGACCAATCGACGCTGGCATAGTCGATTTTCGGGGCGCTTCCCAGGCCAATCGCCATCGGGGTCAAATTCTGTCCGGGTCCGGAGGAATTGCGCAAGCTATCTTCGACGACCCATTGGCCCTCGATGCGCGCCGCAACGCGGGCGCCGATGCCGGAAGCGTTCGAGCGCACGGAGGTCGCCTTGTCGTCACGCCCACTGAGCGACAGCAGCGCAAACGGGGCACGTCCTGGTCCTGCGTCCCTTAGGGTGACGGAGCCGTCCCTGTGCTGCTCAATTAATACCGGCCCCTGTGAGTCGATGTTCGCAAGGGTCCATGACGTCACTCCTTCGTCCTTGAGCGTCAACATTCGCTCCGCCTTCTGATCGCGAAGCTGCCACACTGAGATTCCTTCGTTGGAGGTGACGATGATTTCAGGCCGACCGTCACCGTCAACATCCGCTGCAGCGAGTTGCGGGCGAACGCCCTCCGGAGGCGGAGACGATGCCGGGATGATTGTCGTGGCGGACCACGATCCGTTGCCTTGTTTGCTCCATCGGCGGACTGCGTAATCGGGCGTAAGCGTAAGTAGGTCTGGTTCACCCTTGGCGTCCAGGTCGATCGCTACGACAGCGAGGGCCGGTTCACGTATGAACGCGTCAAACCCGGGTGCGGATCGCCATGTCCAGGCGCCCTCTTGAGCGAACACCTCATGAGGTCCGCCGGCGTGCAACACGATGATGCTCAGCCGCATGCTGTTGTCGAGATCGGTTGCGAGGGCCTGAATGGCGCGACCGGTTTTCGGTGGCCGTGGCAGCCGGTCGGTGAGGCTGCGAAATGTTGCATCACCGTTGTTGGAGAGCAGCATGCGTCCGCCACGGCGGGTGACAAGGAGCATATCGAGGTCGCCATCATTGTCAGCATCGATAAACTGGCAATCGATAGCCTCCCCGATGGTTTTCAACGCAGGGATCTCGAAGGGCTTCCAAACGTTTCGCTCAACCTGGCGAACGAGTAGCGGAGGTGCGCCCGAGCGACATAACAGAGCATCGGTGAGACCGTCATTGTCGATGTCGCCCCATGCCGCGAATTCAACATCACGAATTGAAGCAAGCGGGTGGCTGGCTTGGGCTTCAAAACCACCGCCCCGGCGCAGTAAGACGCGGCTGCGCTCGCCGCGACCCCCGGGAAGCAGCAGATCGATCTGGGCGTCTCCATCGATATCCGCTGCGGACGGAACAGGCGAGGTGAGGGTTTTGGAGGCCCCGACCAATGAGACCGGCTCTGCGAATACCGCGCCGCTCACTGGCTCCCGCGGTCGATTAGATTGGGGCGCGTTGACCGCTTCCGCCTTCCCTCCCATTCGAGTGTACTTGAACTCAGCGAGGCGTCCGAGCGGATTGTTGCGCTCGCGCTGGAACTCCTCGAGACGCTTTGTCGCTTCCGCAGAGCGCCCCAGCCGCGTCAGGGCCTGCGAGGCGCCATACCTCGCGCTGCGCAACCGCCCATCGAGTGCGATGGCCTCGTCGAATCGCGCCAGCGCCTCCTGCATGCGCCCTTGGGCCAAAAGCGATTGCGCCAGAAAGTAGCGAGCGTACGCATCCTTGGGATCACCGTCAGCAACTCGCTGCAACAACGGTTCAGCTTCTTTCGGCGATCGGCTATGCAGCGTAATGAGTCCCAACAAATACTGCACACGCAGATCGTCCGGTCGCTGCTTGAGCAAGGCACCGAGCTGGTCCGCAGCGACCTGTTCGTCACCTTCGCGCTGTCGATTCAAGGTCGCGATCGCGAGATCGAGTCGCGCCTCATACCAATCCGGATAGCGCGAAGCAAGGCCGTTGAAGATTTCGTGCGCCGACGCGAAGTCGAACTGGCCCATCAGTCCGACGCCGCGATCAAGCTCCCGAAATTCCGCGGGACCCGGTGGGGTCGATTTGGGCGCGGGCGATTCCGAGCGGTCACAGGCCACGAGCGACAGCGCAAGCCCAAGCACAACGACAACGCAACTACCTCGCGAGCTTGCGCTTCGCATTGCGGATGCGCTCTTCGATGCTCGACTTCGAGAGCGGTTCTCGTCCTCCGGGCTCCAGTCTGGCATCTCGCAAATAGGTGTGGACTTCGCTCCGCAAGTGGGCTCGCATGTCATGGCCGACGCGCCGCTCCCGCTCGGCACGCAGCGCCGCGATGTCGATCGGTCCGACGACGATTTTTTCCCCTGGGCCCTGATCGGCTTGCGCAAGAATGCGTCCGTCGTAGTCAACGATCATGCTCCCGCCCGGCCAACTGAACGGCGGATAATTCTTGAGCTGCGCGCCTTGATTGGCGGCGACGACGAACGCCGTGTTCTCGACCGCACGAGCCCGGTTGAACAGCGTCCACCAATCCATGGGCGGCGTTGCGCCCCAGGGATCCATGTAGGCCGAAACGCGAACCAGGATCTCAGCGCCGTTGAAGGCAAGCTGACGAATTGTCTCTGGGAACAACCAGTCATAGCAGATCGCGACGCCTATCCGGCCGAGCTCGGTCGTGGCGACCGGAAACGGGTCGTCCGCGTAGTCGGGAAGGTCGTGCGGGCTCGCATGAAGCTCCCATGGAATCCAGGGGTTGACCTTACGGTACTTCAGCAGCAGGCCTTTGGGTCCGATGAGCGCGGTCGTGTTGAAGACGATATCGGGCCACTCGGGATCCGCCTCGAGAAAACTGCCCGTCTGGATATAGCAGCCGTATTTGCGCGCTAGACGCTCATAGGCGGCCGTGTGTTCGTTCGGAACCGGAATCGCCAGCTCTTTGCGCAGCTGCGCCACCGTCTCGTAGACGGGCGCAGCGTGCGCGAATTCAGGAAACGCCAAGAGACGAACATCGAAGAACGGTTCATAGCCGACGATTGCCTGCTCGACGATGGCGCACATCCGAGCGGTGCGCTCGGAGATCTCTGCGCGCGTCGTCGGACATGGAAAATCGGTCTGGCAGGCAGCAGCGTAAAAAACCATGGAAGCGCGCCAGGTTAAGGAAACGCAGCTTGTTTCAGGGTCGCAACGTTGGAGCGTTGACCAGACATCGATCGTTCTTGTCAGCGGCAATTCGCGGAAGGAGACTGCAACAGCGTCGCGTCGATTAACGCGAGTCTCTACGCAGGCGCCGGAGCAACCATCTGACCGGCGTCGATGGGAAGCGAGAGTATCCACAAGCCCGCCGTCGTCAGCAATACCATCAGCGCCAGCATAGGCGCCTGGCTCAGCGCCGCATATCGCCGATCCGGAAAAACCTTGAGCGCTTCCACGTGCGCGAGGTAGACGCTGACGATGTGACCAGAGAGAATCAGCGCGACCTGAGTGTGCCACACCGTACCCGCGTCAAGGATGATCGGATCGCGGAAGGAACCATTGGTGCCCAAAAGGTTCCAGCCCAGACTAAAGGGATCGGACATCATGCGCACGATCTGTATACCTTGGGAGATCAGCTCGCCGTAGTAATGCGTCAGGTTGTAAACGAAGGCAATTGGAACCAGCGTGAACGCGAAGCGAAGCGCAAGCGTGCGCAGCGGAATGTCGCTATTCGCCGCCGTCTTGGCCAGCCAGATCAAGAACAGATAGACCGCCAGATAGACAAATGGCGACAGAATGAGCATCGACCATTGCCAAACGTAGTAGATGTCCAGGAAGAAGAAATATGGCCGGTCGACCACCGCGGAAAGAATCGGGTAGATATGCTTCCAGAACAATCCAACCCAGGGCTGCGTGAAGTGGACTCCGTCGAACGCCGTCGAAGAGAGCATGAATATGACGAATAGAACCAGGCTAAAATGGTCCGCGTGCGTCTCGAGAAGTCCCATGAAAGGCTTGCGTGCGCGTACCCGGTAGCCGGAAGAGGGCGCCGGCGTACGAACGTATTCCAGCGGCGCCATCTTTCCGATCAGGCGGAAAAACACCGAGAAGAACTCACCATATCGGAACCATTTCTCCTTTCCGAATAACCACGCAGCGATCAGATTGATGCCCGTGTAAGTGAGCAGGACGGCCGAAAGCGTTCTTGGCTGGATCTCGCCGAATAGTTCGATCCAGATGAAGGCCATATAGAAACCGAGCGCCGGGTAGTATGCGAGCGACTCGGGATATCGGATCCAACCGCGGAACGCACTGCCGTCGAAGTGCTCGATCCAGTCGCAAAGCTTGAGCCAAGGGTTTATCAATGAGTAGATGTCGCCGAGCAACGCGGTCGCGTAAGCCATGCCCAATGCGAAGATGATCCAGAACAGCGTCATTGCGGGGTTGGCGAGGATATTCTGCGTTCCCCGCAATCCGGCCGTGATGGTTAGGAGCAGGCAGCCAACGCTGACCCAGGCGGCGGCCCCGACGAAGCTGGCGGACAGATTGACCTCAAGCACTTCTGCGCTGTGCCGTAACGGAGAGCGCGCAGTGTTGGCAGGCTCGGTTTTGAGGACGAAGGCTACGATCGCGAATGAAGCGACAAGGGCTGCAGCGGCACCTGAGGCGTACATTCCAAACGGAATTGGCAGATTGTAGGTTGCGCCGAGAACGCAACCGACGGCTACTCCGGACAACAGCGCCAGGAATACGGTAAGTACCGCTACCAGCAGTTTTCTCATGCTCTATCGCGGATACACTTCCAGCGCACCGAGCTCGAGCCCGGACTTGTGCAGCTCGTAGGTGAATCGACCGGTCCGATCAGCCTTGAATGTGATCACGGCGGTTCTCTCGGGCCATACGGGCATGGACAGGTTGTATCCATGCAGATGCAGTTCGTCGGCCTTATCGCTCGTAATCCGGAGCGTCACTTCTTCGCCTTGATGCACCTGTTGAACCGCTTCTTCCGACGACAATCGTCTCCCGCCCTTGACAACGATGTCGAACACGTTCGGCTGTGCGTAGAGCACATTGACCTGCGCCGGTGGCGAGACCGGTTGCAAATTCTCGATGGCCGCCGGCGAAGGAACGGGCGGAAGCATTACCGCCGTCGTCTGTGGTGACACGACCGGAGGCGCAGGTTTGGTGAGGGCGTATACCAGGCCCAGGGCTAGGGCCGCGAGAATGGCGGGAAGCAGCAATTTCGCGTTCATGGCGCAATAAGCAGACAGGAGCAGGGAGAAGATCGAGCAAGCGGCGAAAGCATAGCGCCACTGGCGCGGACTATATCGCGGTTCCCATTCAACGACAATGAAGCGATGGCACGTCTAGAATAGCAGTCGTCGGGACATCATTGGCGTAGTGCAGAAAGCGATGAGTTTGGCAAGTTCTATGACGAGGATCTTGCGCCGGACCGTGGGCATGATGAGCGCTGCCCAAGTCTGTGTCTGTGTGCTCGTGGTGTCGTCTGCCAAGGCCTCCGCCGATGATCGAATCTCCATCGCGCAGGGTAGTTGCGAGGAGGGCGTGCACCTCGTTGCTCGAGGAGCGCGGCTCACCGACGTACTCCAGCAGCTCGCCAAGGTCCTCGACTTCCAACTTCAGGTCACGGGGCGCAGCGATTCGGTCGTCGACGTGGACGTATCCGCTCAGCCCGCGGAGCTCATCAGCAAACTCTCCGCAGTGGACAGCGTTGTTGTCAGCCAAGCACGTGATCCTCACTGTCGCGGGCGTTTCCGCGTTGCCAAGGTCTGGCTCCTATCAAAAGCTTCCGCAGACTTGCAGCCTCCGACGGCGACTGCTGGTGCTCACCGCGAGATGAGCCAAGAGGAAAAGCAACAGGTCCGTGAAGGTGACAATGCGTACCGCA
>VBCY01000243.1:8810-20201 GCA_005882995.1 Betaproteobacteria bacterium
ATTAAAGGCAGCGAAACAATTTCGCGGTAGCGTAACGAAGGAGGAGAACATGGGCGTCACAACGGGGCTGGCCCGGTATCGCGGGATCGGGCGGCTTGGATTGATTACTGCTTGCTCGATCACGCTCGCAACGCTATGGGGCTGCGGCGGGGGAGGTGGGTCCTCTCCCTCTCCATCTCCGCCGCCGCCAGTGGCTCAAGATTTTGTGACCAAAGCCACCTGCGGCCCGGGTGACAAACCCGAGACCGCGTTGCAGGGACAGGTGCCGGCTGCGCTGAGGACCCCGGGCACCTTCAAAGGGTTCAGTTGCAACCTGCAGTTGGTGGGTCAGAGCCGAGGCGATGGCGCAAGCTGGCAGCACGCCTGGTTCGTCGACAATGCCGGACATCAATGCTCCTACTACGACACCGCGTCGGCAACAGCGAATCGGACGCACGTCGGGACGGTGGCGATTGATGCGACCAACGCGGCAGCTCCGACTCCTACGGCATACCTTACGACGACCCCGATGATCGATCCCTGGGAGTCGCTCAAGGTCAACGATCGTCGGCAACTGCTCGGCGCAGTCAATGCGTTGAACGGCAACGGTGGCCCGGAAATTGATCTGTACGATGTCTCGGGCGACTGCAGGACGCCGAAGTTGCTCGCGAGCTTCGCGGTAGGGACCGGTGCGGACGGCGGGTTCCGCGCGGACGTGAGAGGACACGAGGGCGCCTTTGCGCCCGATGGCCTGACCTACTACGGGACTAACCTCGGTGCCGGTTACGTCTATCCGATCGACATCACCAACCCGGCCAAGCCGAAGTTGCTGACGCAGTGGTTTACACCGCTTATTCAGGTGACTCACGGGATGTCCTTCAGCGAGGACGGCAACCGCGCTTATTTCACCTTGTTTGGCTCCGGGGATTCAAACCCCAACGGCAACCCGGTGACAAACGGCATCGTCATCGCCGACACGAGCGAAATACAGGCTCGGAAGCCAGACGGGCAGATAAAGGCGCTCGGCGTATTCCTTTGGGGAAGCGGCAGTGCGGCGCAGCACACCATTCCGGTGAAGATCGGCGGCAAGCAATATCTCATTGGCGTCGATGAAGGCGGCGCCGGCGGCAACAACCTCGCGGGCTGGACGAACGCTTGCGCAAACGGGTCCCCACCCTGGAACATGGCTCGCATCATCGACTTGAGCGACGAAATGCACCCGTTCGTGGTCTCGGAGTTGAAGCTCGAGATGAATACTGCTTCCAACTGCGCCAAGGTGATACCGGATCTGGCCGGTTTGTCCGGATTCACCTATGGCAGTCATTACTGCAGCGTGGACAACAAGCAGAACACGACGACGCTGGCGTGCGGTTACTTCGAATCCGGAATCCGGGTGTTCGACATCCGTGATCCCGTCCATCCGAAGGAGATCGCGTATTACAACCCGCCTGCCGTGACGACGCCAAGCCCGGGGTCGCAGAACAATCGTGCTTCGGCCACGGGTCGGCCCGACCACTGCTCCGCTCAAGTCAGGTTGGATGCCTCGACGGGGATGCTCTACACGACCTGTCAGGACAACGGTTTCCTCGCCCTGAAGTTCACCAATGGCGTGTGGCCGTTCCCCGGCGTGACCACTCCACCCGGGCAACAGAACTGACTGCGGACCGACATAACCTGGTCCTGAATGGGAAAGCCCCGGCGGAGGATCGCCGGGGTTTTTTTGGCGGGCTGCAATGATGACGAAGGTGAAGTGGCACGCAGGTGGCCAGGCTTCGTCAGGCAATGCGTTAATCGGGCAACGCCCTAATTACCGACTCGAGCCGCCAGTTTCGGTGATGCTTCAACAGGTTTCAGCGCCGGTTTCCCCTCGGTAAGCTCGTAGGTCCTATCGACGCCGATCGGGCCCTCGAATCGTTGTACGGAGCCGCTGCCCGGCCATCTTATTTCGATGGCGTCGATGGTGGTCGCTTTGCCGACACCGCTATGCGGCCGCAGGCTCGAGGCGCCGAAACTTCCCCCGCTGGTGACGTCGCGATAGATCTGACGCCGTATCCCATCTTCTGTGATGTCGACGCGGATCCTTGCACCCACGCCAAAGCGATTGGCCTTGACACCGATCAATCGCAGCTTGAACCAGTGGTTTCCATGGCCCGGATTCTTGTAAAGCACGCTCCAGAATTTATCGTTGGGATAGACACCCCCCATGACTTCGAAGATGTCCTGATTGCCTGTGTTGTCGATGTCTCCGAAGGCGACGCCATGTCCTTTTTGGAGATGGCCGAATCCTCCGGAAGTGCTCACGTCCTGAAAATATTTTCCTTCGGCATTGCGAAACATTCGATTCGGCACCAACGAGGTCAAACGCGGATCACCGGTGCCGAGGTAGAAGTCGAGCCAGCCGTCGTTGTCCAGATCCCCGAAATTGGCACCCATGGTCAACAGCTGCTTGTCGAGGCCCACTTCGCGCGACACGTCGGTGAATGTGCCGTCCTTGTTATTACGATAAAGCCGGGCTCGCTCGCCCTTGGTGTGTTCCTTGTCGCCGAGATACTCCCGCACAATATCGGGAAGGCTCGCAGAATATCCTGAGACAAAGATATCCGGCCAGCCGTCGTTGTTGTAGTCGAAGAACCACGTCGTGAAACTCTTGTTTGGTTCGGCTACCCCGGCTTGTCGGGTGACATCGACAAATTTGGGAATGCCTGAACCGTCCACGCCGCTGTTCCGGAACAGCTGATTGCCGCCTCCCCACTTGGTCACGTAGAGATCCTGCCGCCCGTCGTTATCATAGTCAGCAAAGACGGCACCCTTTACGAACCCGTCCAAATGAATGCCTGATTGGGCGCCGACTTCTCGGAAGGTCCCGTCCCAATTGTTCAGCAACAGCTCAAAGTTCTTGGATCCAGGTGGCCAGGCAACGTGTGCTCGATCGATTTCGTGGCCGACAAAGAGATCAAGGAGCCCGTCGTTGTTCACATCGGCCCACGCTGCGGTGTGCGTGGGATAGTAGTAGAGGAGTCCAGCTTCTGCGGTAACGTCGGTGAAAGTCCCGTCGCAGTTGTTGCGCAGGAGTGAAGGCGGCCATTTTCCCTTGTCATGAAGCCAGGCGCCGCGCAAAACCAGGACATCGATGCATCCATCGTTGTTGTAATCGGCTTGCAGAATGTTAAGGCCGCCTACGATGCCTGTGAGTCCTGCCTTATCCGTCATTCGCGTGAACGTGCCATCGCCGTTGTTGTGAAAATACTCAAGCTGGTCGCCGATCCCCATATGCGAAATCATCAAGTCGAGATGGCCGTCGTTGTCGAAGTCCTCCAGAATGACTCCACCGGCAGCTCCAAAGTCGTTGACTCCACGTGTGATTGAAACATCCCGGAACTGGCCGATGTCGTAGTCCGACTTGAAAGTCTCTGGCGGGATCAGCCAGCGCTTGGGAACTTTTTCGGGATACTGCCCCAACGTCAATTGGTTTGCGGATCTGCCAACAACTCGCCATAGATTCTCGCCGCTTCGCTCGCACCCATCTGTTGCTTGTGCACACCCTCGCCTTGGATCGGAAACAGGCACGAGTCCGAGTTGTGATTCCAAGTGCAGTTCTGTATCTCTCCCATCCTGAAATAAGCAAACGCCATGTCGGCTTTTAAAATCTCGCTATAGGCGGCGGGAACCGTCTTGCCGACTTCCTTCTGCAGATCTTCCAAAGTCGAGAGGGCAGCCTCGCTTGCGTTGGCGATGACGTAGCGCTGCGCAAGCTCGCGCCGCAGTTCGAATCGCTTGGCCGGATCGCGCTCCGAGTTGATGAGCGCCAGGACGCTCTGAATCTTCTCCTGAGGTTTGTCCCATTCGTTGTCCCACGTCCCTTCGTTGGAGACGAACGAGGCAAGGGTGGCAGCCATCTCGAAATGCGGACGTGAACGCAATGTGTAAGTCAGCAATCCGCCTAGGCTGAGAACGACGACCGCGACAACAACGATGACGCCAATTCGCCGGACGGGCGCGCCCTTAGAGAGCGGCGCGTGTCCATCTCTCTTGGCAGCACGGGTGGATGGTTTGCGCAAGGAAGGATCCGTTCACGCGGATCGTGGTCGACCGATTCTCCCGCGCAATTCTGTGAATGACAAGCTGTGTCGATGTTGGCGCACCTATCGAGGCTTGCGTAACTGCGTGACGCAACGATGGTCGCCCCGGCCCCGGACTCAAGCATTCCGGGGCAGGCTGCGGCCGGGGCCCAATGTGTCCTATGAAGATTGGATCCCGGCCTTCGCCGGGATGGCGTCAAGTGAGGCGATCGCGCGTCAGTCAGCCACGAAAACCTCAGTAGTTCAGCGGCGGTGAAGATGTTTACGTCAAATGAAATTGCGCCCCAAAGGAAATCGAATCTCAGCGAATCGTTAGACCTTCGTCTACTTGACACCGTCGTCGAAAAGAGGCGTACACTACAGAAGGTGGCGTACACCACACGTGATGCGCGTGAATTTCGCCGCAGTTCATATCACCTCGTACCAATGAATCGAGGGTCGTAGGGCGGGTACCGATCCCCAAGGAGGAAACCCCATGAAGACGCTATATCGGTCGCCCGGTAAGTGGGCAAGCCATACTCTCGTCGCCCTTTCGTCGATCGCGCTGGCAGGATTTGCCGGCGGTGGAACATCGAATGACAAAGCCCTGCAACTGACGGTGCCCAGAGCCGTGTGTGGCCCCAATGATCACCCGGAGACCGCGCTGCAGGGCCAGGTACCGGCAAACCTGCGAGCCAACGGTTTCCACGGATTCAACTGCAACCTGGAGCTCGTCGGACAGAGTCGGGGCGACGGTGCGAACTGGCAGACGACCGAGTTCAAGGACAGAGCCGGTCACATCTGCGGTTACCATGGCACTTCCTTTAGCACGGCCAATCGAACGCATCTAGGCGTGCCGGTCGTTGATGTCACGAACGCCAGTAACCCAACGCCGACGGCCTACCTTGCGACTACATCGATGCTCGATCCCTGGGAGTCGCTGAAGGTCAACGATCGGCGCCAGCTCCTTGCCGCGGACAACGGACACAACGGCGGCGGCGGCGCAGAGATTGACATTTATGATGTTTCGCTCGACTGCAGAGTCCCTCAGCTACTTTCGAGCATTGCGGTCGGCAAGCCGGATGGCAGTACCGGTACGCCGGCTACCGTTGTCGGTCACGAAGGCGCTTGGGCGCCCGATGGACTAACGTATTACGGCGGTGACCTCAGAACCAATGGCGGACAATACTATGCGGTTGACGCCGTTGATCCAACGGCGCCCAAGTTGATCACGACCTGGAGTCCCGGCATCGCCAACGTGCACGGGATGGCAATCAGCGAAGACGGCACTCGCGGCTATTTCGTGTCGCTTGGATTCAACACCCCGGCCGACCTGACCGACCCGTCCCGGCCGGCGACCAACGGACTTCTGATCTACGATCTCACTCAGATTCAGGCCCGAGCGGCGAATCCCCAGGTCAGGCTCATCAGTTCGCTCTTATGGAAGGATGGATCGGTCGCGCAGCACACCATCCCGCTCAAGATCGGCGGCAAGCCTTACGTCGTTTTTGTCGACGAAGGGGGCTCGGGCGGACTGAGCAGCGCGGCGCAGGCGCAGGCCGCCTGCGCGGCTGGCTTTCCACCCTTTCCGATGGCCCGGATCATCGACATCAGCGACGAAACGAATCCGGTAATTGTGTCTCGGCTCGCGTTGGAGATCCATTCCCCCAAAGCCTGTTCCTTGGTTGTCCCCGACCTCGCAGGTCTGTCGATTTTCACCTACGGCAGCCACTACTGCAGCGTCGACAACAAGCAAAACGCAACGACACTGGCGTGCGGTTATTTCAATTCCGGTATTCGCGTGTTCGATATTCGCGATCCGACGAGCCCGAGGGAAATTGCTTACTTCAACCCGGCAGGGACGACCTCCGTTAGCCCTGGCTCCAATCACAACAATGCTTTTGCAAACAATTTCGTCCCGGGCGGTCCCGACTGGTGCTCGGCACAAGTTCACCTCGATGCCTCCAGAGGCACGCTGTGGACGACGTGCCAGGATAACGGGTTGTTGATGCTCAGATTTACCAACGGAGCCTGGCCGTTCCCGGAGAGTTCGACGCCGCCGGGCCAGCAAAATTAGCGAGGTTGTTTTCGTCCGGCCCCGATCTGGTTGATGAGCGCTCGCCCTGGCGCAGGCCTGGGCGAGCGTTTTCATACCCTTCACGGAGCTAAGAACAGAAGCACAGGAAGCTCAATCTTGGCCGTAGTTCATTCCCACTACCACCGATCGAAGGTGGGCGGGCGGATCCCGATCCCTAAGGAGGAAACCCATGAAGACGCTATATCGGTCGCCCGGTAAGTGGGCAAGCCATACTCTCGTCGCCCTTTCGTCCATAGCCCTGGCAGGATTTGCCGGCGGTGGAACTTCGAATGACAAGGCCCTGCAACTGACGGTGCCCAGAGCCGTGTGTGGCCCCAATGATCACCCGGAGACGGCGCTGCAGGGCCAGGTACCGGCAAACCTGCGAGCCAACGGTTTCCACGGATTCAACTGCAACCTGGAGCTCGTCGGGCAGAGCAGGGGCGACGGTGCGAACTGGCAGACGGCGCAATTCAAGGACCGGGCAGGCCATACCTGCGCTTATCACGGCACCGCGTTCACAACAGCGAATCGAACGAACTTGGGAGTTCCGGTCATCGATGCCACCAATGCTGCCAACCCAACGCCAACCGCATATCTCACTACGACGTCGATGCTGGATCCGTGGGAGTCCCTCAAGGTCAACGAGCGCCGGCAACTCCTCGGGGCTGACAACGGCCACAATGGCGCGGGCGGACCCGAAGTCGACTTCTACGACATATCGGTCGATTGCCGCAGCCCACAGCTCCTCTCGAGTCTGCCCGTGGGAACCGGGGCTGACGGGGGCGGCGTCATAGCACCGATCGTCGGGCACGAAGGGTCGTTCGCGCCCGATGGCCTGACGTATTACGGCGGCGGCCGCACAGTGCCCAACAACTACTACGCCGTCGACATCTCCGACGCGACCAACCCGAAACTCATCGCGAGCTGGAATGTGCCGCGGGTCGCGACGGGTGCGCGTACCCACGGTCTGTCGGTGAGTGACGATGGCAAGCGCGGATACTTCGTATCGATCGGATCGGTTACCCCCGCCGGCATTCAAGACCCTAACGTTGCGGCCAATAATGGGCTCGTGATCTACGACCTGACCGATATTCAAGAGCGCAAGGCGAACCCGCAGATCAAGGTGATCAGCGAGCTCTATTGGAAGGACGGCTCGGTCGCGCAACACACGATACCGGTCACCATCGCCGGCAAGCCGTACGTTATCTTCGTCGACGAGGGAGGCTCCGGCGGTATCACGAGCGCGGCTCAGTTCGAGGCCGCGTGCGCGGCCGGCATGCCGGCATTTCCCATGGCTCGGATCATCGACATCGGCGATGAGACCAACCCGTTCATCGCATCGCGCCTTGCGCTCGAGACTCACTCTGCCAAGGCCTGCTCCATGGTGCGTCCCGACATCGTGGGTCTGTCGATTTTCACTTACGGCAGCCACTACTGCAGCGTCGACAACAAGCAGAACGCGACGACACTGGCATGCGGCTATTTCAATTCCGGGATCCGCGTGTTCGACAATCGCGATCCACTGAATCCGAAGGAGATCGCCTACTACAACCCGACAGGAACGACAACGGCTAGCCCAGGATCGAATCACGTCTCTATCGGCCAATGGAGAGCTGGAGGACCCGACTGGTGCAATGCCCAAGTCCACCTCGATGCCGCGGCGGGCACATTGTGGACGACCTGTCAGGACAACGGGTTTTTGATGCTGAAGTTCACCAATAACGTGTGGCCGTTCCCGGAGAGCTCGACTCCGCCGGGCCAGCAAAACTAAGCGGGCTGGCGGTAGGTCTGCGATGACGAAGACTCCCGCACGGCACGGCCGGAGTCTTCAGATCGAAACGGCTGTGATCGCCATGGAAGTTCTCCAGAAACGTTCGGCGGCAAAGGCCGTGCGCAGCATCGGCGCGTGCATCTTTCTATTCCTCGCCGGGGCAGCCTCTGGCAGTGAGAGCATCGTGATTAGCCCAGGCGACTGTAACTCCGGCGTCCATCTCGTCGCTCGGGGTGCGCGGCTCTCCAACGTACTCGACCGACTCGCAGATACATTGCGCTTCGAACTCCAGCTCGCCGATTCCAGTGACTCTATCGTCGATGTGGACGTCTCCAAGCAAGCGCCGGAACTCGTTGCCAACATTTCCCCAGTCGATAATCTTGTCGTCGCGTACGTGCGAAGTGTGGACTGCCCGGGACGGGATCGCATTGTCAAGGTATGGACGTTGCCGAATGCCAATCGAGCTCCGCCGCGCACCGTTGACGCATCGCCGATGCCGCGACAACTCACCGAGGCCGAGAAGAAACTGGCTCGGGACGGCGAAGAGATGTACCGGAGAGCACATGGAATGCCACCGGCCGGTGACGAGGGCGAGACAGCGAAGTAGCGGTCACTTGAGCAGTCACTGGTTTTGATGCCCTGTTCACACGGTCCCCGATCCCTAAGGAGGAAACCCATGAAGACGCTATATCGGTCGCCCGGTAAGTGGGCAAGCCATACTCTCGTCGCCCTTTCGTCGATCGCGCTGGCAGGATTTGCCGGCGGTGGAACATCGAATGACAAAGCCCTGCAACTGACGGTGCCCAGAGCCGTGTGTGGCCCCAATGATCACCCGGAGACAACTGCAACCTGGAGCTCATCGGGCAGAGTCGGGGCGACGGTGCGAACTGGCAGTCCGCCGAATTCAAAGACCGCGCGGGGCACACGTGCTCCTATCACGGAACTGCAAGTCCGGCGCGAAGCCTGCCCAGTCGCAATCCCGCAAGCTATGGTGTGCCCGTAGTCGACCTGACACAGCCGAGCAATCCGGTACAGATGGGATATCTGCAGACGACGTCGATGCTCGATCCGTGGGAATCATTGAAGGTCAACGATCGGCGTCAGCTGCTCGCCGCCGACAATGGGCAGAATGGTGGAGGCGGACCTGAGGTCGACATTTATGATGTGTCGACTGACTGTCGCTTTCCGCAACTGCTCGCTTCAGTGCCGGTCGGCACTGGCGCGGACGGTGGCAACATTGCACCGTCCGGCGTTGTCGGCCACGAAGGCAGTTGGGCGCCCGACGGTTTGACCTACTACATCGGCGACACAACTCACAGGTCTTATCAGGCGGTCGACATGACCGATCCGACGAAGCCAAGGTACATCGCGACGTTCGATATGAAGACGATTGGTCTCGCCTCTCATGGACTCTCAATTAGCGACGATGGCAACCGCGCGTACTTCGTATCGCCGGGCATTCCTGCGAGTCTCTCGGACCTTACAGATCCCGCCGTTCCTGCTACCAACGGATTCGTGATATTTGATACGAGCGAGATACAGTCGCGTTTGCCAAATCCTCAGTTTCACGTCATCAGCAAGTTTCTCTTCAAGGACGGCAGCGTTGCGCAGCATACGATCCCTGTGAAGATCGCTGGCAAGCCTTACATTATCCATGTCGATGAGGGCGGTTCTGGCGGCCTGAGCAGCGTGGCGCAGGCACAGGCAGCGTGCGCGGCTGGGATGCCGATATTCCCGCTGGCGCGCATCGTTGATATCAACGACGAAACGAATCCGACGCTCGTCTCCCAATTGGCGCTGGAAATCCATTCGCCGAAGTCTTGTCCGCTCGTCGTGCCGGACCTTGCAGGCCTCTCGATCTTCACCTATGGGAGTCACTACTGCAGCGTGGACAACAGACAGAGCGCGACAACCCTGGTCTGTGGCTACTTCAACTCCGGTATCCGCGTTTTCGATATTCGCGATCCGGTGCATCCTAAGGAGATTGCGTATTACAACCCGCCAGGAGCGACGACGGCGAGCCCGGGGTCAAACCACATCATCCTCAACAACTTCGTTCCGGGCGGCCCCGATTGGTGCTCCGCGCAAGTTCATCTGAATGCTAGCAACGGCACGGTGTGGACGACCTGTCAGGACAATGGCGTGCTCGTGTTGAAATTCACGAACGGGGTCTGGCCGTTCCCGGAGAGTTCGACGCCGCCGGGTCAACAGAATTAGCGGAGCGGTTTTCGCCTGGCAGCGATCTCCTTGATTAGAGCGCTCGCCCTCGGCTCAGGCCGCCGGGCGAGTGTCATGCCACAGCGAGCGGCGCATCGTCATCTGTCAACGCATCGATCGTTAGCGCGGCGCGCGTTTCTCGCCTTGCTTCTCAAGGCCGTGGGTCATCAGAAACGCGTCGAGCGCTTGTTGGGCCTGCCGCGCCTGTTCCGGGGTTTCCTGCACCGGGGGTCGTGGCGCGGGCGTGGACATAACGCTGGACTCGTTCTTCAGGCGGTTCGGCAACACGGCAACTTTGAGGATGCGCTGTTGGTTCGGGCAGCGCGGGTTGCGAGCCTGTGTGATGCTGAAGTTAAAGCCCTGCGCGAGCTCTGTGACTATTTCTCGAGGCTGCGAAGCTACATCAACGCTGATGAGCGGATCGCTGTCCGACTTGTATTGCAGTTTGAAATCGAGCGCTTGCGCCAATCGCTGCAGAACCTCGGAGAGATGAGCATCGCGTGCTACGACACGCACGCCCGAGGCACAGTCACCACGACTGATTCGTATCTCTTCCGCCATTGCCAACGGACAGACCAGGAGCATGACCGCTCCAAGTCCGACGCCCATGGCCACCTTGAAGAGAAAGCGCCCTCCACTGTGCGAGCGCTTTAGCACCGAGGCTGATCCCGAGTTGGGAGCGCGGTCGTTCATGACCCCATAATACTGCCATCGCACTGCCACTTGTATCCTCTACTACGTCAGGTCGAATATACAGTTGCCCGACTGCCGCGATTGAACGAATGCGGTGGCACCGACGAATCTCAATGAGCTTACAGAGTCAATCCAGGATAAAAGGTCGCGCCCATAGCGGCGTGAGCTCGCGACGCAAGACAATGCGGCAGGCCTTCACGAGCTTCACATCCGCCATTGCTTGTTCGACCTTCGCGGCTTTCGGGCCCATTCCGGACGCATCGGCGGCAGATCTCCTCTCCTTTCAGGCAGTACCGATAAAAGGCCCGGAGTGTGTAGGCGACACCACCGAATACTTCTATGCCGAGGACGAGCTGGCACCGGACCCGGCGACATCCGTCCCTGCACTGGCGCACTTTTACCTTGTTGTTCGAAACCTGGGACTGAATGCCGTGGCAGCATCGCCGACGTATGACTTCGGGAGGCTGCCTTTAGACTACGAGGAACCGCTCCTTCGCGGCAGCGCACTTACGGGACTCACTGTGCCGGAGCCAAAAACCCGTTGGCAGCGCTCTAGCCGCGCAGACAGTACTGCCGACGATTCGTCGGCATTT
>VBCY01000245.1 GCA_005882995.1 Betaproteobacteria bacterium
TTCGCGCGAAGCATAGGAGTCGGGCAGCAACACCGCCTTGCCGGCTTTCAACAATTGCTCGGCCCAATCGCGATAGCGCGCCTGCACCGGTTCGGAATGGCCGGCCAATCCGCCGCACCCGTGCAGAGCGATCACGACCGGAAACGGGCCGTCACCTTCGGGTTTATAAAGCTGGGCGTGCAATGTCCCGCTGTCTGAGGGAATCTCGACCTGACGCGGGGAAGGTGCCGGCGCCGCGTCCGCCGCAAAAGCCAAGGTAAGTAGCGTCAGGAATGCAATTGCTGACAGAAGGCGCATCGGCTTGCCGGCTTGCTAGGGTGCTGGAAAAACAGCGGCCATGACGTGAAATTACCATGTGGCCAAGGCGGCAATTCATCACAAATCGGTGGGTTTTACGGGCGGACACCGTGGCCTATCTATGGTAGATCGCGTTTGTAAACATGAACCGAGCCTGAACAGCCGGGCGAGGTTAGTCGGAGAGATCAACGGTGCTGAACAAATTCGGTCCTATATCTGGATGGCGATTTCCGCGTGATCTCGCCGGGAACCTATGTGCGCTGCGCGGTGACCGATGTACGGATACCACTCGACGAACTGAAATATTGGAGCGTCGACCTGCAGGAGGCCTATGCCGTCCCCAGCGCCGTGCTGCAGCGGCATTTTCCCCGCGCGCTGAAGACACAAGGTTAGTGTTCGTCATCCTGAGTGCGAGCCTGACGGCGCGTTTGCGCCGTCAGCTTGGGCGAGCCTCGAAGGATGACGGCGGTAGGTGCGGCCATCCTTCGAGACGCCGCGCAAGAGCGCGGCTCCTCAGGATGACGACCGAAATCTCTTCTCGCGCGCCTTGAACAACCGCTCCGATAGGAAGTTCCGCAACTGCGTGGCGCCGTCGAACTCAAGCGTCACCGCAAACGGCACAATCTCTTCCGCCCCCTCACTACCGCGCAGCCGCGCCAGATCCTTTTCCGTTGTCACCAGCGTCAGCACATCGCCTTTTGCTTCTGCGGTCAGGTTTTCGATTTCGCTTTTCGAAAACGGATGGTGATCGGGGAAGGCACGCTCGCGTACAACATCGATCCCGCTGGCTCGCAGCGTCCTGAAGAACCTGTTGGGATCGCCGATCCCGGCAAAGGCCAGGACACGTTTGCCTCGCAATGCCGCCACCGAGACATCCTCAGGCTTAAGATGTGCAGACAGCACCGGTTTGCCCCGAGCGGCGATGTCGGCAGCAACCGCCTTGGCAGCGTTGCCGTCGCCTACGACGATCAGCGCGTCGGTGCGGGCGAGTTGCGGCGCTAGCGGCGCGCGCAAGGGGCCGGCGGGAAACACGCAAGCATTGCCGAGGCCGCGCTCGCCGTCGATCACGATCAGCGAGGCATCCTTGGTAATCGTGGGATTCTGGAAGC
Organism: Betaproteobacteria bacterium; assembly: GCA_005882995.1. Lineage (GTDB taxonomy): Bacteria > Pseudomonadota > Gammaproteobacteria > Burkholderiales > Casimicrobiaceae > PALSA-1003. Next base: position 1,407 of record VBCY01000245.1, read on the forward strand.
CGTCGTCCAGCAGGATCACGCTGGCACGTTGCGACCGCGCCAATGCGACGCCATCGATGCGATCGCGCGCGACGGCCACCGGAACCGTTCGCGCCAGCATCAAGGGCTCATCGCCGACATCGGCCGCACCATGCCGCGCGGGATCGACCATGATGGGCCCGCGCAATCGTCCGCCATACGTCTCGCCCAGTTCGCGCAGCAGCTTTGCGAGTGCCAGCACGGTCGGAGTCTTGCCGGCGCCGCCGTGATGATAGCTACCGACGCAAAGCACGGGGATGCCGGCATCAAAGCCCTCGTGCTGCAGTCGCTGAGCCGAGATCAAGCCATAGAGCGCGCCGAGCGGCGACAGTACGATCGATATCCATGACGATGGCCGGTACCAGAAGGCCGGCTCACGCATTCGCCGCTCCCATTTCGAGCCGCAATTGCAAAAGATACGGTTCGAGCGCGGCGAGCGTGCGCTCGAGCGCACCGCCGAGCTGTTCGACCACGCGCTCGGCGG
>VBCY01000244.1 GCA_005882995.1 Betaproteobacteria bacterium
GGCCTGCAACGGTCGCCCGTTTTTTCGAGCAAGCGCAACCACCCATCACTGAGGAGTTGATCATGAAGCAACTGCAACTTGCAATGTCCGCCGCGGCGTTGGCATTCGGCGCGTCCGTCGCGCTGGCCGATAACAGTCTCTATAGCGGAATGGATGTGAAGCCACTGACCGCCGAGCAGTCGGCGCAAATGAAGGCCGAGCGCGATGCGGCGAAGGCCAAATGGGCGACGATGACACCGGCGGAAAAGACGGCGGCAACCCAATCCGCGCGCAGCAAGAAGTTGGCGGACCTCAACTCGATGGAGCTGCTCGGTGCGAACGACGACCTCACCGCGATGACCAAGGGGCAAACGGCGGAGGCGAAGGCTCAGCACGATGCGGCGAAGGCCAAGTGGGAGGCGATGACTCCCGAACAGAAGACCGCGGCCAGGAAAGCGATGCGACAAAAGCGATTGGCTGACTTGAACGAAGCGGAGAAATACGGCGCAGGCAATGACATAGAACAATGGCGCAACCAATGACCTAAGCTTCTGGACTCCGTACTGATCAACATGGACTTCGGTCGGGCCGTTCTGGCCGGAGGCCGAAACGCAGCATTGAGCGATTGGAACGCCATGAGCAAGCTATCCGATAAGATCAAGGAAGAATTCCTGGCGATGATTCCACCGACGATTTTCTTTTTCGTCGCGCTGCATATCGTCGCATTTGTTCGGGTGTTGATGCTCAAGGGAACAGGGCTCGCGCCGCTGTCGACGATTTCGATTGCGGTCGCAGCCCTCATTCTCGGCAAGTCGGTGCTCATCGCGGACATGCTGCCGATCATCAATCGTTTCCCAGAACGGCCGCTGATATACAACGTTGCGTGGAAGACGTTGATCTACTTGTTGATGTCGGCGCTCATTCACTATCTGGAACGCTTATACGATTTTTCGAAGCAAGCTGGTGGCGTTGTCGCCGGCAACGAGAAGCTGCTCGCGGAAATCGTTTGGCCACATTTCTGGGCTGTCCAGATCATCCTGCTCGTCCTGATCCTCATGTATTGCTCGATGCATGAATTGGTGCGCGTAATCGGCAAGGAAAGGATCCTTCGGATCTTCTTCGGGCCGGTGCCACTACCGCAGGTTTGAGCGCGCAATGACTGATCCAGGCCCAACGATCAGACGAAAGGAGGATCGCAGCAAGCGTCAATCAGACGGACGGCCCGCATAGGTCGCTTGTTTTTTGCTACGCTCGCACGCTCGCCGACCAAACGGATGTCCAGCAAGTTGTTGGTCGAAATGTTGGCTCTCGTCATGCCGGAGAAAGTCGGTCGGCTGACCCGTTCGGGACCGTAGAACTATTCAAGTGAGCGTGTTGTTGTTGACGTCGCGCGAGGCAGTGAATGATCACGTTTTTGGATGACTCGGTGCTCGTTTTCCGCCACCCGGTGGTTCTCTTTCCCGTCTCTTTCCTGGTGCTGTGGCTTTCAGCGTGGATCGGTGCGACTTGGTTCAAGAGATTTAGATCCCAGGCGGCTGAGCTGCAGGAGGACTTTGGAGTAATCCAGGGCGCAACGCTCACCCTGCTCGGGCTGATCATCGGATTCACATTTTCGATGGCTCTAGGCCGATACGACCAACGTAAGAACTATGAGGAGCAAGAGGCCAATGCGATCGGTACGGAATATATTAGAGTCGATCTCCTGCCTGCTGCCGATGCCGCGAAGGTGCGGGGATTGCTTCTGAGCTATCTCGATCAGCGTGTGTTGTTCTATACGACTCGCGATGAGCAACCGCTTGAACAGATCAATGCCAGTACTGCCAAATTGCAAGCCGAGCTGTGGTCAGCAGTCCAGGTGCCGGCGTCTGCACAGCCGACACCTCTTATCGCGCTTGCGGTTGCGGGAATGAACGACGTGTTGAACTCTCAGGGTTACACCCAGGCCGCTTGGTGGAACCGAATCCCGATCGCGGCATGGATGTTGATGGCGGCGATCGCCATTTGCGCAACCCTGCTGGTTGGCATTGGTGCGAAAAGCGCTAAAGCCGATTCGCGCCTGCTTGTGGTTTTGCCGCTGGTTGTTTCCATCGCGTTCTTTCTCATAGCGGACATCGATAGTCCGCGTCGAGGTGTCATCCGCGTGATTCCCCAAAATCTCATGAGCCTCGGGCAGTCGCTGCACGCGCATTAATGGTGACATCTCGCTTCCTCAATCGTTTGTACCCCGAATCGGGTGTACCATGCTGCCCGTTTCTCGCAACTCTCATAGGAGATATCCTGATGTGCCTACGTCGAATGCTAGCGCTTGGTCTGATTCTGAGCGCGCCCGCACTGCTTGCGGCCACGCTGCCGCCCGTTGAACCGATGCCGACCCTCGACGCGGCGATGCTCGCGCCGCCGGCGCTACTCAACGCCTCTGGTTACACAATCGACTCGACCGTGCCTGTGATGGGCTATATGGGTCAGTTCACGCTGCGTGCGCCCGCAGGCACCTTCAACGCCGACGGCACCGAGATGCTGTCCATTCGCGTGAGCGAATTGGCGGCGATCGCTCAGCTGAGTCAATTGAGTCAGAGCGGCGTATTCGCCGACGCGCTTGCCGCTTCGGCCATGAAGACCGGCGCAGCGATCGGGCAGGCGGTGATGAATCCGGTCGCGACGCTTTCGGGCCTTCCTGCCGGTGTGGGGCGCTTCTTTCAGTCCGCGACCACGACGATCTCGCGTGCCACGGAATCCTCGGCAGGACCCGATTCTTCATCCGGCGCCAGCGACACGGCAATGAATCTTCTCGGCGTCAACAAGGCGAAGCGCAGGATTGCGAAGCAAGCCGGCGCAGATCCCTATACGACGAACCCAGTGCTCGCCAAGCAGCTCGATGACTTGGCACGGGCTGCGGTGGCGGGCGGTGTCTCTCTCGACGTAGCCTTGGCCGTGTCAACGGCCGGAATCGCGACCGCGATCTCCACGACCGCAACCGTCAGTAATCTGGTATGGGACCGGTCCCCTGAAGACATCCGCACGATCCATGAGCAGAAACTGGCGGCGATGGGCGTCGGGTCGGATACCGTCCGCGCCTTTGTCACGAATCGCTGGTTCACGC
>VBCY01000246.1 GCA_005882995.1 Betaproteobacteria bacterium
GGCGACGGGCTCATCTGTGACGACGGTCGATCAAACTGATATGCGGGCGTTGGTTAGCCGCAAGACTGTTGTTCGTCACGGAGCTGCCTCGCTCTAACGTCTGGGGTGTCGCAGCGATTGCCGATCCAATAATCCGTCCGAGGATTCTCCAACCGCGAGCGCGTCACCTCGCCTATCGAGCTGAAGGGTCAAGCTGCTGGTGTGCTGCCTCCTTTCTGCGTGCGTCCAGTTGCATCCATCAAATGGGCTTGGCGTGTTGCGCAATGGCCCACACGAAGCCGGCCAGCTCGCGCGCGATCGCCACCACGATCTTGTTGCGGTTGACCCTGCGTGCCGCGAGTCTGCGAAAGCGGGCGCATAGCCGCACTTGCGCCTTCCAAGCGATGTCGAGCGCGGCCTTGGGCACCTCGGCTTGGCGACGCGCGATCAGTGCGCTCACCTTCGCGCCGTATTGATAGGCCCACGCCGCCTCCACTAGTGCGCGCCGCGCCGAGCTATTGCCGGCTTTGGTAATGGCGCCTTGTTGGCGATGCTCCCCGGAGGAATCTTCACTGGGGATCAGGCCGAGATAGGCCATGAGCCGGCGCGGATGGCTAAAGCGGGATAGATCGCCCAACTCGGCCACGATGCGCACGCCATGAATGAGTTGAATACCCCGGCAAGCCTGCAGCGCGGCCACCACCGAGCGCCAGCGCCAAGTGGCCAGTTCCTGTTCGATGCATTGGCCAAGCCGCTGCACCCGCGCGCTCGCCTCCTCCACCGCTTGCACGTACTCTTCAAAGGCCAGCCGTTGCGCAGACTGCGGCAGCTTCAGATCCGCAATCCAGCGTCGATGGGCTGCGGTCCAGGCCGTCTTGCCCGCGTACCGCACATCGTTACGCAGCAGCAGCGCCGCCAACCGTTGTCGCGCCTGGCGTTGCATCATCACCGCGTCCTCGCGCGCGCGTACCAGATCGCGCATCGCTTCATCGCGCACGTCCGGCACATAGATCGGCGTGAGCTCGCCCGCGCGCGCCAGACCCGAGAGCTTCAGGCTATCGCGCCGGTCGGTCTTGATGCGATCGCGCACCCGCCGCGGCGTGTTCGATGGCGCCACTACCCAACAGGTATGCCCACGCGCGGTCAAGCCGCGATAGATGCCAAACCCGCACGGCCCCGCCTCGTAGACGAACACCAACTCCCGGCCCGACGACTCGAGCTTACGCACCGCTCGCCACAGCGCATTCATGTCACCGCCGATTTGACCATGATGGCGAACCTCGCCGCCTTCCTCGGCAACGGCGATATCGTCGATTGATTCCTTGTGCACGTCCATACCGACGTACAGCTTGCTCCGAGTAAGCGAGGGCGTTGCCGCCCCCGCTCCTCACAGACCCCACCGTGCGGAATTGCCGCAGCGGGTTCCTCAGGTACGACTCAACGAGCCAACCCAGGCATGAGTGATCCGGGGGCGCAACAGGGGATGGCGCTGCAGAAGGTGAACATACGCGGGCCACGGGAGGCTCTTGCCGCGCGTGCGCCGGTTGAGCCACTTGTGCCAGAGACGAAGGACCCCCCGATAGAACTGCCGCAAACTTCGGTAGTTCGTCGGGCGTCCGTAGTACTGGTAGTGGCCCCGCAGTTTCGCATTGAGGGTTTGTTGCTGTTGCGCCACGGGGTCATGCCGATGCTCACGGCACCATTCGGCCACGGCCTTGAAGGCCCGCGCCAGGCGCTTCTTCATCGACTTGACGTGCACCGTGAACTTCCCTCTCCGGCTGCGCGCGCACCTGTGGGTAAAGCCCAGGAAATCGAACGTTGCGGGTTTGATCCCCAACCGTGCCGCCGTCGCGAGGGTCTTGCGCCCGAACTCCACGAGGCGTGTCTTCTCCGGATGGAGTGTCAGCCCGAACTTCGCAAACCTCTTGGGTAGCACGCGTAACACCCTCTGCGCATCCTCACGGTACTGAAAGCAGAGTACGGCGTCATCGGCATAGCGGACTTCGACGACCCCGCCCTTTAAGCGCGGCTTCACCTCGCCCTGCAGCCACAAATCGAGCACATGATGAAGGTAGACGTTGGCGAGCAATGGGCTGATGATCTGCCCTTGACCCGTCCCCGTCTCGCTTACGAGCAGTTTCCCCTCGTCAATTACGCCAACGTTGATCCACTTCCGAATTAACCTGAGGATGCTTGCATCACTTACCCTGCGCTCGATCATCTCCATGAGTAGTTCCCGCACGATCGAGTCGAAGTAGGCACAGATGTCGAGCTCCAGAACGCACTCCATCGGCATCGTGCACAGCGCTCTGCCGACTTCGTCGAGTGCCTCGTGTGCGCTTCGTCCCGGCCGGAATCCGTGCGAGCAGTCGAGGAAGTCTTGCTCGAAGATCGCATTGAGCAGTTCCACCGTGGCCCGCTGGACGATCTTGTCTTCAAGGGAGGGGATCGAGATCGGCCTCTTTCGCCCGTCCTCCTTGTCGATATAGATCCGTCGTAGCGGCTGCGCCCGATAGGTTCCGCTCGTCAGCTTCTCGTGCAACTTGCCAAGATTCTCGACGAGGTGCTCTTTGTATTCCGCGTAGGTGACGCCGTCCACACCGGCGGCCGCGTCCTTGCGTAGACTCTCAAATGCTTCCCACAACGCCTCTTTCGTCAGAAAGTGAGCGATCGAGTAGAACTTGCGCCCCGCATCTTGCTTGGCCAGCTCCGCTATTCGACTCAGTTCCATTTGACATACTTTCTCGGATTCTGTGTCCCGTACCTGTGGCTCTGTGTCGATGCATCGACCTGTTCGTCCCGTCCCTCCAGTGGATGCCGTGGCCGCCCCTTCTCGGGAGCCCTGCGGTTCTCCACCTTCATCGGTACCATGGACTCGTACGACTGCTCATCTGCTCGTAGCTGGCGCCTCTGGTCTCCCTCGGCGTCAGGTTGCTCCACGTTGAGGGCTTGTTCGCTTCCCGCAGGGAATCCCTCCTGCCCCACGAGACCTGGTTTGCTTTGGGTTGGGCGAAACCGCACCCACTATGCGGGAGAAGCAGGGAGCTCTCCTGGGTTCACGGGAAATCCCTTTGAAAGCATGCCCTGGGCTAGGGACTCCGGCGACTCCTGGCACCCTCGCGCTATCGGTTACCTGGATGCTGCCTTCCGCCAGTCTAACGGCGTCGGCATTCGCAACGAGGAATCAGATTTCGGAGCTGATCCTCACGGCCTGCTTCCTTGCTATGTACGCTTCGCACCCGCCAGTCGCCCGGCGAATGGCAACACGCGCTACCGGCCTGCCCGCTACGGCGTTGACCGGGCTGGACTTGCACCAGCTGGATTTCAATAAGAGGTTTCGCTAACTCATCTTAGTTCCCCCTCTTCCGCGCTTATCCCAGCGCGATAGACTTCTGACCCATGGCCTGCCTCCTGTTTTCCGGTTGACGCCTTCGCGCCTCAACGTGTGGCTCTGCGTGGTTCGCCACGCAATCCACGATACCGAGGAGGCAGGCCGCCTCCTACTGACAGGAAGCCATTATGTC
>VBCY01000247.1 GCA_005882995.1 Betaproteobacteria bacterium
ACTGGTTCTCTGCAAGCTCGCCCACCGAGCGCACGCGGCGGTTGCCCAGGTGATCGATGTCGTCGATCTCACCGCGCCCGTTGCGCAACTCGACCAGGATACGGATGACCGCGATGATGTCTTCGTTGGTCAGCGTGGCCGGTCCGGTAAGCTCGCTGCGGCCAACCCGGCGATTGAACTTCATGCGGCCGACGGGCGAGAGGTCGTAGCGCTCATCGTTGAAAAACAGCCCATGGAACAGTGCCTCGACCGCGTCCTCGGTCGGCGGCTCGCCGGGTCGCATCATGCGATAGATCGCGATGCGAGCCGCGGTCTGGTCGGGCGTGTCGTCCATCTTCAGCGTCTGCGCGATGTACGGCCCCTGGTCGAGGTCGTTCACGTAGATGGTGTGAATGTTGGTCACACCCGCTTCGGTCAGCTTGGCGAGCAGGTCATCGGTGATCTCGTCGTTCGCCGAAGCGAGGATCTCGCCGGTCTCCTTGTTGACAATGTTTTCCGCGAGCGTACGGCCGACAATATAGTCACTCGGTACGGTGATCTTCTTGACGCCGGCGTCGCCGAGATCGCGGATGTGGCGTGCAGTGATCCGCTTGTCTTTCTGGACCAGCACCTTGCCGTCCTTGCCGAGCAGGTCGAAGCGCGCGACCTCGCCGCGAAGCCGCTCCGGCACCAGGTCCATATGCGAACCCTTCTTCGACAGATGGAACGAATCGAAGGCGAAGAAATGCTTGAGGATGTCCTCGTTGGTGAGGCCGATCGCCTTGAGCAGCGTCGTCACCGGCATCTTGCGCCGGCGGTCGACCCGGAAATACAGGTAATCCTTGGGATCGAACTCGAAGTCGAGCCATGATCCGCGATAGGGAATCACTCGCGCCGAGAACAGAAGTTTGCCCGACGAATACGTCTTGCCGCGGTCGTGCTCGAAGAACACCCCCGGCGAGCGATGGAGCTGTGACACGATGACACGCTCGGTGCCATTGATGATGAAGGAACCGTTGTCGGTCATGAGCGGGATCTCTCCCATGTAGACCTCTTGCTCCTTCACCTCCTTGACGGTCTCCTTGGGCGCTTCCTTGTCCATGAGGATCAAGCGCACCTTGGCGCGCAGGGCGGAGCAATACGTCAAGCCGCGTTGCTGGCATTCGATCACATCGAAGGCGGGCGGTAGAAGCGAATAACTGACGAATTCCAGCCGCGCGTTCCCGGAGTGGCTCGAAATCGGGAAAATCGAGGTGAAGGCGGCCTGCAGGCCCTCATTCTTGCGCGCCTCCCCTGGTGTACCCGACTGCAGGAACGCCCGGTACGACGCGAGCTGCGTCTCCAGCAAAAACGGCACCTGGAGCACGCTCGCGCGCTTGGCGAAACTCTTGCGAATGCGCTTCTTCTCGGTAAACGAATACTGAGTCATGGACCTCGACCTCGCTGACTTTCATTTGGGAACCCGGCGGCCGTTCAATAGGACTCCGGCCGCACGCGCTTCCCGTCTCATCGGCTGTGCAGGGCATTGCGCCCTAGAGGATGGTGGTTGGCCACTACCAACCGCTGGCGGACAACGGCGCACCGAATTCAACGACATGCACCGTCCGACCAAACCTGTCTTCTGCAGTCGGTTCAGAAGACAAAGATGAGAGGACTCGTTGGAATCCGCTCGTCTTCATCCCCTTCTGGGGGAAGGCGAACAACGGTACATGGGGCCGTTGTCCGCTCAAAGCAAGTGCTATTTCAATTCCACTTTTGCGCCTGCGTCTTCCAGCTTCTTCTTCGCAGCCTCGGCGTCAGCCTTGTTGATGCCTTCCTTGACCGGCTTCGGCGCGCCATCGACCAGGTCCTTCGCTTCCTTGAGGCCCAGACCCGTGAGCTCGCGAACCGCCTTGATCACGTTCACCTTGTTGTCTCCGAACGCGGAGAGAACGACGGTGAACTCAGTCTGTTCTTCCGCAGCCGGAGCGGCAGCGCCACCTGCAGCGGGGGCTGCTACAGAAACCGCAGCTGCAGCGGAGACGCCAAACTTTTCTTCCATTGCCTTGATGAGCTCGGAGAGCTCGAGAACGGTCATCGACGCGATCTTGTCGAGGATTTCAGCTTGTGCAACAGCCATTTTTAGCTCCTGAATCGTAAGGTTTGAGATTGGGTAGTCGCTTCAGGCCGCCGGCATGGCATCGCGCACGGCTGCCAAGGTCCGCACGAATTTGCCCGGCACATCGTTGAGCGTGCGGACGAATTTGGCGATAGGCGCCTGCATGGTTCCAAGCAACTTGGCGATCAATTCGTCGCGCGACGGCAGTGCGGCCAACGCGGCGATCTCCTTAGCGGACATCACCTGGCCGGGCATCGCACCGCCCCGAATGACAAATTTCTCGTTGGCCTTAGCGAAGTCCGACAGCACTTTCGCTACGGCGACCGGATCGCTGCCGATGCCGTAGGCCAGTGGTCCGACCATGCCTTCTGCCAGCGAAGCGAAAGGCGTCTCAGCCACCGCGCGCCGCACCAGGGTGTTTTTGACCACCCTGAAGTAGACGCCGGAAGCTCTCGCCTTCGCCCGCAGTTGCGTCATGGCCGCCACCGGCATGCCGCGGTTCTCGGCCAGCACAATGGCCTGAGCGCTCGCGACTTGCTTGGCGACTTCTGCGACTACTTCCTGCTTTTGCTCCAGATTAAGACCCAAGGTCCTCTCCAGTTTCACAACATGCGCTTAGCCGTTCCCGGCTCGCGCCCTCGGTGACCTTACGTCAGGTGCATCCTCGAAGATGCATGTTCCTGTTTTCGGGACACCATCTGCGTAGGACGCCCAAATTGCCGGCGTTTAAGTCCTCGAGGGACTCCTACGGTCTTTGACGGCTCGCCGGTATTACCTTGATTCCGGCGTTCCCTCAAATGCTTATTCCTGCCTGCTAATGCACCGGCGCCTGCGTTGCCAGGCCCGTCGTGTCGACTCGCACGCCCGCGCCCATCGTGCTTGAGACGCTGATCTTTTTCAGATAAATGCCCTTGGTGTCCTTGGGCCTCGACTTGTTCAACGCCTCGATCAGCGCCATGAGATTCGTCTTCAATTGTTCCGGCGTGAACGAGGCACGGCCGATGGTGCATTGGACAATACCGCCCTTGTCAGTACGGAATTGCACCTGACCGGCCCTCGCATTCTTGACCGCCGCGGCAACATCCGGCGACACCGTCCCAACCTTGGGGTTGGGCATCAAGCCGCGAGGCCCGAGGATCTGCCCGAGCTGGCCAACGACCTTCATCGCGTCCGGCGTCGCGATGACGACGTCAAAATCCATAAAACCTTCCTTGATCTTGGCGGCCAGGTCGTCGAAGCCGATGATGTCGGCGCCCGCTTCCTGCGCTGCTTTCGCCTTGTCGCCCTGCGCAAACACCGCGATGCGAACCTTCTTTCCGGTTCCTGCGGGAAGCACGACCGAGCCACGGACTGTCTGGTCGGATTTTTTGGCATCCACGCCCAGATTGACGGCAACATCCACCGATTCGTCGAACTTGGCGGTGGCGGTTTCTTTCACCAGCTTGAGAGCGTCTTCGATGGGGTAGGCCTGGCCATGGTCTACTTTGCTGCGGACGCCCTTCATTCGCTTGGAGAGGCGCGGCGATACTTTGTTCTGTGCCGTGGCCATGATCACTTCACTCCGTCAACGGTGATGCCCATGCTGCGGGCGCTTCCCGCGATCGTCCTCACCGCGGCATCGAGATCGGCGGCGGTAAGGTCGGGCGTCTTGGTCTTGGCGATTTCCTCGGCTTGCGCGCGAGTAAGCTTGCCAACTTTCTCGGTATGCGGGGTGCTGCTTCCCTTTTCCACCTTCGCCGCCTTCATGATCAGCACCGTCGCCGGCGGGGTCTTCATGACGAAGCTGAAGCTTTTGTCCGCATACGCAGTAATGACGACCGGAATCGGCAGCCCCGGCTCCATCTTCTGCGTCTGGGCGTTGAACGCCTTGCAGAATTCCATGATGTTCAAGCCCCGCTGACCAAGCGCGGGCCCGATCGGTGGGCTCGGGTTCGCTTTCCCCGCCGGCACCTGCAACTTGATGAACGCCAAGACTTTCTTTGCCATGTCAGCTCCTGTTTGGGTTCAAGCGGACGCCTGGCGCCCTCCCCGGTTCAACTTGCGTCATTTCCGCGAAATCGGGAATCCAGCGTCGTTGTACAAGACACTGGGTCCGCGTGTAAGCGGGAACGACGAGCTCATGCTTTTTCAACCTGACTGAAATCCAGCTCGACCGGCGTCGACCGCCCGAATATGGTGACCGAGACGCGCAACTTGCTCTTCTCGTAGTTCACGTCCTCCACGTTGCCGTGGAAATCCGTGAACGGGCCCTCCTTGACTCTCACCGCCTCGCCCATCTCGAACAACACCTTTGGACGCGGCTTCTCGACGCCCTCCTGCACCTGCCGCAGGATCGCGTCGACGTCCTTCTGCGAAATCGGCGTCGGCTTGTTGGCCGTGCCGCCCACGAATCCGGTCACCTTAGGCGTGCTCTTCACCAGATGCCAGGTATCGTCGGTCATCTCCATTTCGACGAGCACGTAGCCGGGAAAGAACTTGCGCTCGGAAATCGCCTTGGCGCCATTCTTCATTTCCACGACTTCTTCGACAGGCACCAGAATCTTGCCGAACTTGTCAGCCATCTCGGAGCGCTTGATACGCTCAGTCAGCGCGCGCATGACGCTCTTCTCGAACCCCGAGTAGGCATGCACGACGTACCACTTCTTGCCACCGCTCATGCTTCCGCCCGTCCTGTGATCATCTTGATGACCCAAGCCAGGGAGGTGTCCACAGCGAACAGGAAAAGCGCCATGACCACGACGAAGGCAAAGACCACTGCAGTGGTCTGAACGGTTTCCTTGCGCGTTGGCCACGAGACCTTGCCCGCTTCCTGCCACGCCTCCTGTCCGAATGCGAACAACTGCTTGCCGGGTTCCGTGAGCCAAGCCACGCCTGCTGCGGCGAGCAGGCCTGCCAGCACCATCAGCACGCGCAATACCTGCGCGACGTCAGCGAAGTAGTAGTAGCCCCACACGCCTGCGACCACCAGAGCGATCGCCACACCCATCTTGATCTTGTCGAGCATTGCTGCCTGCTTTCGTCCTCTGCCTTCGCTGGCAGGCCAGGAGGGAATCGAACCCCCAACCTGCGGTTTTGGAGACCGCCGCTCTGCCAATTGAGCTACTGGCCTATTGCGTCGTCCGAAAGTAAAAACCTACTTTCGGCCGGTTTATCTTCCGCCGAAGTCCG
>VBCY01000248.1 GCA_005882995.1 Betaproteobacteria bacterium
CGCGGGCTGGCTGCTCCAGCTCGCGCAAACGGGGTGGCTGGGTGTCGATCTTTTCTTCGTGCTCTCAGGTTTCTTGATTACCGGGATCCTGGTCGAAACACGTACAGAGGCTCACTATTTCCGGACCTTTCTGGCGAGGAGATTTCTACGGATCTGGCCGCTGTACTACATGGGCCTCCTGGTCCTCCTGGTCTTGCTTCCGACCGTGCTCCCATCCGTGCCGCCGCAATTACAAGGCATGCGGGACAAGCAAGCGTGGTTCTGGCTCTACGCGGCGAACTGGCTGTTCGCGCGTGAGGGGTCGTTTGGTCAGACGTCGGGTGGGTATCTCTGGTCGCTGGCCGTGGAAGAGCAGTTCTATATCGTGTGGCCCCTCGTAGTCTTCGCCTTGACCGATCGCAATCTTCTGCGCCTCAGCCTTATGCTTCTCTGTCTATCACTGCTGTCGCGCATTGTTCTGATTAACCTCGGCGTCAGCACCGGGGCACTGTATACGATGACCTTTACCCACTGGGACGGACTCGCCGTCGGATCATGTTTGGCCATTTGCGCGCGTTCGCCGCGCTTGATGGCGGAGGCCAGGCGATGGCTGCTCATCGCGGCACCGTTGGCGGCCTGCGGCCTCGCGGCAGTCCGCATCGCCGATGGGGATGCCTTCATGTGGAGCAGGCAGATGGCTACGTTCGGGTACACCTTCGCGGCCGTCGTGTTCGGAGCCCTGCTGGTCTGGGTACTGAGCGCCCGAGAAACAACCGGCATCTCACGCTTCTTCACAACGCATTTCATGCGCCAGACCGGCAAGTACAGCTACGCGCTGTACGTGGTTCATGTCCCCGTAGCCAGTGCAATATTCCCCGTTGCCACCCGTGCGCTGGCCGGAGTCGAGCCTGCCATCGGCCATGAAACCGTGTTCGTGGTCTGTATGGCGCTGTCGTTCATCGTATCGTGGATACTCGCGGTACTTAGCTGGAATCTTTTCGAAAAGCGCATCCTCGCCCTGAAGCGGTACTTCAGTTATGAGGGAGCGGCTGGTATTCCAGAACAATCTGCCGCAGCCGCGCGTTCAGCCGTGAATATGCCTCGCGGTTGACGTGCAGGAAAAAGTCGCTGTCGATAAATTGATCGGCAAGATACGAATCGGCGCCGCTTAGCAACGTGTACGCATCGAGAAGCACTACGCGTCTCCCATCCGTTGTTTGATTGAGCACTTCGTTGACTTCATGCACGTATTGTAAAGTTGCCGGATCCCAAGCCAGGCGTCGTGACAAGGGTACGTGGCCGGGCGGAAACAAGGTAGTCAGCACGATCACTTTGCTGCGTTCCAGCAAGGCGTCGCGAACGGACAGCACATTGTTCTTGAGCTGATCGCGGATCTCTTCGTTATACGGACCGAGCGCACCCAAGGGATGCAGGTCGTTGATGCCGATCTGCACGACCGCGTAATCGGTCCGCACCGTCGGCTGTGTCCGCAGCTGCAATAGAAGCTGGCTCGAGGTGATTCCGCCGTGGGTGTAGTCGTGCACCGTCAAGATGTCGGTGAGGGCCGACTTGTCCCAAAGTAAAGCACGCGAATCGCCCCAAAATGAAATCGAGGGGCCGTGCGCCGACGAGTTGGAGAGTGGACGATCTTCCGGTATATAGCCCAGCGGAAATATTCGGCCGAACTGGATCTTAGCGAAGGCCTCGTACAGCGCCTTCCCCAGCACGATATTGGTCGCGAGGCTCAGCAGCAATATCAGGAACGCAAGTCCGTATGCCAGCTTCAGTCGATGCGATGACGCCATAGAGTGGTCTCGCCACGCCGCGGAGCCGCGGCGCACCGCGCCCTTCGCGCAATGCAAGGAATCTGCGAAATCGTTATTATAATCGGCCAATCGTCCAACATCGGCGGCGGTCCTCGACGCATCAATGCACCGGAGTGGCGAGTTGACCAAGTGACATTTGTACCCGACAGAGAAGGTCGAGTATGGTCGTGCGAACGAGATAAAATTCCTTCTCGGTTCGCACAACGTCCCGCGACGCTCGCAATAAACGGATGTAAGGATGCGTGATTACGTATTGACAGTGTTCGTGTTCGCCATGGTCCCGGTTTGCATTGCGCGACCGTGGATCGGAATACTCATGTGGTATTGGCTGGGGCTGATGAATCCTCACCGTCTGACATGGGGATTTGCGTATACGATGCCCTTCGCCATGGTGATCGGCGTGGCGACGCTCTTCGGCGCATTGCTAGCTCGCGACCGCCGTCCCATACCCTGGGAGCGCGAGCTGGTGCTGATGGTGGTCCTTCTCGCCTATTTCTGTTTTACGACTTTTTTTGCATGGGCTCCGGAGCTGGCGTGGCCGCAGCTCGAGAAAGTCGCCAAGATCATCTTCGTGACGCTGCTGGCCACAATGTTTATCTACGGCAAAGAGCGCATCCGCTACCTTTTTCTCGTTGTGGCCTTCAGCCTCGGCTACTACGGCTTCAAAGGAGGGATTTGGTCATTGGTGACGGGGGCCGGGGAACAGGTAATCGGACCCGAGGGCACGTTTATCGAGGGCAACACCTTTCTTTCTCTGGCGCTGAATATGGTGATTCCTGTTTTGGTGGCGCTCGCCCAAACAGAAAAGAAAAAGTGGTTTCAGCGGTTCCTGTACGTCACTGCGGTGTTGAGCGTCATTGCTTCATTCTTTAGCTACTCTCGAGGAGGCTGGCTCGGCCTGGCGGTAGTGGTGGCGTTCCTTTTGTTCAAGGTCAAGTTGAGCCACCGTGTATTGATCGTGACTGCCGCGGTTGTTCTGGCCATTGGCGCGCACGCAATCCTGCCTGAGCGCGTTTTTGTCCGCTACGACACCCTGGAAAACTATGAGGAGGATTGTTCAGCGAATCAGCGGCTATTGGCTTGGACAGTAAACTGGAACCTTGCCAAGGCCTACCCGGTGACCGGGGCTGGATTCATGTTCGACGAGATCGGCGATCCTCGGTGGCTCAGATTTGGCGACGAAAAATATTCCGGGTGCTATCAAGGCTATGTCAATTCGTCGGCGCACAGTATTTACTTTCAAGTCCTGGGTCAGCATGGTTTCATCGCCCTAGGCCTGTATATGTTTCTCTTGATAGGCACACTGCTAAAGCTCAACAGGCTTCGGCGGGAGGCAAAGAAGCGGCCCGGAATGGAATGGATCAGCAGCTACGCCGGGGGCATCCAGATAGGCCTCCTGGGTTACTTGGTAAGTGGCGCATTCCTCAACTCAGCTTATTTCGATCTTGCGTGGCTGTACTACGCGATTACCGCGATGCTGTCCCGTGAGCTCGCGTCGAGGCCCGTCCGGGCGAGAGCCGGAAAATTGGCGACCACCGCGGCGGCCACGCCCCTGCAATCCTGAAGATTCTTGAGGTTGCAACGGGGTCTTTGGGCCTCGCTGCTTAGTGGTGTCGCATAATTTTACGGATGCGACCCCTATCTTGTATCAAACAGCTTTTTATACTTGAATATCATGCAGTTGCAGACGCTGGAATGGCTATTGCCTAAGTGTCTGCAAACGCCTTCCACATGACAAATGGGTACGGAAAAATTGGGGAGTAACGCAACTTTGAAGGAGCAGCAAATGCGGCAGAGATTCTGGCAAGCGATTCTTGGTATCGGACTACTCCTCGGAGTAAGCGGGGCGGCGGTAGCAGACTTCGTCTATACGCTCGACACGAACAACATCGCGATTCCCGGCCCAATCGGGACCGCGACCGTCCATTTGATTGACTCGACGCACGCGAGCGTTACCTTCTTGGCGAATAACCCAACCTTCAATTACTGGTTTTCCGATGGAGGCGCAGTCGCGGTGAACGTCAATGCGGCTACGTGGATTGCAACCGCGACCGGCAATTGCGCGTCGTGCAGTCCGCTGGCTAACGGCGGCGCTGGCAATGAAGATGGGTTCGGCTCGTTCAAGCAGACGTTCAACGCCGGTAGCGGTGCCCCTGGCGACAGGTCGACCTCGATCACCGTCCTGCTGACAAACACGAGCGGCACTTGGGCAAGCGACATGGTTGTGTTGATCGGTAACGCCAGTGGCTTTTCTGTAGCGGCCCACGTCTTCGTGTGTCCGCAAGGCGTCAACGGTACCTGCTCGGTCACCGGCTTCGCTACGAATGGCAGTGGCGGTGTCGAGCAGCAGGGGCGTGTGCCCGAGCCCGGAATGCTGGGTCTGTTAGCGATCGGGTTGCTGGCGTCGGGGGTGACCGTGGTACGAAGGCGGGCAGCGTAGCGCGGGGGGATGAGCGGGAAGAAAACGCCGGCGCAAGCCGGCGTTTTCTTTGTGGTACGCCCGGCAGGGCGCACCTGCTTGGAGGGTGAAAGTCCTTCCCACACCCGGCAAGGGGAAGCCTTAACCGAACGGCAAAGGTGTCACAGCCGACTGCGAATCCTGAGGTGCCGTAGGCAAAGAGCTGGCCTGACGAACAGAAGCGGAGCAGCATAAACAGCCATGACGTTGGCATGTAGCAGCGTGTCCGGAGCTCTGCAAAGCAGCTGAATGACGCAGCGTCTAGCACTAACCGTCTAGCGGCTGGAACGAGCCGCCCGGCGGGTATACCCAACCCATCCGGGGGCTCGTAGTGTACGTGTAACGAATCAATGAAAAACTACGTTGAATTCTTTTCACTGATCATCTGCCGCGGAACGCCCATTCTTCCACCATCGCTGCATTGCCAAAGGATCGAAACCGCCCGCTGCACCCCAATTCGACTATGAAAATACAGTCCAATTGCCTCCGCAGGATTGACTGCGAGTAAATGGTACATTAGTTGCTGTGATTTTGCGGTTCCGCGCGCAGCGGGGATCTGGCGCGTGGGCCTGTGATGCACGCACCGTGGCAAACAATCCGACGGGAGAAGTTCGAGAGCGTTGTTTCGCGGACAATAGGGACGCCACTCAACGCCAAATGTGCGGACTGATGTCAAGTGAATATTCCGATTGTTCAACTGCCCTTGCTGCCGGTACCGTCGTCTTCGGCCGTTCATAAAGAGCCATGACAAATCTTTTCCGGCAGGGCGTTTCGATGGCGACCTTATTTCAGCTCGTCGCCGAATTCTTCTGGTTGGTGGTCGCCGGCATTGCGGCAATCGGGTTCCTCGGTCGCATTGCGACACCGACCCCCGCTGACATCGCCCACTGGCTGATGTTTGCAGCGGTGGTAGTGGCGCTCAACATCGGCTTTGGCGTCTATCGCACCCGCGTAGCCTTATCCGATCGCCTTTACGTCATACGCGCGGTGCTGGCGGCCGCCATCGGCACTGTGCTCGCCTATCTGGTGGCGAAGCTTCTGCCTGGCGGCGCCGTCTTCGAAGAGAACCTGGCGATTGCGGCAGTGTTCACGGTGAGCGGGCTGTTCCTGCTCAGGCATGGAGTGGTGCTCCCGCTGATCGGCAACATGCGGCCTCATCGGGTTCTGGTGCTGGGGACCGGGATGGAAGCCCGTATGGTCGAGGCCTCGCTCGCATCAGCGAACCCGGGCGTGCACCTCGTGGGTTTCTTCGGGCTGGACAAGGTCGAGGAAACGGCCATTGCATCGCATCGGATCATCGACAGGAATCGCTCGCTGGAGCAAGCGGTCCGGCAGTTTCGAATTCACGAAATAATCGTTGCCGTTCACCAACAGCGCGGTGGAGTCCTTCCTCTCCGGGAGTTGCTCGATTGTCGGCTGAACGGTGTGCAGGTCACCGATCTGCCGCGATTCTTCGAGCGCGCGATGGGGGTCGTTCCCCTGGAGTCGCTGAAAGTGAGTTGGTTGATCTATGGCTCGGGCTATCGGCAGGGATGGCTTCGCACGTCCGTCAAGAGGGTTTTCGACGTCCTGGTGGCGTTGCCTCTGCTCGTATTGGCGCTCCCCGTTATCGCGTTCTTCGCGGCGTGGATCGCCATCGATAGCGGCGGCCCGATCATTTTCCGGCAGGAGCGCGTGGGCCTGCGCGGCGCCCGCATCAACGTGCTCAAGTTCCGTTCCATGACGCACGACGCGGAGAAGGACGGCAAGGCGGAGTGGGCTTCTCCGAACGATCCGCGGGTGACCCGGGTCGGCCGGTGGATGCGACGCATGCGCATCGACGAACTGCCACAGCTGATCAATGTGCTCAAGGGCGAGATGAGCTTCGTGGGTCCGCGTCCCGAGCGCCCGGAGTTTGTTGCGATGCTTACCCAGCAGATACCCTTCTACTCGGTCCGCCACAGCATCAAACCCGGGATCACGGGATGGGCACAGGTGCGCTACTCCTACGGAGCGACGGTCGAACAGGCCGTCAGGAAGCTCGAGTACGATCTCTATTACGTCAAAAATCACACCCTCCTTCTGGATCTTTTGATCCTACTCGAGACCGTCCGAGTGGTCACCCTCGGCGAAGGCGCACACTGATTCCGACAGGGGCTGCGCGGTGGTGTAGCGGTTGGGTCAACATTTCGCAATGCCATTACGCGGAGCCGGGACTCTCAAGCCACCGTCTCCGGGCGGTAGAGCGCGATAGGGCTTCCCGTCACGGTGAAGCCGCGCTAGAGTCCTGCACTTGTTTTCGGGTCAAGAAGCCGTTTCATGACTAACAGTACGCTTGCGTCCATCGCTGCCTGGAGTTACGCGCTCACTGCTGCGGCATGTTTTGCGTTTGCCATACGGATGGCGGGAGGTTGGCGGAGGAACGCTCGCGCTGGTCTGCTGTTCGCGGCGCTGCTCATTACCGGGATGTGGGCTGCCGCCGGCTTGAGCGTGGCCTTGTTCGATGCGAAATGGGTGCAGCGTGCTTCCAGTGCAGCGGACCTTTTGCGTTACGGGGCCTGGTTCGCATTTCTCGGAAGCCTCTTCGCTGTGTCACGAACCGGCAGCGGACCGGAAAAGCTGGCGCCGCCCATTCCGCGTTGGCTGTGGTTTGTTGCCGCGGTCGGCCTCGGCGGCAGCTTCGCCCTTTCACTCGGGCCTTCCAAGGATATTTTGGTCGACGGTCCGCGCGTCGAATTCGGTATTCGCGTCGGTCTCGCGGTCTTCGGACTGATGCTTGTGGAGCAGTTGCTTCGCCGTGCGCAGCCGGACGCGCGCTGGGCGATCAAGCCGCTTTGCGCGGCCTTGGCCGGTGTTTTCGGCTTCGATCTCTTCTTATTCGCCGACGCCATGCTTTTCGCTCGCATCGATCCCGCGATCTGGATTGCGCGCGCTATCGCCAATTTCATCGTGATTCCGTTTATCGCCATCGCGACGGCACGCAACACCGGTTGGACCGTCGATATGCATCTTTCACGCAAGGTGGTGTTTCAGTCCACCGCTCTACTGGTGTCAGGTGCCTTCCTGCTCGCGATCGCTGCCGCTGGTTACCTGTTGCGCTTCCTCGGAGGCGATTGGGGCCGGGCCCTGCAGATCGAGCTCATTTTCGCGGCGCTGTTTGCGGTGCTGCTGGTCGCTTCTTCCGGACGCTTCCGGTCGAGGCTCAAGGTCTTCGTCAGCAAGCATTTCTTTTCCTACCGCTACGATTATCGCGAAGAATGGTTGCGATTCACGCGCACACTATCGGGCGAGAGCGTGGCGCATGCGGTCCAGGAACGTACGATTGCGGCGCTGGCGAACCTGGTGGAGAGCCCCGGCGGAATGTTATGGCTGGAAACGGAAAGCGCAGGTTATCGCCCGGCCGCGCGCTGGAACATGCCTGCGATCAGCGCCACAGAGCCTGCGAGCGGGCCACTGGCGGCCTTTCTGGCCCGAACCGGCTGGGTATTGGATCTGAGCGATTTTGCCTCAGCACCGGAGCGATACCCCGGCCTGTCCTTGCCGTCCTGGCTCGGCTCGATTCCGCACGTCTGGCTGGTGGTGCCGCTCACATCGGGTTCCGAGCTGATCGGATTTGTCTTGCTGGCCACGCCACGAGCGCCGATCGATGTCGATTGGGAAGTGCGCGACCTGTTGAAGACCGCGAGTCAGCAGGCGTCGAGCTATCTGGGGCAGGTGCGTGCAACAGAGGCACTGCTCGAGGCGCGCAAGTTCGACGCCTTCAACCGTATGTCGGCCTTTGTGGTTCACGACCTCAAGAATCTCGTCGCACAACTCGTGCTGCTGCTCAAGAACGCCGAGCGCCACCGCAACAACCCGGAGTTCCAGCGTGACATGATGGCGACCGTCGCTCACGCGATCGAGCGGATGAATAAACTGATGTTGCAGCTCCGTACTGGCACCACCCCCGTGCAGAGACCCCGGGCGGTCGATCTGGGCCTGGTGGTCCAACGAGCCTGCAACGCGAAAGCCAATCCCGAAGCCCGCATCGAGCTTGAACTGGCGAGCGGCGTCATCGCTCTTGGCGACGAGGAGCGCCTGGAGCATGTCGTCGGACACCTGGTTCAGAACGCCATCGATGCCACTCCATCTGGCGGGCGGATTTCGATCAAGCTCGATCGGGACGATCGATTCGCCGTCGTCGAAGTCGCTGACACTGGCGTAGGCATGACGCCAGAATTCATCCGCGAGCGACTCTTCAAGCCATTCGAAACGACCAAGAAACTGGGCATGGGGATCGGAGTCTACGAGAGCTCTCAATACGTCGCGCAGCTAGGCGGACAGCTCCTCGTCGACAGCACTCCCCATGTCGGGACTCGAGTTCGGGTCTTGCTTCCGACCGGTGATAGCAAGGCAGCTCCGTCGGCGCCGTTGAAGGAAGTCGCATGACCGAGCAGCGCAAACCTCTTCTGATCGTCGAGGATGATATCGCACTTCAGAAGCAGATGAAGTGGGCTTTCGATGGTTACGAAAGCATTGTCGCCAGCGATCGAGCATCGGCCATTGTCGAGCTGCGCAGATGTGAACCTGCGGTAGTGACCATGGATCTGGGACTTCCGCCCAATCCGGACGATCCAACGGAGGGACTGCGACTTCTCGAAGAGATCCACGCTCTGGCTCCCGACACCAAGGTCATCGTCCTGACCGGACAGAATGACCGGACTAATGCTCTCAAGGCGATTGCACTCGGCGCCCACGATTTCTGCACCAAGCCGTTCGAGCCGGAGCTCCTCACATGGACCATCGACCGGGCGTTTCGCGTGCACGAGCTGCAGCAGGAAAACAAGCGGCTGCAGGCTGCGCAACCGCTGGCCGGGATGTCGGGCATCATCAGCCGCGATCCCGCCATGCTGCGCATCTGCCGTACCATCGAAAAAATTGCCCCTTCTTCGGCGACCGTGCTCATCCTCGGGGAGTCCGGCACCGGCAAGGAACTTCTGGCGAGGGCGCTGCACGATCTCTCTCCGCGGCGCGACGCGCGTTTCGTCGCCATCAATTGCGCCGCAATCCCCGAGACCTTGCTCGAGAGCGAACTCTTCGGATACGAAAAGGGAGCGTTCACGGGCGCGAACAAGCAAACCCTGGGCAAGATCGAAAGTGCCAACAGCGGAACGCTGTTCCTCGATGAGATCGGGGACCTCTCGCCAGCGGTTCAGGCCAAGTTGCTGCGCTTTCTACAGGAGCGCGTGATCGAGCGCATCGGTGGTCGGGAAGAGATTTCTGTCGACGTGCGAATCGTCTGCGCGACTCACCAGAATCTCAAGGACCAGATTGCCAATGCAAGGTTTCGCGAGGACCTCTATTACCGTCTGGCCGAAATCACCGTCGAGATTCCGCCTCTGCGCGCTCGAGCCGGAGATGCGGCCCTGCTTGCTCATGCCTTTGCCAAGCGCTTCGCCGCGGAACAGCGGCGTGGCGCGATCACGCTGCTTCCCGATGCAATCAACGCGATCGAATCGCACGGCTGGCCGGGGAACGTTCGCGAGCTCGAAAACGTCATCAAACGCGCGGTGATCATGGCTGAGGGGTCAACGGTCAATGCCGAGGATGTGGGTCTCGCGCTGCCGACGGGTGAGCCGTCGGCGGTTAACCTGCGGCAAGTCAGAGATGAGGCGGAAAAGAACGCCGTGCTTCGCGTTCTCGGCAAGGTCAACGGAAACCTGAGCAAGGCCGCTGACTTGCTTGGCGTGAGCCGACCGACACTCTACGACTTGATGCATCGCTTCGGCCTCAAGTAGGCCATTTTATCTTCCATGGAATCACTACTATGCAGATGACTTTTTCCAATCGAGCGATGCAGCTCGCCGTTGCTGCGCTTGCAGTCGTCGTTGTGCTCGCAGGCTGCAGCAAGAATGAAGCCCCCGCGCTCATCGCTTCCGCCAAATCCTATCTTGAGAAATCCGATCCCAGGTCTGCAATCATTCAGCTCAAGAGCGCACTGCAGGAGGCACCCGACAACGCAGAAGCGAGATTTCTTCTGGCCAAGGCGCTGCTGGAGAATGGAGAGCCCGGGCCGGCGGAAACTGAGATCCGCAAGGCCCTTGATCTGAAGTACCAGCCGAATGAAGCATATCCGCTCCTGGCGAGGACACTGCTGGCCCAAGGTCAGTACAACAAAATCATTTCGGAGCTCGGTGATCGCAAGCTCGACAGCAACCAGGCGATGGTAGACCTCGGGACCTCTGTCGCAATGGCGCATCTGTCTCTCGGCGAGCCGAAGGCTGCACTTGCAACGCTCGATGCTGCGCTCGGCGCATCGTCCGGTGATGCGCGCGCTGTTACAGTCAAGGCGCAGATCGCTGCGACGTCCGGAAACATTCCCGAAGCGCTCAGCCTGGTCAACAAAGCGCTTGCACTGGCCCCTAACGACCTGGATGCGTCAGTCGTCAAGGCGCAACTGCTGGTCAATCAGGGCCAGCGCGAAGAAGCCGTGAAAACGCTTGAAGGAGTCGTCGAGGCGAACCCTCGCGCTACGGCGGCCCGATTCGCCTTGGTGCCCCTGCTCGTCGCATCGGGCCAGATCGACAAGGCCGTCGCGCAAGTCGACGCAATGAAAAAAGCGGGGCCACAGCTGTTCACTACGCTCTATGCAGACGCGCTGGTCTCGTATGCCCGCGGCGATGCCGCTCATGCGCGCGATGCGATCCAACCGGTGCTTGCCGCGCGACCCAACGATCCTCCCACACTGTACCTGTCGGGTCTTATCGATTTTCAACTTGGCTCCTTCGCTTCGTCGGAGGAATCGCTGCGCAAAGTGCTCTCTCAAGCCCCGGACACGCTCAGGGCCAGGCAGGTGCTGGCCGCGATCTACTTGCGAACTGGTCGCAGCGCACAAGCGATGGAAATGCTCGACCTTGCACTTCGCCGCTCGCCGGACGACGCGACCCTGCTGCGTGAAGCGGGCGAGGCTTATCTCGCCTCCGGCAATGCGGCGCGCGCCGCCGAGTTCTACGAGCGAGCGAATGCGATCGACAAAGGCGATGTGAAGTCCAAGGTGCGACTGGCGGAAGCTCGCTTCGCGGCCGGGGACACGGCACGCGCCATCAAGGACCTCGAATCGCTATCCGCAGCCGATACAACGGAATACCAGGCCGATCTCGCACTTATCACTGCGCACCTGCGTCGGCGCGAGTTCGACCAGGCACTCTCGGCGGCCACCGCGCTCGAAAAGAAGCAGCCGGCTAACCCTCTCAGTTACAACGTGAGAGGCGTGGTGTACATCAGCAAGCACGACTTCAAGAGCGCCCGCGCCAGCTTCGATAAGGCGCTCGAGGTCGATCCCGCCTATTTCACGGCGGCACGCAATCTGGCGATGCTCGACGTCGAGGAGCAAAAGCCGGAAGACGCCCGCAAGCGCTATGAACGCATGCTCGAGAAAAATCCTAAGGACGAACTGCTGCTGATGGGGCTCGCGGAGGTCCTGGCCATGACGGGGCATTCTCCCGATGAAGTAAAGGCGGCCATCGAGCGAGGAATTGCGGCCAACCCGACCGCCG
>VBCY01000249.1:0-5948 GCA_005882995.1 Betaproteobacteria bacterium
GACGGCAAATTCTTCATTGCCGTGACTTCCACGAGAATCTACTGTCGCCCTGTGTGCAAGGTCCGGGACGCGAAGCGGTCGAACATTCGCTACTACCCGACTGCCGCCGCTGCCGCCGAGGCAGGATTCCGTCCCTGTCTGCGCTGCCGCCCGGAAGCGGCGCCAGGCACGCCGGCCTGGCTAGGCACGCTTGGCGTCGTGCGCCGCGGCCTGCGACTGATCGAGGAAGGTATGCTCGATGATCGCAGCGTGGCAGAGATGGCGGCGCGGTTGGGCATCGGCGCACGTCATCTGCATCGCCTGTTCGTGCAGCACCTCGGAGCGTCTCCTATCGCCGTCGCACAGGCGCGTCGCCTTCATTTCGCCAAGCGACTTCTCGACGAAACCCGGCTGCCGATCACTTCGATTGCGATGGCAGCGGGCTTCAGCAGCATCCGCCGGTTCAACGACGTGTTCCGCAAGACTTATCGTCGCCCGCCACGAGAAGTTCGCAAATTACGTTCCGCCGAGGTACGCGAGGCCGGCCGGGATGAAGTCGTGCTCCGATTCTCGTATCGACCGCCGTATGACTGGACGCACCTGCTGCATTTCCTCGCTGCACGCGCCGTCGCGCGGATCGAAGTCGCCGACAAGGATCGTTATGCCCGCACCGTCGCGACACCGGGCCATGGCTGGGCCATCATTCAGGTTCGAAATATCCACGCTGAGCACGTGCTGGAATTTCGCGTGAGCTGCGCGGATGCGACGTCGCTGCTGCATCTGTCCAGCGTCGCGCGGCGGGTGTTCGATCTTGCGTCGGACCCCGCAACGATAGGCTTGGCGTTCGAGGACGACCCTATTCTGGCGCCCCTGGTCAAGCGACGACCGGGGATCCGCATCCCGGGTGTCTGGGATCCCCTCGAGTGCTCAGTCCGTGCGATCGTGGGTCAGCAGGTGAGCTTTTCCGCCGGCGTAACGTTGCTCGGTCGCGTGGTGGAGCGGGCCGGTCAGGCGATTTCGACGCCGATCAACGGTCTCACACATCTGTTCCCATCCCCGGTCGCACTGATGAGCGCCAACCTGACCGGGTTGGGACTCACCGATGGTCGCATCGATGCCATCAAAGAGCTCGCCAGCGCGGTCGTCGAAGGAAAGCTGGACTTCAGTGCTACAGCCGAGGACGTCGTCAGAGTGCTGATGAGCATTCGCGGCATCGGTCCATGGACCGCTCAGTATGTGGCCTTGCGGGCGCTGGGCGAGCCGGATGCATTTCCGTCAGCGGATCTCGTACTGCGCAGGGTTGCGAGCGATACGAATCGAACGCTGCTTGCGCCCGCGCTCGAAGAACGCTCCGAAGCATGGCGTCCGTGGCGGGCCTACGCAGTGATCTATCTTTGGACTGCAGCGCTCGACGGGCGCCAAAAAAGCGGTAAGAAGTCCTGTGGTCCGCAATAATTGGATCAGGGGTTGGATTGAAGAATCCACGGTCATCCGTGGCACGATGGGGACGTGATTGTCTTCGTTCGGGATCGTTTCGCGGTTGCTTGCCGACGTTGTCGCCGTGGCCGTGGTCGTGCTCAGGTCTCGGCGGTTGCTCATTGAAGAGCCCGAGTTGGCGACGTAGCGCCAGTTCGAAAAGACCTTGGTGCTACCGGACATTGATATGGTAAAGCGGTAGGGCTTGGATTCACTGAACCGCATCGAAAGCTGGCTCGTCCAGGCAGGTCTTGCCGGCGCGTCGGAGACAGAGTCGCTGCACGGCTTCTGCGACCACTGCCGCGGCGCAGGCATTGCACTCTCGCGTGCCACGCTTATCGTCGACACGCTGCATCCGATCCACGAAGGCCGCGCGTTTCGTTGGCGAGCCGACAGCATCGAGCAACCTGAAGTCGTGGAATACGGGCGTTCGAATGTTGGCGAGTCCGCGGCCAACTGGCAGAGCAGCCCGTTCTACCGTCTGGTAGAGACCGGAGCCAGCGAGCTGCGCCGCAGGATCGGCGCAGACGACGCGGCGGACTTCGCGATCCTTCGCGAGATGAAAACGGAGGGTCAGACCGACTACGTCGCTTTCGTTCATCGCTTCGGTGCGACGAGCATCATCGGCGAGATGGACTGCGTCTACTCTTCGTGGGTCACGTCGCGCCCCGGCGGTTTTCGCGAGAACGATCTTATTGCGCTGCGACGACTCGTTCCGCTGCTTGCGCTTGACGTCAAATGCGTATCGCTCGCGCGCATCGCGCGGACACTGGTTGAGGTGTATCTCGGTCACGACGCGGGCGATCGTGTGCTGAGCGGCCGCATCTCGCGCGGTGTCGCCGACCGGATCAGCGCGGTCATCTGGTACTCGGACTTGCGCGGTTACACGAAGATTACCGACACGGCGGCGCCCGACGAGATCATTCCGCTGCTCAACGATTACGCCGCGGCCGTGATCGCGGCCGTGCGCGCCGCCGGCGGCGAGGTGCTTAAGCTCATCGGCGACGGCGTGCTGGCGATCTTTCGAGCCGACGATGCCGCGCAAGCGTGCCGCTGCGCGCTGCGCGCGGAAGCGAGCATGAGGTCCGGCATCAAGGCGGTGAACGAGCGTCGGGCCGCGGGCAGCCGTCCGACCACCTCTGTCTACCTAGCGCTGCATATCGGCGAGGTGTTCTACGGCAACATCGGCAGCGAGGATCGACTCGACTTCACGGTCGTCGGGCCCGCCGTCAACGAAGCGAGCCGCATCGCCGCGATGTGCCGGTCGGTCGACCGTAGCGTCGTCCTGTCCTCCGAGTTTGCCGCAGCGACGCCGGAGCCTGAACGCTCGAATCTCGTCTCGGTGGGCCGCTACGCCTTGCGCGGCGTGGGCCGTGCCGAGGAGTTGTTCACGGCTCGCATTCGGTGCAGTGGCTGAGATTTGATCCGAGGCAGAACCGCGCCTGTCGATACGGCCCTTGCCGTGAACTCGGTGTATAACCGTACCGATCGCTGGAAGTGCACGCTGACTCATTCTGCCGCTAAATGCGGTACGCGAACAGACGGCCAAGGAGGGCTGCTATGAGGAATGACAAGCAGGCTTTTCTTAAAACGAAGACCTTCGTCAAGCGCCCCGAGAGGGTCGTCGACCGGGTCTACCCCACCTATCGAATGGACGAAGGAGAAAACGAGGAGATCCGTGGACCGCGAATTGTGCGTTCCCGATCGAGACGCGACACAGAGACCAGCCCGACAACTAAGGTGCGGAACACCGCGTCTCCGGGAGATACACAGCGCGACCCAGTGGTGTTTTTCACCTATTCCCCGTCGTCTGATACGACTGGCCAAGTAAGTGACAACGCTGTCGACCCGAGCGGAGCGGACTCCGAAGCACAGGTTATTGTGCGAACCGGCAATTGGTACGTGGACGCCTCGACCAATGGCGGTGGTACTTGGAAGCGTTACGACCGCGCGACGATGTTTCCTAAGACGCCAGGCAACGGGTCGACGAGCGACCATATCGTTCTCTATGTCCAGTCCATCGATCGTTTCGTATGGTTCATGGAACATGCGGCCGGTGCGGACGGCTCGGGAGCCTTCCGTATTGCTCTCGCCAAGCCCTCAGACATCAAAGTCGATTTCGCGAAAGCGTGGAAGAGCCGCTGGTCGTTCAAAGCCGACGATTTCGGTCTGAAGGGCGTCAACCTGGATTTTCCGGAACTGGCCGTGTCCCAACAGTTCCTCTACTTCAGCATCAGCACGGTCTCTGGAGCAACCCAAGGTCTACTAGTCGGCCGGCTTTCTCTCCAGGACCTCGCGGCAGGTGGCAACGTCACTGCCACCTACAACAATCCGGCCGACACGACGGATGCATACCTCGCGCAGCTAGTGCAGAGCGGGGTTGACGGCGCTTTCTGGGCGGGTCACACCAATAGCAAGAACGACTCCCTCACCGTCTATTCATGGCCGGATTCAAGTAGCTCTTATTCCCCTACTGCTGTCCCCGATGCAGTGTGGCCCCAGCAGACGCTTAGCTCAAAGGGGCCGAATGGCAGCGACTGGCTGTCGTTCCTCGACGGAACATCAGGAAACTCGGTCCTCGGGGGCACACGCAGTGGAAACGAGCTGTGGCTCGCGTGGACGGCGAGCAAGGGCAAGGGACCCTCGAACGGCTTCGATTTCCCAAATGCCCACGTGCGCGTGGTTCGCGTGGACATTAACACGATGAAGACCGTCGGCGAACTGCAGGTCTGGAATCCGGACTATGCCTTCGCTTATCCATCGCTGAATGTCAATGCTCGGGGGGAGATCGGCATCGTGCTCGCCTGGGGCGGCACGAACGACCACGCCAACGCTGCTACCGGCATCCTGGGCGATTTCATCGTCTGGTATCAGAACGGCAGCGACACAACAACCACGCGCTGGGGCGACTTCACGACGGTACGCATGGCGGCGCGCAATCGCTCCTTGTTTGCGGGCTTCGCCTATTACACGAAGAAGGACACATCACGGACATCCGGCTATTACTTCGACCCGTACTATGTCGTCTTCGGGCGGCAATCGGCCGGACCATGATATAGCGGAGGTGCAGTGGTCACGCATGCGTCGAATGCGTTCCAAGCCATTTGCGGATAAGCACAACCGCTTCAAGGTTGAGCGGAATCGGCAGCGGCTTGCCCGCTTTGGCCTGGTTCGCATGGACGCACGCCACTCGTCTCACTATCGATTATCGAGCCTCCAAGGGGTCGACAGCGACGAGCCTATGGGGTACCGCTTAAGGTCCGATGCCCATGCAATGCGGAACCGTCGTGGTGGCTGTGCAACGTCTAGCGTGCGCGCTATTGTGTCCCGTCGTAACGAGATTGCCGTTGGTATCGTAGACCTCGAAACCAGCAAGGCTCTCGTACCCGTCACCGTCATGATTTAACTCGATGTAATTGATCACCTTAGTCATACCGATGAATGTACGAGGCGCGGCAAAGTTGAAAAGGTACATAGTCCGCACAAATTGGCGGCTACCTGTTTTTACCCATTCCCCTTGCGCAAGGGTGCGAATTGCCGGACTGCTGTTTTCCTCGATAATGCTTCCGCCAGGCATGAACGTCGTCATCGACAGAAACGTTACCGGGGGTCCTACCAGGGACGTTACTCGTCCCACCCACGTGCCTTCAATGCTAGGCTCAACTCCATTGGAACCGCTGCTAGCGGCATAGGTTGGAACGGCCGCCAGCCACGTTGCGAGCGCGATGCTCTGTATTCCAATACGTCGCTTCTTGTCCATGGTGATTTCCGTCAGTGTTGTAGGTGTAGCCAAGCGCAGTCCTCCGACCGACCGTGCATCTTTCTCATTCGGGAATCCAGCACGAATCGCTGTCCGTGGTCGGCCGGAGTTGACACGAACTGGCGCCGGACACGAGCGGACATTACGGAACGCGTGCGTGGGGAAAAAGGCCGAAAATGGAATTTGATTCGTACCGTCAGGACACGAATCCGCGTTGGGACCAAGTAGCCGGCGGCGGCAAGCCAGTTGATTAACGGTGATACGAGGCACCCGATGGACAAACTGCGCTCAATCGACTATTTCATGAAAGTCGCCGAAGCAAAGAGCATTGTCGCGGCCGCCAACGTGCTCGAGGTTAGTCCCTCAGCGGTCAGCAGGGTGATCGCGGGCTTCGAGTCAAAGCTCGGATTCTCATTGTTTCATCGCACCACCCGCCGTCTTAGCCTCACTGCGGACGGCGAGACATTCCTCGAGCGTTGCCGACAAATTCTCCAGGAACTCGAGGAGGCCGAAACAGAAGGTCGGCAGAAGCGAGCGATGCCGAGTGGAACCGTGAAGGTCGGAATGCACCCGGCTTTCCGAATTGCATTCTTTGGCGACATCGCAGGATTTCTCGAGAAGCACCCAGAACTCCGGATTGAAACCAAGATGAGCAATTCGCCGACGATATTGTTCGACGAAGGTTTCGACGTCCTGATTCGAGCGGGAGAGCTTCCTGACTCCAGCCTCGTCG
>VBCY01000249.1:5982-7560 GCA_005882995.1 Betaproteobacteria bacterium
GAACCTAAGTCGCCGGCCGACCTCGAGCGCCACCGATGGGTGCTTCCGAGGCGAGTCGACAACGTGCTTGGATGGAGCCCTCACTTAGACTTCTTCAAAGGCCGCGAGCGCTGCGCAATTACCGTGTCGAGCTACCTAACGGCACGCGACAGCATCGGCTTACATGAGAGCGTAATAGGGGGTGCTGGCATCTCATGTCTCTACAGCGTTGCGTTAATGCGCCCGATCAGCCAGGGACTGGTCAAGCCCCTTGTAACTGATTGGAGGGTTCCGGGACGACCGGTCTACGCGGTATTTCCGAATGCGCGCGGCATCACTCCGAAGACGCGCGCGTTGGTCGACTTGTTCTCCAGTTTCATTGCAGAGGCGGCAAACCACTTTCCTCGTCGCGATACTTAGCTCCGACCGAGTCTCGAATTGCGCTAGGGGATGTCGTCTATTCCAATCGCAAGCCCGAGTTGCGAAGGGTCAGCCCCCAAGTCGCGTGATCGTTGCTCATCGCTGACGCAAAATCGTCGGGCGATCCACCAAGAATCTGCCAACCAAGCTCCTCGAAGTGCTGCTTCAGCACGGGCGTGCGCATCGCTCGCGATGCCGCATCGTTGAGCTTTGCGACGACCGCCGGTGCAACGCCTGCAGGTGCGACGAGGCCGAGCCACGCTTCACTGCGCAGGTCTGGAAATCCGCATTCGGCGAGTGTCGGCGTTTCGGGCAGCAGTCGCGAGCGTTCGTGCCCCATGACTGCAAGTGCCTTGAGCTTTCCCGCGTTGACATAGTTCGCAACAGCGAGCGGTGCATCGAACAAGATCGGAACCTCACCTGCGACGACACTTCCAAGGGCGTCCGGCCCACTACGAAACGGAACTGCAACGAGGTCTATCCCCGCGGCTTTGTTCAGCATCAACGCGAAGACATGTGGTGGGGCTCCGAATTGCGGCACACCATAGTGGATTCTGCCCGGCTGTGCCTTCGCGAGAGCGATCAGATCGCTCATTGAGTTCGCTGGGAATGACGAATTTATGGCGACGGTGAGCGGACCGGCAACGAGTTGGATCACTGGCGTCAAATCACGCGATGGTTCGTACGGCAAATTAGTGAACAGATAGACGTTGAAGACCATCTGGGCGAGACTCACCAACCCGATCGTGTATCCGTCTGGCCGCGCCTTAACCAGAAGCCTGATCGCGACGATGCCTCCAGCCCCGGGACGATTCTCAACGATTACAGGCTGCTGAAGTTCCTCCGCCAATCTTTCTGCAAGCGGTCGGGCGACAGTATCAGGAATACTTCCCGGCGCCGCGGCAGTGATGAGCCTGATTGGTTTGACTGGAAACGTTTGGGACGAGGCGTCGAGCGGCAGAACCATCGCGGCAATGAGCGAAAGTGCTCCGAGAGCAACTCGCATTCTGCAAAGGGTAACGGCTGTCGCGAACCGTAGCTCACGCATTTGCGACGGGGCGGATGTTCGGAATAGGGCGACGCTACCCCGTTGCCTTTAGAGGGTCAAGCGCCAATCCTTCTCTCCCAGCCGACGCATCAGATCACGGTCAATGGCTGACGACCTTGGCTACCGCCGGC
>VBCY01000037.1:0-36840 GCA_005882995.1 Betaproteobacteria bacterium
TGGTCGAAGCCATCGACTGGGCTGTCCAGCATGGCATAGACATTATCAGCATGTCGCTGGGCGCCAACTGGGGCGACGCGACATCGGCGGATGCTATCGCTTCGCAAAATGCCGTGCTCGCGGGGATAACTGTGGTCGCGGCCTCGGGCAACGCCGGCCCCGCGCCTTACATCACGTCTTCACCGGCGTCTGCAACTGCCGCGATTACCGCCGCAGCGATGGATGGAACGGCGAGCTTTCCAGGAGCGCGACTCGCCTTGAGCGGCAATCCGAATCCCATCCTCGTTCAAGACTCCAACGGCGCGACGTTCGCGAACGGCACCCAATATCCGATTTTTGTCCTCAGGAACGCTGATGGCACCGTTTCGTTCGGATGCAATGAGTCCGAGTATGTGGATGCGCAGATCACCGGCAAGCTGGTCGACACCGTTCGCGGCAGCACCTGCGCCCGTGTTCTTCGCGCTCAGTATGGCTTCGCACACGGTGCCGCCGCGGTGGCATTGATCAACAATGCTGCGGGTTATCCTCCGTACGAAGGCGACATTCCCGTACTGAGCGGCAGTGGCATTGTGACCATCCCGTTCTTCGGGGTGCTGGCAAGCGACACAACGGCATTAACCGGGCCCGTGGGAGGTCCGGCTCCCGCGACTGCAACAGCCACCAATGCGGTCGTGCCGAACCCCTCCTTTGAGACCGTCGCGGCTTTCTCGTCGGGTGGACCGCGCACTGGCGACAGCTTGTTCAAGCCTTCGGTCTCTGCCCCGGGCGTCAGCATCTTTTCGACGCTCGCGGGTTCAGGGACGGGTGGTCTGTTCGAATCCGGAACGTCGATGGCGACGCCGCATATCTCGGGCGTTTCAGCGCTGGTCCGCCAAGCGCATCCAGGCTGGCCTGAGCTCGCGCAGCGCGCCGCGGTTACACAGACCTCGGATCCATTCCAGATGGTCGGCTATTCGGCGCGTCTGGCGGGCAACGGGGTCGTGCAGCCTTTGCCCGCAACCAACACGCAAGCCTACGTCGTGGGGACCCCCAATGCGCCCGATCCCCTCTCACTGGGCTTTACCGAATTGACCACGTCAAACTATTCCACGACCCGCACCGTGGACATTCACAACAGCGGCAGTTTAGCGGTGACGTTCAACGTCGCGACGACGCCGCAAGCGGGTTCCGTCTTGCACACCGTCGGCGTGAGCGGTTCGAGCATCACCGTCCCGCCAGGCGGCGATGCGAATCTCGGCGTGAAATTGCTGCTGCTGTCAGCGGCGGTACCCGCGACGCATCCGCTCGGGACGACCAACGGTTTCCACGATGCCGCCGGCACGGTGACGTTGACGCCGGCCGACGCTTCAACAAATGGCGGGGCAAGCCTGCACGTGCCGTACTACGTCGTTCCCCGAGTTCGCTCCAACGTCCAGGTATCAGGAGTCCCCCCAAGCCTCGGTAGCCCGAATGCGGCCCTGAACGTCACCAACCCTAGCGGCTTGATCGCGGGCACCGGTGATTTTTACGCCTGGGGTCTTTCGAGTCCGCCGCAAGGGCTTGCGTACGTGGATACGCGCGCGGTTGGCGTCCAGGCTTTTCCAGCAGGATCCAACAGCACGCTAGTCTTCGCCGTTAACACCTACCCCCGATTCTCAAATCCGGCCCCGTTCGAATGGGACATTGCGATCGACATCGACGGGGATGGTGTGACGGATTATTTCGTGGTCGGCACCAATATCTCGACCGGTGTACCGACCCAGCCATCCGGACGGCTGGCTTCATTCGTGATCAACGCGAGGACGAACGCAATCATTGCGGCCCGTTTCGCGGATGTCGCAACCGACAACTCAACTTTCCTGCTGCCGGCGCTTGCTTCGGAAATAGGGTTGTCAGCAGCGCACCCGAGATTCAGCTACAAGGCATTTGCCTTCAACTTCGATGGTAGCGAGCAGGTCGGCGGCACAGCGTCGTTCAACGCATTCACACCAGCGATTTCGACCGGCCAATTCGTTACCGTTGCGCCTAACGGCTCAGCGAATGTCCCGGTCTCGATCAACACGGCGGAATGGGCTCTTAGCAAGCCGCTCGGGATCATGATCGTCTCGCAGGACAACGCCAGCGGTCCGCCACAGGCGATACTCATCTCGACGCCGTAGTCTTGACGAACGACGCGCTCGGCTCCCTCGCGACGCGCGGGAGCCGAGTTTTTTATGAAGCGGGCCTCCGCCGGAATGGGTGGCCAAGGGCGGAATTGAACCACCGACACACGGATTTTCAGTCCGCTGCTCTACCAACTGAGCTACTTGGCCAAACCGCAAATTTTACCAGATCAGACGCGTCAGCCGACCGGAGTCCACCGCGACAAAAAAGGCCGGGCAAGTGCCCGGCCTTCACTAAGTGTGGTTGCTTCTCGTCAAACCGTCTGGATATTCGACGCCTGCTTTCCCTTGGGACCCGTCGTTACTTCGAAGGAGACCTTCTGGCCTTCCTTCAATGACTTGAATCCCGGCATGTTGATCGCCGAGAAATGCGCGAAGAGATCTTCGCCGCCGCCATCCGGCGTAATAAAGCCAAAGCCTTTGGCGTCGTTAAACCACTTTACTGTTCCTGTTGCCATGTTTTCCAATCCTTAAAACAAAAAATTAATTCGGGGCGAACCCCGGCCGATGTTTCGATCTCAAGGACAGGAAAGGACGGCTTTCGGATACAGCACACGCCCTACAGGTCGCGCTTTAGTACTTGAAATAAAACACAAAGCGCACTATACGCATTATCCCTGATGCGGTCAAATGCGCTCGTTAGGCCATGTGGAGAGCATCGCCGCTCATTTCCGGAGGTCGGCCCGTGCCAGCGCCACGCCTGCGCCCAGGGCGTGAAGCTTCGCGCGCGCGACGGAACGCGACAAGGGCACCATCCCGCAGTTCGTGCAGGGGTATAGACACTCTGCAGGAACATATTGAAGGGCAGCGCAGATAGTTGCTGCAACCTCTTCCGGGCTTTCTACCCTGTCCGTGGCGACGTCGACGGCTCCTACAAGCACGTCCTTTCCATCGAGCAGCGCGATGAGTTCGATCGGCACATGCGAATTGGCGCACTCAAGCGAGATCTGTCCGATCGCAGACCGAGCCAGAAGAGGAAACGTCTGCTCGTACTGCCGCCACTCCTGTCCCAGCGTTTTTTTCCAGTCGATGTTGGCCTTGATCCCGTAGCCGTAGCAGATGTGCACGGCCGTTTTGCAGCGAAGTCCTTGCACCGCCCGCTCCAGCGTTGCCACGCCCCAATCGCGCACTTCCTCGAAATAGACGTTGAACGCAGGCTCGTCGAACTGGATGACATCGATGCCTGCCGCCTCGATCGCGAGCGCCTCTTCATTGAGAATCTCCGCAAAGACCCAGGCCAGCTTCTGCCGGCTTCGATAATGGACGTCGTAGAGCGTGTCGACCATCGTCATCGGTCCAGGCAGGGTGTATTTGGCTTTGCGCTGGGTCACGCTGCGCAGGAACTTCGCGTCCTCGACATAGACCGGATGACGGCGAGCCACGGAGTCCACGACCATCGGCACATCGGCGTCGTAACGGTTGCGAATCCTCACCGTCTTGCGGTGCTGGAAATCCACGCCGTCGAGGTTCTCGATGAAGGTCGTCACGAAATGACGACGTGTTTGCTCACCATCGCTGACGATATCGATGCCGGCCGCCTCCTGGTCGGCGACAGCAAGACGCACCGCGTCGCGCTTGCCCTCGGTGAGCCGCTCGCCTTCGAGCAGCCAGGGCGCCCAGAGTTGATTGGGAGGGGCAAGCCAGGACGGCTTGGGAAGGCTCCCCGCAATGGTGGTTTGCAGGAGTGGCATCGATCGTTTCAACGCGGGGATTGAGGCAAGGCGACGATTATAGCCGGACAGTGCAACGCTACCTGTACTGGCACGACCGCGGTATCGATAAACCACTTGTCCGGAGCGTGGGCCGCAGTTAGGCTGGGCGCCTCGCTCCGTATCGAGCAACGCGTCGCTAGCGGTACCAACTCTGCAACATGTCCAAAGCGCTGTATGCCGACTGGGACTATCCCGACGTCGAGTTGGAGCATGCGTTGTTCGCATCGGCAGGGATCGAGCTCGGGACGGCGCAATGCAAGACCGAAGACGATCTGATCCACGCTGCTGCAGGCTGCTCCGGCATTCTCGTTCAATACGCACCGGTGACCGAGCGAGTCGTCTCGGCGCTGCCGCAGCTGGGCATTGTCAGCCGCATCGGCGCCGGAATTGACAACGTCGACATTGCTGCCTGCGAGCGCCATGGCATATGGGTTGCCAACTCGCCCGATTATGGTATCGGCGAGGTGGCAACCCATGCGCTCGCGCTTGCGCTGGCATTGATGCGTAACGTTGTCGCCTATCAACGCGACATTCATTCCGGACGATGGCATTACCTTTCCTCAGGCGTGTTGCGGCGCCCGAGCGAAATGATCCTGGGCATCGTGGGCCTGGGGCGGATCGGCAAACGCATGGCACATATCTCGCGCAATGTCTTCAGGCGCGTGATGGCTTGCGATCCCTATCTCATTGACGGCGATTTCCCCCCTTATGTCGAGCGCGCCGACCTGCAGGGGTTGTTTGCGCAATGCGACGTGGTGAGCGTGCATGCACCGCTCAGTGAAGAGACTCGCGGCATGATCGACGGTCCCCTGCTCTCACACATGCGCCCTGGTTCATACTTCGTCAATACCGCACGTGGAGCGATGGTCAAAATCGACGATTTGCTTGGCGCACTCGATAGTGGAATACTTGCCGGCGCCGGGCTGGACGTCCTGCCAGACGAGCCCGTCGGGAGTGACAACCCGCTGCTCGCTCATCCACGCGTGATCCTGACTCCGCACGCAGCATTTTTCAGCGTTCAGGCGCAAGTCGAGCTTCGGCGCAAGGCGGCGCAAAATATCGTAAGCTGGCTCAAAACGGGAAAGCCCGATTACGTGGTCGTGGCGGGAAGGAGGAGGCCTTGATGGTTAGGCGACGACAGAGTGGGGGAAAAGCGTGGCGTCGGTAAATATTCGCGCCGTTCACAAGCATTTCGGCTCGACGCATGTTATCCGAGGCGTCGACGTCGATATCGCTGACGGCGAATTCTGCGTCCTCGTGGGCCCATCGGGATGCGGCAAATCGACACTGTTGCGCATGATCGCAGGTCTCGAGGAGATCGGCGAAGGCGAGATCAGTATCAGCGGCAGGGTCGTGAACCGCGTGCCGCCCAAGGCGCGCGACATTGCGATGGTGTTCCAGAACTACGCGCTGTATCCGCACATGACGGTGCGCGACAATATGTCGTTCGCTCTGATGCTGGCCAAGCAGCCGAAGGACGCGATCGAGGCGCGAGTGGCGCGCGCCGCTGGCATTCTTGGCCTCAAGGACTATCTCGACCGCTATCCCCGGCAGCTCTCGGGCG
This sequence comes from Betaproteobacteria bacterium, assembly GCA_005882995.1. GTDB lineage: Bacteria > Pseudomonadota > Gammaproteobacteria > Burkholderiales > Casimicrobiaceae > PALSA-1003. The sequence goes on from VBCY01000037.1 coordinate 5,418, forward strand.
GACAACGGCAGCGCGTCGCGATGGGACGCGCCATCGTGCGCGACCCGCAGGTTTTCTTGTTCGATGAACCGCTTTCCAACCTCGACGCCAAGCTTCGCGTGCAGATGCGCACCGAGATCAAGGAACTGCAGCAGCGCCTGAAGACGACTTCGATATACGTCACCCACGACCAGATCGAGGCGATGACCATGGCCGACAAGATCGTCGTCATGCGCGACGGTGTCGTCGAGCAGACCGGCGATCCGCTTTCCCTTTACGATCGCCCCAACAACATCTTCGTTGCCGGGTTCATCGGTTCGCCGGCGATGAACATGGTTCCAGGCACCGCGCGCATGAACGGTGGCGCCGCGCACGTCGAGTTCGGCGCCGGAGTCACATTGCCGTTGCCTCACAGCGCGCGCGCCGCGGACGGCCAGCGCGTTCTTTACGGCATCAGGCCGGAGCACTGTATGCTTTCCGACGCCGGATTGCCGGCGGAGGTCGTCGTCGTCGAACCGACCGGGGCTGATACCCAGCTCTATTGCCGGTTCAATAGTCAAGAATTGAACTCGCTGGTGCGCGATCGTGTTACCTGCCGCGCGGGCGATCGCGTCGCGCTGGCGCCGGATCTGGCGCACGCCCATATTTTTGATGCTGCGACAGGCGCGCGGCTCACGGCATAGGAATCATCATTCGAGCCGCATCACCAAACAATGGACTCGAACTTCAACCCTAGGAGGAACGCATGAGCAGATTCAAACGTCGCGATTTTCTGAAAGTTACCGCCGGGGTCGCCGCAGGCACCGCGCTCGGCAGCGGCTCGGCGCTGTTCTCAGCCGAAGCCGCGGCGCAGTACAAGGTCACCCCCGAAAAGGGCGCCAAGCTGCGCCTGCTGCGCTGGAAGCGCTTCGTCCAGGGTGACGAGGACATGTGGGCGGAGAACACCAAGAAATTCACCCAGGCGACGGGCATCGACGTTCGCATCGATGCCGAAGGCTGGGAGGACGTGCGTCCCAAAGCCGCAGTCGCGGCCAATATCGGCAGCGGACCGGACATCATCATCGGCACGTTCGAGGACGCGCACCAGTATCCCGAGAAGCTCGTCGACGTAACCGACGTCTGCAATTACCTCGGCGGCAAGTACGGCGGGTGGTACGACGTATGTAAGTCGTACTGCACCTACAATGGCAAGTGGATCGCGGTGCCCATGGGCTGCGCCGGCAATGCACTGGTTTATCGCATCAGCGCCATGAAGGCCGCGGGCTTCGTCGCGTTCCCGAAGGACTTGCCTGGCTTCCTCAAGCTCTGCCAAGGGCTGAAGGCGAAGGGTCTACCGCCGGGTTTCGCGCTCGGCAACGCCACCGGCGACGGAAACACCTGGACCCACTGGCTGGTCTGGTCGCATGGAGGCAAGATGGTGGATGAAAAGAACAATGTCGTTATCAACAGCCCCGAGACCATCGCCGCGCTCGAGTACGGCAAGCAGATGTACGAGACCTTCGTCCCGGGCACGCTGTCATGGCTCGATCCGAACAACAACAAGGCGTTCCTCGACGGGCAGATCGGTGTCACGCTCAACGGTATCTCGATCTACTACGCCGCGAAGACCTCGCAGGACCCGAAGTTGAAGGAAATGGCGGCCGACATCGGGCATGCCAACCTGCCGGTCGGGCCTATCGGCAAGACCACCGAACTCAATCTTTTCTTCCCGATGATGGTGTTCAAATACTCGAAGTACCCGAACGCCGCCAAGGCATATCTCGCGTTCATGATGGAGAAGGAGCAATACGAGCCGTGGCAACAAGCCTCGATCGGTTATGTAACGCAGCCGCTCAAAGCCTACGAGTCGAACCCGATTTGGACCTCCGATCCGAAGCACACGCCCTATCGCGAGGCGATGAAGATCATGCTGCCGAACGGCTACGCAGGCGAGATGGGGTACGCTTCCGCCGCGACCATGGCCGACTTCATCATCGTTAACATGGTTGCCGAGGCGGTATCCGGCTCGAAGAGCCCGAAGGAGGCGGCGGAACGCGCTCAGAAGCGTGCCGAGCGCTATTACAAGGTATGAAGTCGCGACGGTGAAACGTCTGGGATTGACGAAGCGGCGAGCGGCGCGACGTCATACCTGCGCGGATTGAAGCGGGCGCCTGGCGGCGGGCTCTTAATCCGCGCAACACCGCTCACTCGCCCCTCTCCGTCGGGAGAGGGGCCGGGGGTGAGGGAAAGATCTGTTAGGTGTTCATTGAATTCTCCGCGGGCCCAGATGCCTTCGCACCAGACCGCGCTTTCGCGCGCACTCGATAACCGCACCTTCCTCGGGTTGCTGTTCATGCTCCCCGCTGCGGCCATCCTGCTGATGTTTCTCACCTACCCGCTGGGTTTGGGCACGTGGCTCGGCTTCACCGACACCAAGATCGGCCGCAGCGGTATCTGGATCGGCTTGGAGAACTACGAGTTTCTGTGGGGCGACGCCGTCACGCGACTGGCGCTATTCAACACGCTCTTCTACACCTTCGTTGCCAGCGTCATCAAGTTCGCGCTCGGGTTGTGGCTCGCGCTGTTGCTCAACAAGCACCTTCCGTTCAAGGCGTTCTTCCGTGCCGTAGTGCTCCTACCGTTCATCGTTCCGACTGCTCTGTCGGCGCTCGCCTTCTGGTGGATTTACGACGCGCAGTTCTCGGTCATCAGCTGGGTGTTGATGAGGATGGGCATCATCCACCAGTACATCGATTTTCTAGGCGAGCCATGGCTCGCGCGCTTTTCGACGATTGCGGCGAACATCTGGCGCGGAGTACCGTTCGTTGCGATTACGCTGCTAGCAGGGCTGCAGACCATCTCGCCCTCTTACTACGAAGCCGCGAGCCTCGACGGTGCTTCGCCCTGGCAGCAGTTCCGTCACGTAACGCTGCCGATGCTCACCCCGATCATCGCGGTGGTGATGACATTCTCAGTTCTGTTCACGTTCACCGACTTTCAGTTGATCTACGTGCTGACGCGCGGCGGGCCGCTCAACGCGACACATCTGATGGCGACGCTTTCGTTCCAGCGCGCCATATCCGGCGGGAATCTCGGCGAGGGCGCGGCGATCGCCACCGCGATGGTGCCGTTCCTGCTGGCAGCGATCCTGATCAGCTACTACGGGCTGCAGCGGCGGGCGTGGCAGCAGGGGAGCGGAGACAAATGACCACAGCCGACGCGACCCGGCAGATCGTCGACACCCAGGGCATGAACTATCTGGTGTCGCTGCCGCGGCGAATAGTCACGATCTACCTGCCGCTGGGTGCGTTCCTGTTCGTGCTGCTTTTTCCGTTTTATTGGATGGTGGTGACAACCTTCAAGCCCAACGAGGAATTGTTGTCGCGCGAAGGCAATCCGTTCTGGGTGAAGGCGCCAACACTCGCTCATATCAAGAAACTTCTCTTCGATACCGCCTACCCCGAGTGGCTATGGAACACCATTCTGGTGTCGGTCGTGTCGACCTTCCTATCGATTTTCTGCAGTGTGCTTGCGGCCTACGCGATCGAGCGGCTGCGCTTCCGCGGCTCGCGCTACGTCGGCATGAGCATCTTTCTCGCCTACCTTGTGCCGCCTTCGATCCTATTTATTCCTCTAGCGGCGATGGTGTACAAGCTCGATCTTTTCGATACACGACTGGCGCTCATTCTCACCTATCCGACGTTTCTCATCCCATTCTGTACCTGGCTCCTGATGGGCTATTTCAAGTCGATCCCGTTCGAGTTGGAGGAATGCGCTCTGATCGACGGCGCCAGCCGCCTGCAGATTCTGGTGAAGATCGTGCTGCCGCTCGCGATCCCGGGACTCATTTCCGCCGGGATCTTTGCTTTTACCTTGTCGTGGAACGAATTCATTTATGCCCTCACGTTCGTCTCCTCGTCGGAGGTGAAAACCGTCCCCGTAGGTGTGGTGACCGAGTTGGTCGAGGGAGACGTCTACCACTGGGGGTCACTGATGGCAGGTGCACTGTTCGGCTCGCTGCCGGTAGCCATCCTGTATTCGTTTTTCGTCGAGTATTACGTCTCCGGGCTCACCGGGGCGGTCAAGGAATAACCCTTTCCTTGCGAGTGTTGAAATTCGCGGGGATAAACGCAAGCTCGGGTACAATCACCCTATCCGCAACGATTCAAGGTCAGAAGCAATGAGCACCGAAGACACCATCCGAGAGCAAATCACCCAGCATCCCGTCGTTCTGTACATGAAGGGCACCCCACAGTTTCCGCAGTGCGGCTTTTCCAACGCGGCGGTGCAAATGCTCAAGGGTTGCGGCGTGAACAGCTTCTTTTCGGTCAACGTGCTTGCCGACGACTCCGTCCGTCAGGGCATCAAGGACTATTCGAACTGGCCGACCATCCCTCAGCTCTACGTCAAGGGGGAATTCGTCGGCGGCGCCGACATCCAAGGGTCGCCTGGAAGAACTCGGCCGGCTTGACTTCCGCGCCCGACCTGATCTTGAGCGTGCCCATCACGGCTTGCAGGCGTTTCGCGTGGAAGTCGATCACGGCGCCGCCCCGATACGCGGGGGAGACCACCCGCATCGATTCCGGGAACGAGAATTCGAGCGGGACGTTCGCGGTGTTGATCGAGATCTGGTTGTCGACGAACGATGTCAGCGTCGGCAACACTACCATCCCATTCGCGTCGGTCTTGCCGATCTCTTCGCTGTTGACAAATACGCGCACGCCTTCGATGTTGTCCACCTTGCCGACTCCGAAGGCGTCGGTGACTGGGCGCCCCACCGAAAACGCACCGCCGACCCAGGTGAAGCCGCCGGCGGCTGAGATCGCGTAGCTGCTGTGCGAGCCATTTCCGTCGTTCTGCTGCAAGGCACTGCCGCGCAGGATGCCCCAGCGCGAGTTGTACTGGAAGGACGGAGTGAACACCGTCGCGGTTCCCTCGGGCGAGCCGACGCTCTCAGCAGCGATCGTATATCCCAGGCCATCGCCCACAGGCTGCGCTTTCTGGAACTGCGCGGCCTCGGTGTTGATACCCTGGAAGCGCTCGTAACGAGCCGACACCGCGTAATTTGCGTCGAAGTTGTAGACGAATCCGGCGAAGACGTTGGTGTTGCTGTCCTGTCCGCGTGTGCTCATGACGGTCACGAAGAAACTCGCACGGCCGTCGAACAGCGGCCGCCCGTAGCTCAGGCTCGCCGAGCTGCTGTCTTGCCCGCCGTAGGTCTTCAGCGTGGAGTAGCCCGCAGAGATCGACCCGACCACCACGTCAGTGTAGCCGACGGTAGCGTTGATCTCGTAGTTGCGCTTGTCGATGCCGGTCTGTATGAGCTGGGTGTAGTTCGGGCTTGCTTGCGCAGCAGCAGCCCCGCGTTGAAGTGGGTGCCGGAATACGTGTAGCTCGCGAGCGCGCCACCGCCGCTGCGGCCATCATTGCCGCTGGCTGCCCCCGACACGTTCAGCAGCCCCGCCGTTCCAAGCACCACAGTCGCCGTCGCGCCCGCGTTGTATACGCCGCTCTTTCCTTCGCCGCGGGCCCGGAGCGTGAGCGAGTCGGTTACGCCGTAGCGGTGAAAGCCCGCGAACGCCAGCGGGCCGTAGTCGTTGCTCTCGACTCCGTACATCTGCCGCGCGGCGCCAAGGTTGTAGCTGTATTCGTGCAGGCCGGTCTTCAGCGGAACCTGGGTCGAGTAGAAGGGGGCGCTGATCTTCTGCTCGCGACCAAACGAGTCGCGGATGACGAGCTGCACATTGCGCAGACCCGGTGCCTGGGTGATATCACGTAAGTCGAAGTCGCCGGCTGGAAGCCGGAGTGTCCTCACCCGTTGGCCGTCGATATAGACATCGACCTCGGACGGCGTGCGCAGCATCCCGGAGAGGTTCTGCTGGGGGTAGCTCACGAAATATGGGTTCATGCTGTAGAGCTTGGAGTAACTCACCCCACCCATGCCGACCGACGACGAGAGATCTCCGGCGCTGACGACGAAATCGCCCAGTACGGTGCGCACCAGCGTGTCACGGTCGTCGCGAATGAGACTCGTCATCAGACGGACGAACCTATGGTCGGAGGGCGCCCCGTAATATGTCGAGTCGCTGAGAAACAGGAAATCGCCGACGCGCGCGCCCAGCTCGCTCGCCACCCCGGTCAGGTCGCGCTGTCCGGCGTTGCCTCCCGCATAGCTCAGGTCGTAGTTGAAAAAGGCGCTGGCGCTGGTCGGATAGAAGACGGTCTGCTTTCTTCCAGCCGCGAAATCCACAGTGCTGGCTGGAAGGAGCTTGGGATCGACGGTCAGCTCCAGCGCGAGTTTTTTCTCGTCGAACACGACGCTCATCCCGTCGATCGATTTCAGCGCGATCATTTCTTCGCCATCGATGTTCCGGGTGCGGCCGCGCACGTTGGCGAAGCCCATGGCTTTCAGGTCTTCGACGCGGATAAGGAAATCACCGTTCCACGCGCTGACGAAGAATTGGCCTTTGTTGGAGCTGTTGAGCGCTACCTGTACTACCAGCGTCTCCGGCCCTGCGCCGCCGAGCATGGCGAGCAGCGGTGGCCCCTCGGCGGCGACCGATGGCCGTGCGCAAACCATAAAAACCAGCGCGAGGGCGCCGATTCCGCCCGCAACGCGGCCTCGCGCCTGCCGTGCGCGGCCGTGAGGGCAAGCCATCGTCTACTCGCAGCTCGCGCGGCTCACGTCGAGGCGGCGGCTCAGGGTGAATTGCGCGGTCTTGGCCGCGACCTCCAAGGTCGCAAGTTGCGCGCACACGTCCCTGGGTATGGCCGTGGTGTAGCGTTTGGTGCTGCCCGCAAGCAGGTAGCGCTCGTCGAGCTTCCGAGCAAAGACCTCGGTACCCTGGGCGTCGCGTCCCGTGAGCTCGATGCCGTCGTCCATCCGGAAGTGCTCATTGCCGGCATTCTTCAGGACAAGCAGGAGTTGGCCGCGGGCCACGGCCGCACTGGCAATTTCGCCCCTGGCCTGATGCACGGGCGACTTGCCAAAGGTCGGCAGCGCGAAGCGCACATTGACCGCCACACGCACGCCGGGCGGTAACGGCTCCGGATTCGGTGAGGGGATCTTTTCGATGAACAGACGGAACGTCCGCTCGGCGGTGACCGGAACACTCTTGATGCCGACCCTGACGACGCGCGATTCGTTGGGTTCGATCGACAGGATCTTGGGGAAGAACACGATCTCGGTCGTATCCGAATAGCGGTCCGTGCCTTCGCCGTCCTGTGTCCATTCCATCGTCTTCAGTTGAAAGTCGATGCGATCCTTGCCGGTGTTCGTTAGCGTGACAACCGTGCTTCGCGCCTCACGGTCGAGTTCCATTCGCATCGGGCTCACGGTGTACTCGCTCGCCAGCGCGGGCAGTGCGGCGAGCGCCCATGCGACTGCGACCAGTGCACGCAACGTCTTCTCTCGAAGCACGCCGATCAGTGTTGGCCGCGACGGGCGCGATCCGCAGGCTCGGGTTTGCTCGGAAGCTATCGTCATCAGGGAAAGATCGTCATGGTCAGCGTGTCGGAATAGTCGCCGACATAGGCGTTCTGGTAATCGGTGGCGACGATCTGCCCGTTGAGCGTGATCTTGGTGCCTGGCACGTTGACGCTGCTGATCGAGTAGGCCATGTACTCGGTCTGCGTGAGGTGCTTGAGCCGGTAGGCACCGGGACCGCTGTCGTTCGCTCCGGTGATGGTGAATGTCGCGTTGGCGTTGCCCGTGCACTTGTAGTTCACTGTGACGCTGAAAGTCGCCGGCGAGCTGAGCGTCGGATTGATCACGCCGAAGCTCGTGCTCCCTGGTTCGTTAGGATTGAACGCGCAGCTTTGGCCGAGCGCCGGCATCGCCGCGGCCAGGGCGAGAGCAAGAACAGTCGTGCGAAGCACGTTTGACCACGCGCGTTCGACGCGACAATGCGATCTCATGGCCCGAGTGCGCATGGCCCAAACGAAACCCCGCGGACAGTGTGTGACTGCCCGCGGGCCCGCTGTCCCGTGCTAGCTGTCCTAGGGGGCGATGGTGAGAGTGACTGTATCGGCGTAGCTGCCCACGTTCGCGTTCTGGTAATCCGCGATGAGGGTCTGTCCGGTGACGGCGAATGAGATGTCGTTGGCGCCACCGCCGGTGCCGTTACCGGTGCCGGAGGTGACGCTGCTCAGCGTATAGCGGATGCAATTCGTCGCGGCCGTGCAGTCAGTCGCGGTCGAGAGCTTCATGCGGTTGTTGGCGCCGCCAGACGCGCTCTCCCACAGGCCGTCGTCGGATGTGACCGTGTACGCCTGACCTTTGGTGCAGCTGAACTTGCCGCCGCTCCAGACCGCGTTCACGGTTCCGCCGGTGGCCGGATTCAGCGCGCCGAACGCGAGCGTCGATGTCGCATCGACGATCTTGCAGACGCCCGTCACGCTGGCGCTGACGGTAATCACATGCGTGCCGCCGGCGGAGGCGATGCCGGCAGTCGTCGCCAGCGCTCCAGCGAGAAGGAACTTGATGGCTGTTCTTTTCATTTGCTTACCTCTTCAATGTGTGTGTCTCTTGGTGGATGGTTTCCTCGCCTCCGCCGCAAAACCCAGGCAGAGCCGAGAAATCCACAAAAAAAAGACACCTGAACCGCGTGTCTACCGCAACAGCATCGTCCAGGCTTGCCCGGCGAGCGCTGCGGACTCGCAATCAGGTGCCCACTGCGATGGACCCAAACAGCAACCGCCGTGCCATGCAACAAACATTCTGCGAATCAATAGCTTAAATGTCCTTGCCGCACAATGCGGTCCGACAGGTGTGATGCATTCGGATAAGAGATGACCTTCCGGAGCGAATAATCGTTGCCAAGCGGGCAACGACACGCGGTCGAACCTGACCAGTGAGGCGGATCGGACCGCTTCAGGTCCGTGCGCGTTGGACGCGCTTCACTTCCGCAATCGCGTGCAATCCGCGGATGACTTGTGCCAGATGTTTGCGGTCGCGCACTTGTACGCTGAAAAACATATTGACCGCAGGGCCCTCGTCGGGCCGCTCCATGGAGACGTAGGCGATGTTCGCGCCGGTGTCGGCGATCGCGGTGGCGAGCCTCGCCAGCAGCCCGCGCTTGTCGGCGACAAGCAGGCGGATACCGGCCTCGAAAACCCCATCGATTTCGGGCGCCCATTCGACGTCGACCGCCTGGTCGGTCTCGATGCGACTCTTGCGCAGCGTCTGGCACTCACGCGTGTGCACGAGCAGTCCCTGGCCGCGGCGGAACTGACCGATGATGGCGTCACCGGGAATCGGCCGGCAACACTTGCCATACTGAATCGCCACGCCCTCGACGCCCCGCAACTGCAAGGCACCGGGTTTGACGGTATGCCCAGTTGATTCTTCGCCCGGGCGCCCCGTCACGCGCGTGAGTGCCTGCGCGACCACGAACGAGAGGCGCTTACCCATGCCGATGTCGGCGAGGATGTCGAGTCGGCTTTTGGCGCCGTATTCGCGCGTGAGCGCCTCCCATCTCTCCCACGTAATTGCTTCCGGCGGCACCTTGAGCGAGGCCAGAGCCTGCTCGAGCATGCGTTCTCCGAGCGCCGCCGATTCCCGCGCTTGCAGCGACTTGAGGAAATGCCGGATGCGCGAGCGAGCCTTGCCTGTGGCCACGAAATTGAGCCACGAAGGATTGGGTCGGGCTGTCGGCGAAGTGATGATCTCCACCTGGTCGCCGTTCTTGAGCTCCGTGCGCAACGGCATCAACTCATAATTGATGCGCGCCGCCGTGCAATGGTGGCCGATGTCGGTGTGCACCGCATACGCGAAGTCGACCGCAGTCGCTCCGCGCGGCAGCGCCATGATCTTGCCCTTTGGCGTGAATACGTAGATAGCGTCCGGGAAGAGATCTCCCTTGACATGCTCCAGAAACTCCTTGGAATCGCGCGATTCGGAGCCGATTTCCAGCAGGCTTTGCAGCCATCGATGGGTCTGCTGCTGCGCCTCCGAGAGGTCCAGTTCGCCGCCAGTTTTGTACAGCCAATGGGTGCGGATCTGTGCCTCGAGCGGCGTGCCGAACGGGCCAAACAGCGTTGTGTGCAGCGACTGGTAGCCGTTGGCTTTCGGAATCGCAACGTAATCCTTGAACTTGCCCGGAATCGGTTTGTAGAGACTGTGCAGCACGCCGAGCGACGCATAGCACGCGGTGGCGTCCTTGACCAAAACACGCACGCCGTAGATGTCGAACACCTGCGAGAAGGTGTAATGCTTTTCGCGCATTTTCTTGTACACGCTATAGACGCTCTTTTCGCGGCCGGTGACCTGCGCCGTGATATCGGCGAGCTTGAGCCCCTCGCGGATGCTCTGCAGGATGCGGTTCATCACCTCACGCCGGTTACCACGCGCTGCCTTGATCGCGCGGGCGAGTATGCGATAGCGCATCGGATAAAGATGCTTGAAGGACAGTTCCTGCAACTCGATGAAGAGCGCGTTCAGCCCCAGTCGGTTGGCAATCGGTGCATAGATGTCCAGCGTCTCGCGCGCGATCCTTTCACGATGCGTCGCTGCCATGGCATCGAGCGTGCGCATGTTGTGCAATCGATCGGCGAGCTTGATGAGAATGACCCGCACGTCCTGGGCCATTGCCAGCAACATCTTGCGGAAACTCTCCGCCTGCTGGTCTTCGCGTGACTGGAACTCGATGTGATCGAGCTTGGATACCCCGTCGACCATGTCGGCGACCGGCTTGCCAAACGAGGTTTCGATCTGGGTCTTGGTGACGCTGGTGTCCTCCATCACGTCATGGAGGAGCGCAGCGGCGAGCCCCTGCGCATCAAGACGCCACTGCGACAGGATGCTCGCTACCGCGAGGGGATGAGTGATGTAGGGCTCGCCCGACTTGCGAAACTGTCCCTGGTGTGCTTCCTCGGAAAAGGCGAACGCGCGCTCGACCAGCGCGACGTCAGGAGCCTGGAGATAGTGACCAAGGTGCCGGGTGAATTCGGCGATTTCCGACATACTTGATCACTTGGGGGCGCAGAAAGGTCGGGTCAACTCTGCGGTTTCAGCAGCATTTCGATTCCGACCTTGCCGGCTGCGATTTCGCGCAGCGCGATGACCGTGGGCTTGTCACGGTCGCCCTCGACCAGAGACGGCGAGCCGCCGCTGATCTGGCGCGCCCGATTGGTCGCCGCCAGCGTGAGCTCAAAGCGGTTCGGAATCCTGGTGAGCGCGTCCTCGATGGTGATGCGAGCCATGCTGTCTCCTTCATGTCAGTTGGGCAATCAACGCTTTGTAGCGTACGCACTGTTGCACCGCGCGCAATCGCGCCGTGCGCACAATTGCAGCGAGGTCGTCGACCGCCGAAGCAAATTGCTGATTAATAATAACATAGTCGAACTCCCTGCAGTGTCGCGTCTCTTCGCGTACGGCATCCAGTCGGCGCGCAATCGTGGCCTCATCATCCTGGCCACGACCAACCAATCGACGTTCGAGCGATTCCAATGATGGCGGCAGAATGAATACGTGCACCGAGTCCGGGAGCAAGCGGCGCACCTGCGCGGCGCCTTGCCAATCGATCTCGAGCAGCACGTCGTGCCCGGCTGTCACCTGGCCTTTGAGCCAGCTCGAGGAAGTTGCGTACCAATTGCCGTGCACGTGTGCGTGCTCGAGGAATTCGCCGTCGGCCTTGAGTTCCATGAAGCGTTGCGGCGTTACAAAGTGATAGTCAACGCCTTCGCGCTCGGCGGGCCGGGGCGGCCGTGTGGTGTACGACACAGAAAGCTTGAGCTCCGGCTCCCGCTCCAGCAGCGACCGGGTCAGGCTGGTCTTGCCCGCTCCGGACGGCGCTGCGATGACGAACAGGTTTCCGGTGCCGCCACTCATGTCAAAGCCCGGGTCATTCGATGTTCTGCACTTGCTCTCGCATCTGTTCGATCAGCACCTTGAGCTCCAGTGCTGCCTGCGAGAGTTCGGCGTCGACCGATTTCGAGCCCAGCGTATTCGCTTCGCGATTGAGCTCCTGCATCAGAAAGTCGAGTCGCTTGCCGCTCGACCCGCCAGCCGCGAGAACGCGCCGCACCTCAGCGATGTGCGTGGTGAGCCGGGACACTTCCTCTGCAACGTCGACTTTGGTTGCAAAGAGGGCAAGCTCCTGCCGCAGCCGCTCGGTGTCCGGATCGAGGCCTGCTTCACGCAGACGTGTGGCCAGCTTTTCGACGTACGCAGTGTGAATTGCAGGAACGCGCGGCGCGATTCGCTCGAGCTGCGCTTCAATAGCGTGACAACGCTCTTCGAGCATCGTGCGCATCTTCCCGCCCTCCCTCGCGCGCGAGGCGGCGAGCTCGGAGAGCGCCTGACGGATAAGATCAAGGGTTCTGCCGGCGAGCACGTCAGCGTCGAGCGAAGTGTCGGTCAGGACGCCAGGCCAGCGCAGCACTTCCGCCACGGAAAGGGGAGCGCTCTCAGGTGCGTGGCGCAGCACTTCAGCGGCGGCCTCACGCAGCTGGACGACTCGCTCTGCATTGACGGCAAGCGTCGTCGCGTCGGGCGCGGTGCGGTTCAACGCCACGCGGCAGTCGACTTTGCCGCGCTTCAACTCAGTGGTGAGCGTATCCCGCACCGCGGGTTCCAGCGAGCGTAATTCATCCGGAAGGCGTAGCTGGACATCGAGATAGCGGTGATTGACCGAGCGCAACTCAACGGCCAGAGAACAACCGGGCAACTCGGCTGCGACCGCGGCGAAACCAGTCATGCTCAGAATCATCAGGCGTCGCCGTTGCGGGATCGCGAGCGCGGGAGATTGAGCGGGAAAGCCAATGAAATCTTTACATTATGCGCAGGGTTGTCGAGAATGTAGAGGTTATCAATTCACCGCGCAAGTACGCGCGAGCGTCTCTTCCCAGCCCCATGGGCGTCACCAACCAGGCTTTGCCATCCGGCTACCAGCTGCTTAATTACCGGATCGACCGCCAGATCAGCCGAGGCGGCTTCTCGATTGTTTATCGGGCCTTTGACGACAGCACCGCACCTGTCGCGATCAAGGAGTACCTGCCGTCGTCGCTGGTCTTGCGAACCGAGGGCGATATCGTGCGTGCCAGCTCGGCGGAGAACCTCACTTCCTTCCGCTACGGGATGAAGTGCTTTTTCGAAGAAGGCCGAGCACTCGCCAAGATCAATCACCCGAATGTTGTGCGCGTACTGAACTTTTTTCGCGCCAATGAAACCGTGTACATGGTGATGCGCTACGAGAGGGGACGCACCCTTCAGCAGCAGATTCAACTGCGGCAGGACCAGATGTCGGAGCGCCTGGTGCGTCACGTCTTCATGCACCTGCTCAACGGCCTGCGCGAAGTCCACACGCACAAGCTGCTGCATCTCGACATCAAACCTGCCAATGTGTACCTGCGCACCGATGGCTCGCCCGTGCTCCTGGACTTTGGCGCCGCAAGGCAGACACTGACCTCGACACGACCCAAGCTCGCGCCGATGTACACGCCGGGATTTGCCGCGCCCGAGCAATACCGCGACCCGGATCGATTGGGCCCGTGGACCGACGTTTACGGGATCGGCGCCAGCATTTTTGCCTGTCTCGCCGCCTTTGCACCGCAGGCCGCCGATGCTCGCGTGACCGAAGATCATTTGGTGTCGGCCAAGAAGATCTGGGCAGGCGCCTACTCGGAGAACCTGCTGGAAGTCATCGATTGGTGCCTGAAGCTCGATCCCCTCGAGCGGCCGCAGAGCGTGTTTGCGTTGCAAAAGGCGATTCGCGACATTCCGCCGAAGAGGCGCAAGCTAACTTTTCTGGGCAATCTGAAGAAGCGCTTGTTCACCGAAGTGATGTAGCCTCCCGCTCGTGCGCTTCACCATCTTCCAGGAAAGCCGCAAGAGCCAGCGCAAGGTCAATCAGGATCGGCTCGCCTACACCTATAGTCGCGACACCCTGCTGCTGGTCGTTGCCGACGGCATGGGGGGGCACGCGGGCGGCGAGATCGCGGCGCAGATCGCGGTACGGCTTTTCATCGAGCGTTTCCAGCAGGAGGCGAAACCAACGCTTAAGAATCCGCTCAAATTCCTGCAGGACACCATGCTTCGCGCGCATTCGGCTCTGGGGTCGTACGCGAATCAGTTCTCCATGCTGGAAACGCCGCGAACGACTTGCGTATCGTGCATCGTGCAGTCCAACTATGCGTACTGGGCGCATGCGGGCGACTCGCGGCTGTACCTTTTTCGCCAGGGCGGGCTGATCGGCCAGACCAAGGACCATTCGAAGGTGCAGTACCTTCTCGATCAGGGCATCATTGGCGCGCACGAGGTTGTGGATCATCCCGATCGCAACAAGATCTTCGGCTGTCTCGGCGGCCTGGTCGACCCGGTCATCGATCTGTCGCGCCGCACGCCTCTGCGCAATGGCGACATCATCGTGCTGTGCACCGATGGCCTGTGGGCGGTATACCCGCAGGAGGAGATCGCGCGGGCGCTCACCGGCACGCCGATTCTCAAGGCGTGCCCGGCGCTGATGCGAGAAGCCGAGGTGCGCGGCGGTCCTGACGGCGACAACCTGTCACTGATCGTAGTCCGCTGGGGTCCGGAGACATTGACCGACGAGCCGACGACGACGATAACAGAGACCATGGGGCTCGGTGAATTTCAGACCGAGATCGACCGGACGCTGACGTTGACCGATCGCAAAGGCGTGCAGCGCGATCTCACCGACGACGAAATCGAACGAGCCATCGAAGAGATCCAGGCGACTATCAAGCGCTATCGAAAGTAAAGGCGCATGCGTCAGCTTATCCTGGACACTGAAACCACCGGCCTCGAGCCCAATCTTGGCCACCGCATCATCGAAATCGCGGCGGTCGAAGTCGTCAATCGGCGTCCCACCGGCCGCACCGTGCATTTCTACATCAACCCCGAGCGCGATATAGACGGCGGTGCGACCGACGTCCACGGGTTGACGTGGGAGATGTTGCGCGACAAGCCGCGATTTTCGGATGTTGCCAACGAGTTCGTCGAATTCGCACGAGGCGCGCAGTGGATCATTCACAACGCACCTTTCGACGTCGCTTTCATAGACGAAGAGTTGAAGCGCCTTGACCTTCCGTCGGCCACCGCGCTCGCGAGCGAAGTGATCGACACGCTCGCCCTCGCCCGTGACGCGTTTCCCGGCAAGAAAAACAGCCTCGATGCGTTGTGTGAACGTTTCGGCGTCGCCAACGCGCATCGAACGCTCCACGGCGCGTTGCTCGATGCGCAGCTGCTCTCCGAGGTCTATCTCGCAATGACGCGCGGACAGGAGTCGCTGACGATCGATATCGCCGTGCCGTCTCTGCCCACCGAAGGTGCCTTCGCCGGTCTGGATCTCGCGAGCGTCGCCATTCGCGTCCTCGCGCCTTCGCCTGAAGAGCTCGACGCGCATCGCGCGTACCTGCTGGAACTCGATCGCTTGTGCAAGGGTGCTTGCCTGTGGCTTGCGCTCATGCCGGAGTTGAATGAAGCATGAATGAGGAATCGAGCCATAGTGCGGTAACTAAGTTCGGCGATGCTCAGACGATTGCTCCCGAGCGCTCACGCGAGGTTGCAACGACCCCGCCGATCATGCCCGAGGACTCGCCCAAGATCCGTGATGCGCCGCTCATCAATCGCGAGCTGTCGCAACTGGCATTCAACCGGCGTGTGCTCGCGCTGGCACAGGATCCTTCGGTGCCGCTGCTCGAACGATTGCGATTCTTATGCATCGTCAGCAGCAATCTCGACGAATTCTTTGAGATTCGGATCGCTGGCCTGCACGAACAATTGCGGGTGAAGACTCCACCGTCGGGCATGACCCTGCACGACTTGAAGGCGAGCTTCGCCTTGGTCAGCGACGAGACCCACGTCCTGGTGGCAGAAAAGTACCGCACTCTGAACGAGCAGGTCCTTCCGCAATTGGCGGCCGCAGGCATCCGGTTGATTCGGCGATCAGAGCGCAATGCTGAGCAGCGGGCATGGGCTGCCGATTATTTTCGGCGCGAGGTGAAGCCGCTCCTTACTCCAATCGGTCTGGACCCGGCGCACCCCTTCCCGCAGGTGGTCAACAAGAGCCTCAATTTCATCGTCGAGCTCACCGGCCGCGACGCCTTCGGCCGGGACACTTCCATTGCAATCATCAAGGCGCCGCGCCTGCTGCCACGTGTGATTCCGATGCCGAAGGAGGTTGCGCCCGACAACAGCTTCGTCTTGTTGTCGTCGATCATGCATGCACATCTGAGCGAAATGTTTGCCGGAAGAGAAGTCGTCGCCTATTCGCAATTCCGGGTCACCCGCGACGCCGATCTTTGGTTCGACGAGGAGGAAGTGAAGAATCTGCGCCAGGCACTGGAAGGCGAGTTGCCGCAACGCCAGTTCGGACTCGCGGTACGGCTGGAGGTAGCGGCAGGTTGCCCGCCTCACCTCGCACAGCTGTTGCTCACCCAGTTCGAACTGCAGGAATACGACCTCTATCGCTGCGACGGGCCGGTCAACCTGGCGCGTATGTCGGTCTTGATCGATGAAGCCGATCTCGATGAGCACAAGTATCCCGCATTCACTCCTGCGCTGCCCGATCGCCTCAGCGAGAAGACCGACGTTCTGGCCGCCATCAAAGCCCATGATGTGCTGCTGCATCATCCTTATCAATCTTTCGAGCCGGTGGTCGAATTCATCCGCAAGGCCGTCGACGATCCGGACGTCGTGGCAATCAAGCAGACGGTCTATCGCACGGGCGTGAATTCGGTCTTGATGGAAGCGCTGATCGAAGCCGCGCGTCGCGGCAAGGAGGTCACTGTCGTCGTCGAGCTGTTGGCGCGCTTCGACGAAGAGGCGAACATCAACTGGGCGGAACGATTGGAGGAGGCGGGCGCGCAAGTTGTCTACGGCGTTTTCGGGCTCAAGACACATGCCAAGCTGGCGCTGCTTCTGCGGCGTGAAAAGGACGCGGCGGGTCTTACCCGCTTGCAGCCGTATGCGCATCTCGGCACGGGCAATTACCACCCTCGGACGGCGAGGCAGTATACGGACTTCGGATTGTTGACGACTCACCCGGAGATCTGCGCCGACATCAACGAGGTTTTCCTGCATATCACCAGTCTGGCAAAGGCGAACCGCATGAGACACATCTGGCTCGCGCCCTTCACCATGCATCGGCACGTGCTGGAAGCGATCAGGCGGGAGTCGCGTCACGCCAAGGAAGGCAAGCCCGCGCGCATCATTGCCAAGATGAATGCGCTGATCGAAGAGGCGGTGATCCGAGCCCTCTACACGGCGTCGCAGGCGGGCGTGCAGATCGACTTGATTGTTCGCGCCGCGTGCAGCCTGCGCCCGCAAGTCGAGGGCATCTCGGAGAACATCCGTGTCAGATCAATCGTCGGCCAGTTCCTGGAGCACCATCGAATCTGGTATTTCAAAAACGACGGGCACGACGACGTGTACCTCTCAAGCGCGGACTGGATGGGTCGAAACTTTTTCCGGCGCATTGAAATTGCGTTTCCCGTGCTCGATCGTGAACTCAAGGCTCGCGTGATCGACGAAGGGCTCGCACCCTGTCTCTGCGATGACTGCGATGCCTGGGAGCTCGCTTCGGACGGAAGCTATCGCCGCCTCACGCCCAAGGCACGCGGACAGGAACGCGCCGCACAGCAGGACCTGCTGCGTCGCCTGGCCGAAAGCGTGAAAATCATCTCCTAAAATCGTGCATTCAAGATGGATCTCATCCTATGGCGCCACGCTGACGCCGAAGAAGGCGAACCGGATCTCGCGCGACGCCTGACCGCCAAAGGCGTCAAGCAAGCGGAGCGTGTCGCAGCGTGGTTGGACAAACAGCTGCCCGACACCTGCCGCATTCTGGTGAGCCCTGCCGAGCGGGCCCAGCAGACCGCATTGCCGCTCAAACGCAAGTACAAGGTCGTTCCGGAGCTTGCGCCGGGCGCCGGGGTCGACGAGGTGCTCGAGGCGACGGGCTGGCCCGACGCGGGCGCGCCTGTGCTGGTCGTGGGTCATCAGCCCACGCTCGGCGAGGTTGCGGCGTTCCTGGTAGCAGGCGATGCGTCTTCGTGGAGTATCCGCAAGGGGGGAGTGTGGTGGATCAGCAATCGCGTGCGCGACGGTGATGCTTCGGTGGTCGTGAAAGTCGTTATCGGGCCCGATTTCGTGTGACAACGTGACTTGAACCGCGGCACTATACGGCTTTCCAGGGATGGCCGAGTTGTGCCCACTGCGCACGCTCTCTCATGAGCAGATGCGCAGTCAAAGGGTGGCTTCGCAGCCAACGTTTGGAAATACCGAAGCGGATCCGCCCGCGAGTTTTCAGGCGAATGCGTGGAACGGCAAGCGTCGTGCGCGCATGGTGGAACAGGACCGCGAGCCTGAGAGCCAGCAGCTGGGCGCGGATCTGAGGATCCTCGAGCACGGTCTCCATCTTGGCAAGACCGCCGCGGCTTCCGAAAACAAGCAGCGCGAGGCGGGTTTGCTCGCCTGCGGAAAAGCCCGGCATGTCGGCGTGCTGAAGGATATACGCTCCGTGCTTGTGAAAACTGATATGCGACACCGACATCCCGGTTTCGTGCAACAAGGCCGCCCATTCCAGCAGCCGAGTCTGCTCGCGGTCCGGTGCGGCTACCGCGCGGCGATAGAGTGACGCTGCGAGTGAGGCGACGCGCGAGGCGTGTGTGCGTTCGATCCGGTAGCGTTCGAGAAAACGGTCCACAGTGAGCTTGCGTACATCCTCGTCAATGGTTCTGCCGAGAAGGTCGTAGAGCACGCCGAGACGCAGCGCCCCACCCACGGGGTCGATGCGCTCGACGCCCAATTCCGCGACAGCGGCGCTCATGATGGCAAGACCGCCCGCGAGCACCGGCGCGCGCTCAGGCTTTAGCGCATTGAGCTTCAGCCGTCGCGGATCACCCGCCAAAATCAACCGTTTTCTAAGTCGCGCGAGACCGGCCGGTGTGATGCCTCCGGTCGAGAACCCGTTGTGCTCCAGAATGTCCGCCAATGCCGCTGCGGTCCCGGATGACGCGTAGGCATCGCGCCAATGATTGCGCCCGAATTCACGCGAAATCGCTTCGATTTCCACGCGGGCTGCCATCTCGGCGCTCTCCAGTGCGGCGGCGGTAACCTTTCCCCCCGGAAAGAAGCGTTGAGTGATGCCGACGCACCCGATCTTGAGCGATTCGAGCCTTTCCGGCTCAAGACCACGACCGATGATGAATTCGGTGGAACCTCCGCCGATGTCGATGACCAGACGTGGTGCAGAAGATGGCGGCAAGGAGTGAGCGACGCCGAGATAGATAAGACGAGCCTCTTCATGCCCGCTGATGACGTCGATGGGAAAGCCGAGCGAGCGCTCGGCCCTGCGCAGGAATTCGCGCGCATTGTTCGCCACGCGGAATGTATTGGTTCCCACCGCTCGCACCGCCGACGGGTGCAGTCCCGAAAGACGTTCACGAAACCGCGCCAGGCACTGGAGCGCCGCCTTCATAGCGACCGTCGTGATCCGGCCATCGGCGTCGAGGCCCGCCCCGAAACGCAAGGTTTCTCGCCAGGTGTCCTGCCGATAGATTTGATCTCCCTCGACACGGCCGATTTCCAGCCGGAAGCTGTTCGATCCCAGGTCGACGACGGCGAGGGTGGTCAGAGGCACGAAAGGCACACGGTCGCGGCGGAGGCGAGAAGGCTAGCAGAAAACTGGCACGTTTCTGCTACGCTCGGTGCCTTCTCGCGGATGCGCTCCCGCCATGCCGATCGACTACCTGCAAAAGATCCTCACTGCCAAGGTCTACGACGTCGCCATCGAATCGTCGCTCGATCCGGCGCCCACGTTGTCTCGCCGCATCGGCAATCGGGTGCTGCTGAAGCGCGAGGATCAGCAGCCCGTGTTTTCGTTCAAGCTTCGCGGCGCCTACAACAAGATGGCGCATTTATCCGCGGCAGAGCGCGAGCGCGGTGTGGTCGCCGCATCGGCGGGCAACCACGCGCAGGGAGTCGCGCTGGCCGCTCAGCGCCTGTCGTGCCGGGCGACCATCGTCATGCCGGTAACTACCCCGTCGATCAAGATCGCCGCGGTGGAGGCCCTTGGCGCGACCGTTGTCCTGCACGGCGATTCCTACAGCGATGCCTATTCGCGCGCGCTCAAATTGCAGCAGAGCGAGGGCGCTATTTTCGTCCACCCGTACGATGATCCCGATGTGATTGCCGGACAGGGAACGATTGCAATGGAGATCCTGCGTCAATGGCAGGGCCCCATCGACGCCATATTCGTGGCGATCGGCGGCGGTGGGCTGATCGCCGGCATCGCGTCCTACGTCAAGCGAGTGCGTCCCGAGATCAAAGTCATCGGCGTGCAGCCCGTCGATTCCGATGCGATGGCGCAGTCGCTATCCGCCGGCCGGCGGGTGAAGCTGGAGCACGTCGGGCTGTTTGCCGACGGTGTCGCTGTCAAGCAGGTCGGCAAGGAAACGTTTCGCATCTGTCGTGAAATGGTGGATGAGGTTGTTCGGGTCGATACGGACGCCACCTGTGCCGCGCTCAAGGATGTTTTCGAGGATACCCGTTCCGTGCTCGAGCCCGCAGGAGCTCTTTCGATCGCCGGACTAAAGGCCTGGTGCGAACGCCATCGGACCCGTGAGCGTACCTACGTCGCGATTGCCTGCGGCGCCAATATGAACTTCGATCGGCTGCGCTTTGTGGCGGAACGCGCAGAGCTGGGCGAGGAACGCGAGGCCATACTCGCGGTGACGATTCCCGAACGACCGGGAAGCTTTCGGGAGTTCTGCGCTTTGCTTGGCAAGCGCAGCATCACCGAGTTCAACTATCGCTATGCCGATCCGATCATCGCTCACATCTTCGTCGGCATTGAGGTCGCCAACAGGCACGAAACGGCTGAGCTGCTGCGAGCGATGCACAAGCGGCGCATTGAAGCCTACGACCTGTCCGACAACGAGATGGCCAAGCTCCATGTTCGCCATCTGGTCGGAGGCCATGCCCCCGCTGCGGAGAACGAAATCCTGTACCGCTTCGAGTTTCCGGAACGTCCGGGGGCCCTGATGCAGTTCCTGGACAACATGAGTCGCGGCTGGAACATCAGTCTGTTCCATTACCGCAACCATGGCGCAGACTACGGCCGCGTTCTGGTGGGCATGCAGGTGCCGCCTGCCGACAAGCGTCAATTTGCGGAGTTTCTGGAACGCCTCGGCTATCCCTGCATTGATGAAAGCGCCAATCCCGCCTACCGGATGTTCCTCGGCCGGTAGGACCATCTCTGCCGCGGGGCGGCAGCCGTTTGGGTCAGGATTCCGGGCGCTAGTGTTGCAAATCGCCCAAAATTCGCGGACATAGGGCTTCTGGCAAGGATTATGCTCTAGTCATTTGCCTGTATCCATGGCAGACTTCGGAGGGCTCGACATGGAATTAATCGCAGGAAACACGGTTCTGGTCGCCGACGCAGGGAGCAGGGGAGTGCCCGATTCGAGCGCGCTGTCTGGTGTAAAAGTCATGGTGATCGACGATAGCAACACTATTCGTCGCAGCGCCGAGATTTTCCTGCTCCAGGCGGGATGCACGGTCATCCTCGCCGAAGACGGTTTCGACGCGCTGGCCAAAATCACCGATCACCAGCCTGAGCTGATCTTTGTCGATATCATGATGCCGCGCCTCGACGGTTATCAGACCTGCGCATTGATCAAGAAAAATACGAGATTCCACCAGACTCCGGTAGTGATGCTCTCATCCAAGGACGGGTTGTTCGATCGTGCGCGCGGGCGGATGGTGGGCTCGGATCAGTATCTGACCAAGCCGTTCACCAAAGAGAGTTTGCTCAAGGCGGTTGGCGCTCATGTCAGAGTGCCGGCGCACTGAAGCGGGCCCGAGGACACGCCGGGGGGCGCGGGGGAAGGCTGGAGCCAGATGGCTATCAAGCGAGTACTGATCGTCGATGACTCTCCGACCGAGCGGCATGTGCTCAACGACATGCTGACCAAGGCGGGGTATGAAGTCGTCGCCAGTGACAACGGAGAGGACGCGATCCTCAAGGCGAAGACCTCCAAACCGGATGTGATTTTGATGGACATCGTCATGCCGGGACTCAATGGCTTCCAAGCGACTCGCGCCATCAGTCGCGACCCTCAGACGCGTTCCGTTCCGATCATCATTTGCACCTCAAAGAGTCAGGAGACGGACAAGATCTGGGGGATGCGACAGGGCGCCCGCGATTACATCGTCAAGCCCATCAGCCGTGACGAGCTGATCGCCAAGATCGTCGCGCTCGGGTGACATTGCAATCATGGCCCGCGCCAGGCTTAATCTCCGCGCTTTCCAGCAGGAACTCTCGACGCGCCTCGCCGCCAAGACCGCGGCCCAAGTCGAGCAGTCGCGGCTGGGCATTCGATGCGCGGGAGGGCAGTGGCTCATTCGGCTCGCCGATGCGGGCGAAGTCATTGCCATTCCGACCGTCGCGAGCGTGCCGATGACTCGCCCCTGGTACCTCGGCATCGCCAACATCCGGGGCAATCTTTACGGCGTTATCGATTTCGGCGCCTTTCTCGGTGATCCGACCGAGGATCCGCCTCCACCCGCCTCCGCGCCAAGACTGGTTCTGTTTGGACCGCGAGTAGGAGAGTTGCGCGCTGGATTGGTTGTTCACCGCGTGCTCGGTCTTCGCAACCTCTCCGACTTGACGCGCAACGATCCGCCGGATGGCGCCGCGAGCTGGTACGGATCGCAATGGACTGATCGTGACGGCGGTACGTGGCAGGAGATCGACCTCGCCTTGCTGGCGCAGGATCCCGCCTTTCTGCAGGTGGGGCTGTAGACCGCAGGTAGGGGATCCAATTCCAGGGGATGAGTCATGGCGCTTAGTTTGAGAAGCTTTTTTGGCGGGGGGGCCGCGGCCGCGCAAGCCATCGACCAGGCCGATCTGGACGAGCCTACGACGCAGGTCAAGATGGGTGCTGCCCCCAAGGGTTACGACCCCCTGGCGGGCGTTTCCATCATGGAGCAGCTGCGCAGCGGCTCGACCGACGAGCGCCAACCGACACGTCTTCCGCTCATCGGTCACCTGCCGATGGTGCGGCAGTTTCAGATACTCGGCGCGCTGCTCTTCGCGTCCATCGTCCTCGCATTGCTGATGCTCTTCTTCAATTCGCGCGTTTCGTCTCAAGCGACCGCAAGCGCGACGACCGCGACTGAAATGCAGATGCTGTCGCAGCGACTGGCGCGTGGCACGGCGCTGGCGGTCCAGGGCAACGCGTCCGCGTTCGAGGGGATCAAGGATTCGCGCGACCGCTTCCGCGTCGATCTCGATGCACTGCTCAAAGGGGGCAACGTCAAGGGTGCCGGCGTCGACGTTGCCAGCAGCGAGCAAGCTCAGGCGGCGCTCAACGACGTTACGACGCGCTGGGAACGCGTGGAAAAGAACGCGAGCGCCGTGGCCGACAACCAGGCGTCACTGCTGGCATTGGCCAAGGGTCTGGAAGCGATCAACCAGGGCAACGCCGTGCTGCTCGAGTTGGCGCAGCAGGCCGCGGCGCAGGTTGCTCAGGGGGGAGGGAGCCTGCGTGAAGTCGACTTCAGCAATCAGCTCGCAGTGCTCTCGCAACGCATCGCCAAGAACGCGAATTCACTGGTGTCCTCGGATGAGATCGATCCTGAAGTTGCGTTCCTCCTGAGCAAGGATACCGGTACCTTCCGCGACATCCTGAGCGGTCTCACCAAGGGCAGCGAGCCCCTGCGACTCGCTCCCGTGCACGCCGAGGACGCGCGTGCGACGTTCGCCGACCTGCAGAAGCGCTTCACTGCCTACGAAACCGGAGTCAATGCCATCCTGCAGAACATGCAACGGCTGGTCATTGCCAAGCAAGCCGCGCGAGGGATCAACCAGGAATCGGAACCGCTGCTTGCTGACACCACGCGGCTTACGGCTGAGTACGAAAACCAGACCGCCGCCCGCACCTTCACTTCCGGCGCGGGTCTGGTGTTTGCGGCGCTTGCGCTGCTGTGCCTGATCGCGCTCGGCAAGGTGTTCCTGGACGACGCGCGAGTGCGCGCCTTCGAGAGCGAGCAGGAGAACAAGCGTAACCAGGAAGCGATTCTCCGGCTGCTCAACGAAATGGGGAATCTTGCCGACGGAGACTTGACTGTTCAGGCATCGGTCACCGAAGACGTGACCGGCGCGATCGCCGACTCGATCAACTTCACCATCGAAGAGCTGCGCACTCTGGTCAAGGGCATCAACAGCGCCACCGATCAGGTCGCCAAAGCGACAACCGATGCCCAGTCGATCTCGAATCGGCTCTACGAAGCCTCGCAGCGTCAGAACAAGGAAATCCAGCAGGCATCAGCGTCGGTACTGCAGATGGCTCAGTCGATCAACGAGGTATCGCAGACCGCGGCCCAGTCGGCACGCGTCGCTCAGCAGTCGCTCGCCGCCGCGGAAAAGGGAGGTCAGGCGGTGCACAATCAGATCGCCGGCATGAACGAGATCCGCAGTCAGATCCAGGACACGGCAAAACGCATCAAGCGCCTTGGCGAATCTTCACTGGAAATCGGTGAAATCGTGGAGCTGATTTCCGACATCACCGAGCAAACGAATGTGCTCGCCTTGAATGCGGCGATCCAGGCGGCATCGGCCGGTGAAGCCGGTCGTGGCTTCACGGTGGTTGCCGAGGAAGTGCAGCGACTGGCGGAACGCTCGGCGGAAGCGACCAAGCAGATCGAGGCGATCGTCAAGAGTATTCAGGCGGACACTCAGGATGCGGTGGCAGCCATGGAGAAGAGCACCGTTGGCGTGGTGGAGGGAACAAAGTTGTCTGACGCGGCAGGACAGGCTTTGGACGAAATACGTAAGGTGTCGCGAGAATTGGCGGAGCTGATCGGCGGCATTTCCGCGCAGACCCAGAAGCAGTCGGCGTCGGTTTCGGATGTGAACCGCGGCATGCAGGGTATTCTCAAGATCACCGAGGAGACGACCGAGGGTACCAAGCAGACCAACGTCTCGATCGGTCAGCTCACCAAGCTCGCCGCGGAACTGCGGAGCTCGGTTGCCGGCTTCAAGGTGTAAGGCACAGCCGGCGCCGCACAGGCAAGGCGGCAGGATAGAGCTGCGGTGCGATTCACTCGGATTGTTCTCAAGCTCAAATCGGCTCGGTTCTTGCATTCGCAAGCGCATAGCACCGTGATGCCGTAGGAAAACGCGACTGTGACCATCGACACCGCACCTGAATTCGATCTGGGTCCCTTGACGTGGGTGCAGGGCGAGGTCGATCAGGCGCTGCTTCGTGCCGTGGAGGCTCTCGCTGCATTCAAGGCGGCGCCGCGCGACAGGACGGCTCTCAAGCACGCGCGGACGCACGTGCACCAGGCCGCGGGCGCGATCCAGATGGTCGGGCTCGACGCGGTGACGGCCTACACCGACGAGATTGAGCGCCACCTTGCGCGCCTGGAGGAGATTCCAGAGGAAGGGGTCGCGGACGGTTGCGAACTGGTAGACCGTGCCTGCCGCAAGTTGCGCATCTTCCTCGACGAACTGATCGTCGGCACAAGTCCGGTTCCACTCAAGCTTTTTCCCGAATACGAGGCGATGCAAAAGGCGCGTGGCGTGAAAGCCAGCGCCCCGACCGATCTGTTCTATCCCGATCTCTCACCGCGCGCGCCGAAGATCGCCACGGTGAAGTCGGTGACCCGGCTACCGTCCTTTCTCATCAAACAGCGCCGCCTCTTCCAACGCGGATTGCTGGCCTGGCTCCGCGGCGACCACCAGGGCGCGACTGTCATGCGCGATGCGGTGCAGGGCATCGAGGATGTGCAGACGCGCTCCGCACAGCGCTCGTTCTGGTGGACAGTCGGCGCTCTGCTGGAGAGCATCGTTGAAAGGGGAGTCGAAGGAAGTCTTGGCGTGAAGCAGCTGTGCGGGCGCGTCGACCTGCAGATCCGTCGCTTTGTCGAGGGCTCAACCAAGGTCGCCGATCGCATGCGCCGCGAAGTGCTCTACTACGTCGCTATCAGCGCGCCGGTTGGACCGCAAGTGCAGGCAGTGCAGCGAGCGTACCGATTGCATGGCCTTATTCCGACCGCGGATGTGCTGTCGGCCGACGTCGTACGCGTGCAGCCGTTGCTG
The DNA here is from genome assembly GCA_005882995.1 of Betaproteobacteria bacterium. Classification (GTDB taxonomy): domain Bacteria; phylum Pseudomonadota; class Gammaproteobacteria; order Burkholderiales; family Casimicrobiaceae; genus PALSA-1003. The sequence continues at coordinate 31,448 of VBCY01000037.1, forward strand.
CGCGAAACGCATGATGTCCTTGCGAGCGCCAAGGATCTTTGGCTCAAGCTCACTGGCGGCCGTAACGAGAACCTTCCGAAGTTGAAGCAGGCGCTGTCGCAACTGCGAGACAAGACGGCTGCGATTGGTGAAGCTTCGCTCACCCGGCTCGCCTCGGCGCTTGCAGCGCGACTCGATCGGCTCAGCAGCGGCGCAATCCCCGAGCCGCTCGCAATGGAATATGCAACCGGGTTGCTGCTCGCCGAATCCGCGATCGACAACTTCGCCGCGCTGTCGCCTGAATTCTCCGGGCAGGTCGACGCCATGATTGCTCGGCTGGAGGCCGCCGCGCAAAACAAGTCGATTGCGGCTGGCGCAACAGCGCCACTTCTCGACGAGATGGCACGACGTGCCCACGAGCGGCTGGTCCTCGCCCAAGTGGCGCGCGAGATCCAGGCCAATCTCCGCCACATGGAACAGGTACTCGACGCCTTCTTCCGCGACCACGGCAAGCGCGGTGACCTCGCCAGCCTGGCCCACGACAGCCTGCAGATCGCCGGCGCCTTGAGAATGCTGGGTCTGGAACGCGCCGAGCGTCTGCTCGGCCTGTGTCAACAGCAGATCGACGACTACGTCAAGCCGGACACGGAGGTCGTAGACCAAGATCTGGAGATGCTCGCCGAATCGCTTTCCGCGCTGGGCTTCTACATCGAAGCGGTCGAGCAACGGCGCCCGGACCGCGAGCGCCTGATCGAACCCATGCTCGCACGCCGTCTCGGCATTCCGATGCCGGAACCACAAGCGGAGAGTGATACGGTCGAAGCGGCAGTCGCCGATCTCAAGGCCTCGCTTCCGGAAACGCTCGCCGCGTTTCAGCGCTCTCCGGGCGACGCTGCCGTACGCGAGCGCCTTGAAATCGGGCTTGCGACGCTGAAGGACGATGCCGAGCTGATCGCTGATCCGCGCTTGCATGCGGACGCCGATATCGCGCTCGAGGAACTGCGCCGTTCGCGCGAGGGCGGTACCGCGGCGTTGCAGGATGCGATCGGCGCCATCGCCAGCGAGGAGCAAGTCGCACCGGCGCCGGCGCCCTCCCAAGAGACGATACGTCTGCTCGGGACCGCAGAAGCGGATCTCGACAGGGAATTGCTCGAGATCTATCTGACCGAAGCGGGCGAGGTTCTGGATACGGTCACTGCCAACGCCAGCCAGCTCGCCGCGTATCCCGATGACCGTGCCGCGCTGGTTACCGTCCGCCGTGGGTTCCACACGCTCAAGGGAAGTGGACGAATGGTCGGCTTGAACGATCTTGGCGAACTCGCCTTCGACGTCGAGAAGCTTCACAACCGACTCCTGGAAGAAGATTTACCGGTAACACCGACCGTGCTTGCGATGATCGATGTCGCGCAGAGGAGTTTCCGCGGCTGGGTCGAAGCGCTGCGGCAGTCGGGCCATGTGACCCCCGACGCAAGCGAGCTCACCGGCGCGATCGCCAGCGTCGAAGCGCAACTACCGGACCGCAATGCAATCCAGGCTGCTTCGCACCTCGGCGCATTGCCGCCAGCCCCCGCGTCGGTTGTTTCGGCATCGCCCGCATTGGACATCGAAGTGCTCGAGCTCGACGACACCGTTGAACAGCAACAGCCCGACAGCGACGACGCACAAGTCCGTCTTGCGGAAGTCATCGAATTCACGCCTGCCGGCCAGGCGCCAAAGGATCAGCCGCGCACAGACGGCGAAATGAGTGCGCTCGCGTTGCCGGTCGACACGGAAGAGGTCAGCGTCGGCGACGTGACGCTTTCGGCCGCGCTCTTTCGCATTCTTTGCGATGAGGCGCAACAGCATCTGGCAACGCTCGACGACGAGATTCAGGCTCTGCAGCAGGACAATGCGGCGCTCCCGTCGCAGGCAATGGTGCGCGCGAGTCACACTTTGTGCGGCATCCATCGCACCGGAGGCCTTCCGCTGGTTGCTACGACTGCAAAAGCGCTGGAGCAATGTCTGCTGGGTCTGCAGGAGCGGGCGACATCACTTCCAAGCGCTGCCCTGCCCGTGCTGGCTCGCGCCATTGCGGGGCTGCGCTTACTGGGCGGTCGTGTTCAGCGGCGCGAGGCATTCACTGGCAGCGATGACGCGGAAGCCGCGGAGATCGTCGCCGAACTGGAAGCACTGAGGCGCGAGGCGACGCCCGAAACGGCGATCGAAGACAGCGAGGCAGCAGCCATCTGGGAAGCCCGGGCCGATGAAGCGCCGATCGCCGCCGAAACGCCGGCGCTGCCAGGCGAGTCGAGGCATCTCGAGCTGGTCGTTACAGTGCCGCACGCGGCGCCCATTGCCACTGCCGAGCGCGACCGCCCCCCCGTATCAGCCATCGCACCCGCAGGTCCGCCGGAGCCACTGCCGGCAACGCCGATGTCAGTACCAGATACGACGAGCGCGATCGCGGAGGAGCCGCTGCTCAGCGTGCGGGACGACGTCGATCAGCAAGTGCTTCCGATCTTCCTCGAAGAGGCAGCAGAGCTCTTTCCTCAAGCAGGTGAACAGCTGCGCGCATGGCGAAAAAAGCCTGGCGACGCAGACGCGGCTCGCGCGCTCAAGCGCACACTGCATACCTTCAAGGGCAGCGCTCGCATGGCGGGCGCCATGCGGCTGGGAGAACTTTCTCACTTGATGGAAAGCCGCCTTCCGGAAGGCGAGGCGCTTACACTGCCTTCGCCTTCGCTTTTGGACGCGCTCGACAACGATCTCGATCACCTCGCCTTCGTCCTCGATCGACTGCACAAGGGCGAAACCAACTCAGCGCTGCCGTGGCTCGAACCGGGTTCGACCGACGAGAACCCGGAGCCATCGCTGGTCACAGCGGCGCCGCTCGAATTGCGCAGCCCCGTGATTACACCGCTGCCCGTGGCCCTCCAAAACGCTGCGCCCGCCGTGACAGCCGCTTCTCTCGCGCCTGCAGTAGAAGGCGAGGGTGCGCGCGCCATGTTGCGCGTCAAGGCACAGCTCATCGATCGCCTCGTCAACGAAGCGGGGGAAGTCGCCATCGCCCGGGCGCGCGTCGAAGGTGAGCTACGTGCGCTCAAGGCAAACCTGCTCGAATTGACAAGCAGTGTCATCCGATTGCGCTCCCAAGTGCGCGAAATCGAGATCCAGGCGGAATCGCAGATACAGTCCCACATGGTCAACGAGACTGCCGAAGGCTACGATCCCCTCGAATTCGATCGCTTTACGCGCTTCCAGGAATTGACCCGTGGAATTGCCGAGGGCGTGAACGACGTTGCCACGGTGCAACAGTCGCTGCTCAAGAATCTGGATGAGGCTGACGCCGCATTGTTGGCGCAGGCGCGGCTCTCGCGAGACGTGCAACAGCAGTTGTTTTCAATCCGAACCGTGCCCTTCGGCAGCTTGTCGGAACGACTCTATCGGATCCTTCGCCAAACCGCCAAGGAGCTCGACAAGCGCGCCAATCTGGAGATCCGCGGCGCACAGGTCGAACTCGACCGCTCGGTGCTGGAAAAACTCGTCGGACCGCTCGAGCATCTTCTGCGCAACGCCCTCGACCACGGGATCGAAAGCCGAGTGGCGCGACGAGCGGCCGGGAAAGCTGAAACCGGTGAAATTACGCTCAACGTTCGGCAGCAGGGCAATGAAATCGCTATCGAGATTGGCGATGACGGTGCCGGACTCGATTTGGCGAGAATCGCCGACAAGGCACGCGCATCGGGCTTGCTTGCCTCGGACATCGAGCCAACCGAGGCGCGGCTGGTCGAATGCATTTTCGCTGCGGGCTTCTCTACCGCGTCACAGGTCACCACGATATCGGGCCGCGGGGTCGGCATGGATGTCGTGCGCTCGGACATCGCTGCCTTGGGAGGCCGGGTCGACGTCGCGACCAGCAGCGGAAAGGGAACGACGTTCTCGCTTTATCTGCCGCTGACGCTGGCCGTTGCACAAACCGTGCTGGTTAAAGCGGGCGGCCGGCTATGGGCACTCCCGGCGCCGATGGTTGAGCAGGTCCAGCAGATCAAGGACAAGGACCTGATCAACCTCTATCTTACGCGTGAAGTCGTCTGGCAGAACCGCAAGTATCCGTTCTTCTATCTGCCTCGGCTGCTTGGGGAAGCCGCGCACAACCCGGAGACCACGCGCTACAACTCGGTGGTGCTGCTCAAGAGCGGGCAGCATCTCACTGCAGTCCATGTCGACGAGATGATCGGCAATCAGGAAGTCGTGGTGAAGAATATCGGGCCGCAGCTGGCGCGGGTCTCTGGCATCGCAGGAGCGACGGTCCTCGGAACCGGCGAGGTGGTGCTGATCATCAATCCGGTGCAGCTTGCCGCTCGTAGCGACGCTACCGCTGAGCCGCCGATGGTACTCAAGACCGCCAAGGCTGCCGCTGCTGCAGCGGCCGTCGCTGCATCCGCCTCGGCGTCGCTGGTCATGATCGTCGATGACTCGCTAACCGTGCGCAAGATCGCGGGAAGACTGCTGATGCGCGAAGGCTTCGATGTCGTGACTGCCAAGGATGGCCTTGATGCGCTGCAACTCATCGGCCAGCGCACCCCGGATGCGATTTTGCTTGATATCGAAATGCCGCGCATGGACGGTTTCGAGCTCGCGAAGACGCTGAAAGCGGACATGAAGCTGGCGCACATTCCCATCATCATGATCACGTCGCGCACGGCAGAAAAACATCGCGCCCGAGCCAGAGAGCTTGGTATCGATGCATATCTGGGCAAGCCGTATCAGGAAGAGGAGCTGCTGCGCAATTTGCGCGCGCTGCTCGCGCTGCACACGGCGTAGCCGGCAACGGCCTAGTCCTCTCCACGGCGCGGCGCGCCGTCCGGTTGCAAACCACACTGGCGACGCGGGTCCGCGATAGGCGCCACGCTTTCGCGACGGAATGGGGCCCGATTCATCCTTCAGGGCTTCGTCACGTTGGCGTCCCAAGGTAGAATTCATGGGATTCCCCGGAGGAGATCACAGGCATGGCGCAATTCGCCACCACCAACATCCGCACGCTGGCTCTGGTCGGGCACGGCGCGTCGGGCAGAACGACGCTCGCGGAAGCCTTGCTCGCCAAGGCGGGCGCGATCCAGGTCACTGGAAGCGTCGAGCGCGGCACCACGGCAAGCGACTTCGATCCACTCGAAAAGACCTGGAAACATTCTCTGCGCGCGTCGGTGCTGCACCTCGAGACGCAGGACACGCGGTTGCACATGATAGATACGCCGGGATTTCCCGACTTCATCGGCCAATCGATCGGCGCACTCGATGCGGTGGAGACCGCCGCCATCGTGGTGAGCGCCTCAGCGGGGATCGAAATGATCACCTCGCGCATGATGGAGTGGGCCGCTACGCGCAAGCTTTGTCGGCTGCTGGTCGTCAACAAGATCGACGCCGAGAACATCGAC
>VBCY01000037.1:36861-38095 GCA_005882995.1 Betaproteobacteria bacterium
ATCAATCTGCCCGCCGAGGGCGGTAAGCGTGTCGTCGATTGTTTTTTCAACCCCACCGGCGAATCGGACTTTTCATCCGTGGCCGCAGCGCATGGCGCTCTGGTTGACCAGGTCGTGGAGGTCGACGAGGAACTGATGTCGCTTTACCTTGAACAGGGCGAAGTTTCTGCGGAGCAGCTCCATGCGCCGTTCGAAAAAGCATTGCGGGAGGGTCATCTGGTGCCCGTGTGCTTCGTCTCCGCGCGAACCGGTGCGGGTGTGGCCGAACTTCTCGACGTGCTGGTGAAGCTCGCCCCCAACCCCGCCGAAGGCAATCCGCCGCTGTTCGTCAAGGGCCAAGGCCCGCAGGCGGTGGAGTTCCATTCGGTGCCCGATCCGGCCAATCACGTTCTTGCGCACGTGTTCAAGGTGGTAATCGATCCGTTCGTCGGCAAGCTCGGAGTCTTTCGCGTGCACCAGGGGACCGTGACGCGTGACACTCAACTTTTCATCGGTGACGGCCGCAAGCCATTCAAGGTATCGCATCTGTTGCTGGTGCAAGGCGGAAAGCAGTTCGAAACCGATCGCGCCGTTCCCGGCGACATCGCCGCGGTTGCCAAGGTCGACGAAATCGAATTCGATTGTGTCCTGCACGACTCCCATGACGAGGATCAGATCCATATGCGGTCGTTGGAGTTTCCGACGCCGATGCACGGTTTCGCGATCGCTCCCAAAAAGCGCGGCGACGAGCAGCGCATCTCCGATGTGCTTCACAAGATGATCGCCGAAGATCCGACGCTTTCGCTGGAGCATGACACCAATCTCAACGAAACGGTTCTGCGTGGCTTAGGCGAACTGCATCTGCGCTCTGTCTTCGAGCGCATGTCGAGCCAGTTCAAGCTCGAGATCGAAACTCGGCCTCCGCGGATCCCGTACCGCGAAACGGTCATGGGTAAGTCCGAGGGCCATCATCGCCACAAGAAGCAGACAGGTGGCGCCGGTCAGTTCGGCGAGGTCTACCTGCGTATCGAACCGCTTTCGCGCGGCTCCGGCTTTGAGTTCAAGGATGAAGTGAAGGGCGGAACGATTCCCAATCAATTCATTCCGGCTGTGCAAAAAGGCGTCGAGCAGGTGCTCTCCGCGGGACCGGTCGCGGGATTTCCGCTCCAGGACGTGCGCGTCATCGTCTATGACGGCAAACATCATCCAGTGGACTCGAAGGAAATCGCGTTCGTCACTGCGGGGCGCAAGGCCT
>VBCY01000252.1 GCA_005882995.1 Betaproteobacteria bacterium
TGAGCGCCTTCGACTGGCGCATAGGCTCGGCCGCGCACTTCATCGGTCTTGAAAACTACATCAAGCTCGCGACCAACCAGCGCTTCCACGAAGCGATTCTGCACACACTGTATTTCACGCTGCTTGCGGTAGTCGTGCCGCTGATCGCAGGGACTGCAGCAGCGCTCATTTTCCACCGGGAATTCCCCCTGCGCGGGTTATTGCGTTCGGTGTTCACCATGCCGATGATGGCCACGCCTGTGGCCGTGGCGCTGGTGTGGACGATGATGTTCCATCCTCAGCAAGGCGTGCTCAATTACCTGTTGTCGCTCGTTGGACTGCCGCCTTCGCTGTGGGTCTACTCGCCGACGCTCGTCATCCCAAGCCTAGTGCTGGTCGAGATCTGGCACTGGACGCCGCTGGTGATGCTGATCGTGCTCGGCGGTCTCGCCGCGCTTCCCACGGAACCCTATGAAAGCGCACGGCTCGACGGCGCATCGGAATGGCAACTGTTTCGCTACATCACGCTCCCCTTGCTGGCGCCGTTTCTCGTCGTTGCCGCCGTGATCCGCACCATCGATGCGATCAAAGCATTCGATACCATCTACGTGATCAGCCAGGGGGGGCCCGGCACCGCGTCGGAGACGATCAACCTGTATCTTTACCTGCAAGCGTTCGCGTTCTACAACGTGGGCAATGCGTCCGCGGTGGTGGTCGTCTTTTTCACCATCATCCTCGCCCTGGCGCTGCTTCTGCTCTACGTCCGGCAGCGAGCAAAATGGACATGACTGCAGCAACACTGCCTGTGTCGTCCCTCGCCGTGCGCGGGCGGTTTCGACGGAGACTCCGCAAGTTCGGCTTCGCCCTGTCGGTGGTCGTCATCGTTTCCCCTGCGATCCTGGTTTTTCTTTGGATGCTTTCGCTGTCGCTCAAGACCGAGGTCGATAACGTTGCCTATCCGCCGGTCTTCATCCCCAATCCGCCGACCTTGTCCAATTTCGTACAGGTGTTCGCCGAAAATTCGATGGGCCTGTATTTCTGGAACAGCATCGTCGTGTCCGGGCTCGCTACCCTGATCGCACTCGCGGTGGGCATTCCAGCCGGATACGGCATTGCGCGCGCACAGGCCCACAAGTTAACGGTGCTCATTCTCATTGCCCGCATGACGCCCGCGCTTTCATACCTTATCCCGCTGTTCACGGTGTTCCAGTTTCTGGGGCTTAACAACACGCTCACCGCGCTGGTGATCACGCACCTTGTCATCACGGTGCCCATTGTCGTGTATATCATGGCAGGACATTTCGAGACGCTCCCACGGGAGCTGGAAGAGGCTGCGCAAATCGACGGCGCGAGCGTGTGGACCACCTTTCGTCACGTTGCGATGCCGCTCGCGCGCCCCGGAATCGTCGTGGGAACCATTCTCGCATTCATTTTTTCCTGGAATAACTTCGTGTTTGGCGCTGTGCTCGCCGGTAGGGCGACGCGAACCTTGCCCGCCGCGGTCTATAACGTGCTCACCTTCGAGCAACTGGCGTGGGGTCCGCTTGCCGCGGCGGCGATCGTGGTCACGCTTCCCGTGCTGCTGCTCACCATCTTCATCCAGAAGGAAATCGTGATCGGGATGACGGCTGGCGGGGTGAAAGGCGGCTGAACGATGGTCGTCGTCTTCGGTTCGATCAATCTCGATCTGGTCAGCAGGGTCGAACGCTTCCCCGCGCCGGGAGAGACGTTGCTCGGCACAAGCTTCGCCGCTTATCCGGGCGGCAAAGGCGCGAACCAGGCGCTCGCCGCCGCCCGAGCCGGCGCGCGCGTCCAGCTCTACGGCGCGGTAGGGCACGATCCATTGGCTGACTCCGCGCTCGAGCTCCTCCTGGCGAGTGACGTCGATGTCAGCGGCGTGATTCGAGTTCCTGAGGCGACGGGCTGTGCAACGATCCTGGTCGATGCCGATGGGCGGAATTGCATCGTTGCCGTTCCTGGCGCGAACGCGCACATCGATCCTGATCGGGTTCCCGACGCCGCTCTTTGCGCCGAAAATGTCGTCGTGTTGCAGCAGGAAGTCCCGGCTGCCGCCAATGAGGTGATCGTTCTCCGGGCGCGTGCGAGAGGCGCTCGGATCGTCTTGAATGCTGCGCCGGCACGTCCCGTTTCCAAGGACCTGCTGCAGTCGATTGATGTGCTGATTGTGAACGAGGATGAAGCGAACGCACTGGCCGCGATGCTGGGGTGGCGGGGCAGTCCCGACGCATTTGCAAAAGCTGCGCACGATGCGGGAACGCTGACTGCCATCGTAACGCTCGGCGACCGCGGCGCCCTTTGCCGTGTGGGCGATGAGACGCTGTACGTCGACGCGCCACGCGTCGGCGTCGTCGATACAACGGGTGCAGGCGATGCTTTTGTCGGAGCGCTGGCAGCGGCGCTCGACGGCGTCAGCGCCCTGCCTGATGCGCCCATGCGGGCGGTCGCGGCCGGATCGCTTGCCTGCACCGCTCAAGGCGCGCAGCCATCTCTTCCGCACCGTGCCGCGATTGACGCGCTGTTAGCTTCCGTTACGACGCGTCGCGTTTGACGTTTGTTAAACTCCTTACTTTGATCACGGGTTACCGAAATGCTCAAGCGAATCCTGTTGTGCGTATTCCTGACCATCGCCGCCGCACCTGCCGCCGCGATCGACTACACCGATCTCTATTACGTTGCCACTGAGAGCGGGTATGGCTTCAACGTCGTCCAGAGCGATACCTTCATGTTCGTGACGTTCTTTATTTACGGCCTCGATAAGAAGCCTACGTGGTACACCGCTCAACTTACCAAGGATGTCAGCGGCAACTTCAACGGGCCGCTGTTCGCGACAACAGGGACCTTCTACGGCCTGCCGTGGAACCCTCCCGATTCGACGATAACTCCGGTCGGGACTGCGTCGTTCCAACCCACGAGCGCCTACACCGCCAAGTTCACTTACACAGTGACCACGCCGCCTGCGATGGCGGCCAGTGTCATCAAGTTGGTTCAGCGGCAGACGCTAACGGTTATCACGCTGGGCGGAAGCTACTTCGGTGGCCAATCCGGCGCGTATTCAGGGTGTTCGAGCAGTTCGAACAACGGGCCCTACACCGACGCCTTCAATCTCCAGGTTACCCAGTCGACGAATGGAAACGTCAGCTTCGAATTCAGCTATACGAGCGGATTGAGTTGCACGCTCGCCGGGACGCTGGTGCAGTACGGCCAGCTCTATACCGTGCCAACCGCCACCTACAACTGCTCCGACGGGCTCAAGACCAACGCCAGCATGTCGGAAATCAAGGCGACGTCGCTGGGCATCGAGGGGCGCTACTCCGCTCCAAACGCGGGCGGCGGCTGTCGTGAAGATGCGACCTTCGGCGGACCGCTGCATTGACGCCCACACCGCACAGAGTCAGCGTACCGTAAGCTTATCGCGACGTACTTTCCTAAATCTCCGATTGGGAGCACGATTCCGTCCAGTTGTAACGGCAAGCGTACACCTCGGAGACCGCCATGTTTAAACGATTGATTGTTGGGTTCCTGCTTGTGCTCTTTGCCTTCCATGCCAGGGGCGCCAACTACACGGACGTCTACTACGACGTGCTCGAGCCCGGCTGGGGTGCTTTCCTGATTCAGAGGGCTCAGCTCACCGACGACGGCACCGGCAAGTACACCGGATCGCTGTTCGCGATTACCGGAACGTACTTCGCGAATCCATGGCAGGGCTATACGATCAATCCCGCCGGCACCGCGGTATTCGCGCCCAGCGACATCTACCACGCCACGCTGACCTACACGGTCAATGGGATCGGCACTATCACCAAGGCGATGCAGCGGCAGACGCTGACCGCGGAAAAAATGTCGGGCAACTACTCCGGGTCGATGGCAGGGTCGATCAGCGGCTGCGTAGACCCAACCAGCAACGATCCTATGTTTCGCGCCAGGTACGGTCTCACCGTCACTCAGGTCGGCGACGCGTCGGCCACCCTGGTCTTTACTTTCGTCGACACGACCCATGCAGGCATCGTCTGCACTGCGTCCGGACCTCTCACCCACTTCGGCAGGATCTACCAGATGGGGGCTGGAAGCACGCTGGCCTGTACGGGACCCGGGCAGGACAACAAGCCGCGCGATGTAACGATCGATTCGTTTCATCCGACGGGTCAGGGGATCGAGGGCAAGATAGCGTCTAACGTAGGCGGCGGTTGTATCGCATCATTGCACTTTGCCGCGGTGCTCAACGTCAACAACTAGACTGCTCCCTCTCGGCGCCGTCGCACACACTCGAACAGGCACACTGCAGCCGCTGCCGCGGCGTTGAGAGACTCGAAGCCGCCCGGCATCGGGATGCTGACTCGACGTCTGGCGAGGCCGCACAGCGCGGGTGAAAGGCCTGCACCTTCGTTGCCGATGGCCATCGCGACCGGCGTCGATAAATCCACGGTGAACAGCGACTCGCCACCGGATGGCACCGCGGCGACGAGATTGCCTCTGTAATCCTTCGCCCACGCCGGGAGATCGACGTCTTCGAAAATATCGAGGTAGAAGTGTCCGCCCTGCCCGGCGCGCAGTACTTTGGGCGACCACGCAAACGCGCAGCCGACAGACAAAAACACCTGCCGGACGCCGGCCGCGGCTGCACTGCGTAATATCGAGCCAAGGTTGCCGGGATCTTGTACCGACTCGAGCAGCAGACAGAAATCAGCGGCGGACCGGAAGCGCGGCGTCGGCGCGCTGACAACGGCGAGTGCGGCTACGGCAGTCGGCAATTGCGCGAGCTCGGCCCAGCGATCGGCAGGCACCATCAATGTATTGCCTGGAGGAACCTGCGACATCAATGCCCGGATGCCCGGATCCTCCACGGCTTCCTCCAACACCAGCAGAGCGTCCGGCGCGCCGTAGCGTGCGCAATACGCGGCGACCAGATTTTCACCTTCGAGCACGCAACGGCCTTGCTTGCGGCGCTCGCGTGAAGATGCGATGAGCCGGACGACGGCTTTGAGGCGTGGATTGTCGCGTGAGCTTACGCGCGGCACGCGGGAGGGCGACGCTATTTGGCGACCGATGCCGATGCGTTCTTTGGCGCCGGAGCGGGCGGCACGGTGGGAACCGTCAACTGGAAGAAGACCTCGTCGTGCTTCATCATGCCCAACTCGTAGCGGGCGCGCTCCTCGATCGCCTCAAAACCCTGCTTGAGATCGCGCACGTCGGCGTCCAGAGCGGCGTTTCGAGCTTTGAGCTGCTCATTGACTCGGTTCTGTGCTTCCACCTGCCGATCGAGCTCGCGCACCCTGAGCCAGCCGCCTTTTCCGAGCCACATCGGATACTGGAGGGCCAGGATGAGCAACGCGAGGATGACGGCAAGTGGTTTCAAGATAGCCGCTACCTCAGCTGCCGGAACGCGCCGCGGCCCGCGTAGTTGGCGGCGTCACCCAGATCCTCTTCGATACGCAGCAGCTGGTTGTACTTCGCGATGCGATCGGAGCGCGATAGGGACCCGGTCTTGATCTGGCCCGCGTTAGTCCCGACCGCAATGTCGGCGATCATGCTGTCTTCGGTCTCGCCAGATCGATGGGAGATGATTGCGGTATAACCGGCACGCATCGCCATGTCGATCGCTGCAAAAGTCTCCGATAAGGTGCCGATCTGGTTGATCTTGATCAGTACCGAATTGGCAATGCCCTTGGCGATGCCTTCCTTCAGGATCTTGGTGTTGGTGACGAACAGATCATCACCGACGATCTGGATCTTCTTGCCGAGTCGGTCGCTCAGCAATTTCCAACCGTCCCAATCGTCCTCCGCCATGGCGTCCTCGATGGAGATGATCGGATACTTGTCAACCCACGCCGACAGGTAATCGACCATCTGCGATCGGGTGAGCTGCGCCTTTTCCGTGTCGAGGGCGTACATGCCGTCGTGATAGTACTCCGAGGCTGCGCAGTCGAGCGCCAGCGCGATATCGGTGCCGGGGGTGAAGCGCGCTTTTTGGATCGCTTCGAGCAAGAGTTCAAGAGCGGACTCACTTCTTGAGCGTGTGAAATACCTCCGCCCCATAGCGAAGCGCTTCACGAAAATTCGGTGCGCCGAGCGGCACGATCATGAACTCCTGCATGTCGATGCTGTTATTGGCGTGCGCGCCGCCATTGATCACGTTCATCAGCGGCACCGGCAGCGACATCTCCCCGGCACCGCCCAGGTATCGGTACAGCGGAAGGGTCGACTCCTCCGCCGCTGCCTTCGCAACCGCGCAGGAAACGGCGAGAATGGCATTCGCGCCGAGCCTCGACTTGTTATCCGTGCCATCGAGCTCGATCATGGTTCGATCGATGAGCGCCTGCTCGGTGGCGTCGAGTCCGAGAATCGCCTCGCACAGTTCGGTGTTGACGTTCTCGATGGCCTTCTGCACTCCCTTGCCGCCGTAGCGTGCCGTGTCGCCGTCGCGCAACTCGATGGCTTCCTTGGAGCCGGTCGATGCGCCCGAGGGCACCGCAGCGCGGCCGCTGACGCCCGATTCCAGCACGACGTCGGCCTCAATCGTAGGGTTGCCGCGGGAATCGAGGATTTCGCGGGCGATGACATCGACAATGGCGCTCATCTTGGGAAATTCCTGATCGTCGTTGTTCGGATCATGATGCGGCTAGCAGCTCGCCTTCCGGAAATCCCGCGCGCTTTACCGTGCGATCGAGCTCGGTGAGCGTCTCCAGCAGCTCTTGCATGCGCGCAAGCGGCCACGCATTGGGGCCGTCGGAGAGCGCCTTGTCCGGATCCGGATGTGTCTCCATGAACACCCCTGCGACACCCGCCGCGACCGCGGCGCGGGCGAGCACTGGAACGAACTCGCGCTGGCCGCCCGAAGCGCTGCCCAGTCCACCCGGAAGCTGCACGGAATGTGTCGCATCGAATACCACCGGACAGCCAGTGGCGCGCATGATCGCCAGGGAACGCATATCGGACACCAGGTTGTGATATCCGAAAGATGCACCGCGCTCGCACACGAGTATGTTGTCGCGGCCGCTCGCCTCGCGTGCCTTGGCAACCACATTGAGCATATCCTCCGGAGCGAGGAACTGGCCCTTTTTGATGTTCACGGGTTTTCCTGATGCGGCGACCGCGCGGATGAAGTCGGTCTGACGACAGAGGAACGCCGGCGTCTGCAGGACATCGACCACGGCCGCCACTTCGTCGATTTCATCCTCGGTGTGGACGTCGGTGAGGACCGGCACCTCCACCTGGTCCTTGACCGCCGCAAGAATGCGAAGGCCTTCCGCCATGCCGAGGCCACGATACGATTTTGCAGAGCTTCGGTTCGCCTTGTCGTAGGAGGACTTGAAGATGAACGGCAGGCTCAAGCTTGCGCAAATCTCCTTGAGCTTGCCGGCGACATCGACCTGAAGTTGCTCGGACTCGACCACGCACGGGCCGGCGATGAGGAACAGAGGCCGGTCCAGACCGGCCTCGAATCCGCACAGATCCATTGTGGATGATCAGCCGCGCGAGAGCCCGGCGAGGGGCCCCATGCGCAGCGTGGCGATCGACGGGGAATTGCGAGTCGCGGCCGTAGCCGACGCTCGTCGGGGAATTGCACGCCTTGAGTCCAAGGAGGCTACGCTACGAGCTGCGGCCGTGACCGCACTGTGTCGCCGTGCACTGCACGACGCCGCTCCAGCGCCGCAGCGACGAAAGCGACGAACAATGGGTGACCACGGTGCGGATTCGACGTGAACTCCGGGTGAAACTGGCAGCCGACGAACCACGGGTGATCGGCGAGCTCGATCATCTCGCACAAGTCTCCCGCAACCTCGCTCTTGGCCCAGGCGCCGACGACGAGGCCTGCAGCTTCCAGCCTCGGCAGATAATGATTGTTGACCTCGTAGCGATGGCGGTGCCGTTCCGCGATGCGCGTCGAGCCGTAGATGCGATTCGCGAGCGACCCAGCGACGATATCGCACGGCTGGGCGCCCAGACGCATGGTGCCCCCGAGATCAGACTTATGATCGCGCCGCTCGACGGTGCCGTCACGATTCTGCCATTCGGTAATCAGCGCCACGACCGGGTGCGGCGTTGCCGAATCGAACTCGGTGCTGTTGGCTCCGGCGAGCCCCGCCTTGTGCCGCGCATGCTCGATCACGGCAAGCTGCATGCCGAGGCAAATGCCGAGGTAAGGAATGCTGTTTTCCCGTGCGTAGCGGATTGCCTTGATCTTGCCCTCGACGCCGCGTTTGCCGAAACCCCCGGGAACAAGAACGGCGTCCATGTCGCGCAAGCATGCAGTGCCGTCGCGATCCACCGTTTCCGAGTCAACGTAGTGAATGCGTACCTTGCTGCGCGTGTGAATGCCGGCATGCGTCAGCGCCTCGGACAGGGATTTGTACGACTCGGTCAGGTCAACGTACTTGCCCACCATTGCGATGTTGACCTCGTGCTCGGGATGCACCAGCGCATCCACAAGATGACGCCAGCTCGTGAGATCGGCAGGACGAGGACTTAAGCTCAACTTGCGGCAGACGATTTCGTCGAGTCCTTCGGCATGGAGCGCAGCCGGTATCTTGTAGATCGAATCGGTGTCGAGTGCCGGGATCACCGCTTCCGGCGCGACGTTGGTGAACAACGAGATCTTGCGCCGATCGCCGTCTGGAAGCGGCCTGTCGGCGCGGCAGAGAACGATGTCCGGCTGGATACCGATTTCGCGCAGCTCCTTCACTGAATGCTGGGTCGGCTTGGTCTTCATTTCACCGGCGGTCGCGATGAAGGGCACCAGCGTCAGATGGACATAGCAGACGTTGTCCCGACCCATGGTGATGCCCATCTGGCGGATGGCTTCGAGAAAGGGCAGCGATTCGATGTCGCCGACGGTCCCTCCAACCTCGACGACCGCGACCTCCGCGTCATCGGCGCCATTGACGATCCAGCTCTTGATCTCGTCGGTGATATGCGGGATCACCTGCACCGTGCCTCCGAGATAATCGCCGCGGCGCTCCTTGCGGATGACGCTCTCGTAGATCTGGCCGGTGGTGAAGTTGTTGCGCCTTCCCATCTTCACGTCGGTAAAGCGCTCGTAGTGACCGAGATCGAGATCGGTCTCGGCGCCATCCTCCGTGACGAACACTTCGCCGTGCTGGAACGGGCTCATCGTTCCAGGATCGACGTTGATGTAGGGATCGAGCTTGAGATTGGTGACGCGGATGCCGCGGGAGGCGAGAATCGCGGCCAGCGACGCGGCGGCGATGCCCTTCCCCAGGGAGGAAACGACGCCGCCGGTCACGAACACGAACTTGGTCATGAGCGACAAGTTCCGGAAATTCACAGTTTACCGGAACCCACTTTGCCGCACAAATACTTCAGTGAAAAGAAACTCCGTGCGGCGCGCTCCAGGCGCGCATCAAAGCCCCAGTCCTTTTGCCATCCGTTCCCGCACCTTTTCACGACCCAACAATGCGAGCACCGCGTCGATTGCCGGCGTTGACGGCGAAGCTGCCACAAGAATGCGTAGCGGCATCATCACCTGGGGCGCCTTCAACCCGTGCGCCGACGCCGCCGCGCGCAGCGCCGCTGCGATCGCTTCGGGCCGCCAGTCCAGCGTCGCGAACTCCGCGTAGAGCTGCGAGAGCGCAGGACGGTTGGCGTCGCTGATCTGTGCCGCCAATTGCTCGGCGGAAGGATGCGGCGTGGCATAGAAGTAATGTGCCGCATCGGCCATCTCGGTGAGCGTGGCCGCGCGATCGCGAAGCAGCGTCGCGACGCTCGCGAGCGGTGGTCCGCCCGCGACATTGAGACCGGCGCGTTCAAGAAATGGACGCAGTCGGTCGCCCAGCTAGGCATCGCCAAGTCGCTTGATGTGCTCATGGTTGACCCAACGCAGCTTATCGGCATCGAAGCGCGCCGGCGCCGGATGAATATGCCGAACATCGAACCACTCGATCAACTGCTGGCGCGTGAAAATTTCATCGTCGCCATGAGACCAACCCAGGCGCGCAAGGAAGTTCACCAGCGCTTCCGGCAGGAAACCGTCTTCGCCGTACTGCATGACGCTCACGGCGCCGTGACGCTTGGAGAGCTTGGCACCGTCGGAGCCAAGCACGGTGGGCAGATGACCGTAAACCGGCGGCTCGGCACCCAGGGCGCGAATCATGTTGATCTGCCGCGGCGTGTTGTTGACGTGGTCGTCGCCGCGAATTACGTGAGTGATCTGCATGTCGAGATCATCCACGACCGCGCCGAAGTTGTACGTCGGTGTGCCATCCGATCGCGCAATCACCAGATCGTCGAGCTCGTCGTTGGCGATCTCGATGCGTCCCTTGATCTGGTCGTTCCAGGCGACGCTGCCGATCAGCGGATTCTTGAAACGGATCACCGGAGGAACGCCCGCCGGTGGCGTTTGACCCGGCTTCAGGTTCTCCGGCCGCCAGCGCCCGTCGTATCGAGGTTTTTCACCCCGCGCGACCTGCGACGCCCGCAGCGCGTCCAATTCTTGCGTCGACATGTAGCAGCGATACGCGAGTCCGCGCTCGAGCATGTCGGCGAGCGCCTCCCGGTAGCGATCCATGCGCTGCATCTGGTAAAACGGGCCTTCGTCATAGTCGAGACCCAGCCACTCCATTGCGTCGAGGATCGCCTGGATCGCTGCAGGCGTCGAACGCTCGACGTCGGTGTCTTCGATGCGCAGGATGAAGGTTCCGCCGTGATGTCGCGCGAATGCCCACGCGAACAGCGCCGTGCGCGCCCCGCCCAGATGCAGAAAACCGGTCGGGCTCGGCGCAAATCGGGTTCGTACGGACGGCATCGATGGCCTTTAGCTGTGCTGCGCGTCGGGCATCCAGCGCAAATCGAGTGTGGTCGGCGTCGACGGATTCACCGGCTCCGGTGGAATCGCCACCGGCCCAGGAGTATGACCGTGTCCCCAGAATCGAGCGAGGCGGCGCGCTTCGGCTTCGTTGGCATTGACCGGGAAGGTGTCGTAATTGCGTCCACCGGGATGCGCGACATGGTACATGCACCCGCCCAAGGCCCTGCCTGCCCATGTATCGATGAGATCGAAAGTGAGCGGCGCCTGCACGCCGATGGTCGGGTGCAGCGCTGAGGGAGGACTCCACGCGCGAAAGCGAACGCCGGCAACGAATTCCCCCGGCACGCCCGTCGTGGTCAACGGCAAGGCGCGGCCGTTGCAGGCAACCACATGACGACCCGGAGTCATGCCGATGACCCTCACCTGCAAGCGCTCGACCGAAGAATCGACGTAGCGCGCAGTGCCGGTCCCTCGCACCTCTTCACCCAGCACGTTCCACGGCTCGATCGCCTGCCGTAACTCGATGTTTACACCCGCGTAGCTGACCGCGCCGAAGCGCGGAAAGCGAAATTCAACGAAGGGATCGAACCATTCGGCAGCGAAGGCATAGCCGAACGCATTCAAGTCGGCGACGACATCGCGCATGTCGGCGACCACGAAGTGCGGCAGGAGCCAGCGATCGTGAAGCATGGTTCCCCAGCGAACCAGCTTGCCGCGATACGGGTCTTGCCAGAAGCGCGCCACTAATGCTCGTAACAGGAGCATTTGCGTGAGGCTCATGCGCGGGTGCGGCGGCATTTCAAAGGCGCGAAATTCCAGGAGCCCCAGCCGCCCCGTCGCGGTGTCGGGCGAATACAGCTTGTCGATGGAGAACTCCGCCCGGTGGGTGTTGCCGGTCAGATCCGTGAGCAGATGACGCAGCAAGCGGTCGGTGAGCCACGGCGGCGAGGCGCGGTCCTTTCCATGCTTGCGCAAGAGCTGCTGGAAAGCGATCTCGAGCTCGTAGAGCCGGTCATCGCGTGCCTCGTCGACTCGCGGCGCCTGGCTGGTCGGACCGACAAAGGCACCCGAAAACAGATACGACAGCGACGGGTGGTTCTGCCAGTAGGTGACCAGGCTTTGCAGCAAATCGGGCCGCCGCAGCAACGGACTGTCGGCGGGTGTGGCACCGCCGAGCGTGACGTGATTGCCTCCGCCGGTGCCTGTGTGGCGACCGTCGAGCATGAATTTCTCGGTGCCGAGCCGTGATTGCCGCGCTTCCTCGTACAGCGTCAGCGTGGTGTCGACCAGCTCACGCCATGAGGCTGCAGGGTGGACGTTGACCTCGATGACACCCGGATCGGGCGTTACGTTGAGGACGTTCACCCGCGGGTCGCGCGGCGGTGGATAGCCCTCGATCACGACGCTCAAGCGTGACTCGCGGGCGGTGTCTTCGATAGCGAAGGTTGCCGCTGCGGACTTGCACGGTGAGCGCCGTCTTCACCACTTCCCGCGGCTGGTCGCCGCGTGAGCGCCCCTCACCCTTCAGCGCCGATCGTCGCGGCAGTAATTCCCTGGGCGCGAATGGATCGACCGGAAAATCGGCTTCGATATCCTCGGGCAGTACATCGGGAAGTGACGAGAGCGGCAAGCGCAACCCGAGCGGCGAATCACCTGATACCGCGTAGAGTCGCTCGCGCTTGAGTGGCCAAGGGCTCGATTCCCAGAGCAGTCCTCCGGTCCCGTCCGCCTTGGTGTCTCCCGACTTGAGCGGAAGCACGAAGCCCGCCGCTTGATCGAGACCTGCCAGCAAGAGCCGTGCAAGGCGTGCCCGCTCGTCGCCTCGGCTTAAGTCAGCCTTGAAGGGATCGGCATTCACCGGCAGCGCAGCCTCCTCCCTCAACAATTTCGGGGCGTCCTCGTAGGCGGTCAGCACAAGCTGTGCGGGAATCCCCAATGCAACCGCCAGACGCCTGACGAAGTCCTCTGCTGCCGCTAGGCTCACGCCGCCTGCGATTCGCGCATCCGCGATCAGCGAGTCATCGTGCCACAAGGGCTCACCATCGTTGCGCCAATACACCCCCAGCGCCCAGCGAGGCAATGCTTCACCTGGGTACCATTTTCCCTGTCCGTCGTGGACGAAGCCGCCCCTGGAGTAGCGAGACTTGAGCCGGTGCAGCAGCGCAGCGGCCAGTTCGCGCTTTTTTTCCCCTAACGCGGCAGTCTTCCATTCCACGCCCTCCATGTCGTCGATCGACACGAAGGTCGGTTCGCCACCCTGCGTCAATCGCACGTCGTAGGAAGCGAGGTCGACGTCGACCTTTTCCCCCAGCGCATCGATGGCCGTCCACTGCGTTTCGGTGTAAGGCTTGGTGACGCGCGGATCCTCTGCAATGCGCGTCACCGACATGACGACGCGAAAGTCCGTTTCACACACGTCGGTAAAGCCGATCACCGGTGCGGCATTGCCCGGATCGGCTGTGCAGGCAAGGGGAATATGTCCTTCGCCAGCGAGCAAGGCGGACGTCGGGTCGAACCCGATCCATCCGGCGCCGGGCAAATACACTTCAGCCCATGCATGCAGGTCGGTAAAGTCGCGCGCCGGTCCGCTCGGCCCCTCCAACGGCTTGACGTCGGCTGCGAGCTGGATGAGATAACCGGACGCAAAGCGTGCCGCCAACCCGAGGTTACGCATCACTTGCACCAGCAGCCAACCGGTGTCTCGGCAAGAGCCACAAGCGTGTTGCAGCGTGTCGTCGGGCGTCTGCACACCAGGCTCCATGCGCACCAGGTAACGTATCTCGCGCTGGAGCTGCTGATTGAGCCGCACCAGCATCGGCACGGTTGCTTCACCCGGTGTGAGCGTCGCTCTGAAAGCGGCAAGCCATGCTTCCAGGCGCGGTCCCACCGAGGCGATTTCCAGGAACGGTATCAATTCCTTGGCGAGCTCAGGCGCATACGAAAACGGATAGCTCTCGGCGTACGGCTCGACAAAAAAGTCGAAGGGATTGATCACTGTCATATCGGCAGTGAGATCGACGACGATGTCGAGCGCCTGGGCAGTCTCGGGAAACACCAGCCGCGCAAGCCAGTTTCCGTAAGGGTCCTGCTGCCAGTTCAGGAAATGATTCCCGGGTTCGACCTTGAGCGAGTAGCCGAGGATCGGCGTGCGACAATGCGGCGCGGGCCGCAACCGGATCTCGTGCGGTGAAAGCTTCACCAGGCGGTCGAAGCGGTAGGTCGTGCGATGCTGCAGCGCGACGCGAATGGCCATGCGAATCGGATGACGCCGCTGATCCGGCGTCAGCTCGGCGTCAAGTCCACTCGGGGTTGGGAAGCTGAGCGAACACCGCGCGCAGTCCCTCGCCCCACTGGGTATGAATCATCTGGAAATACGGATCGGTCTCTTCGATGCGCTTCTGCAGCTTCAGTCTCAAGCTGTCGGTTTCGTAGACCGCGAGGTCGATTGGCAATCCGACTGAAATGTTGGATCGCATGGTTGAATCGAACGACACGATGGTGCACTTGGTCGCCTCGAGGAGCCCAGTCGAGCGCTTGATGACTCGGTCGATGACCGGCTTGCCGTACTTGCTCTCGCCGATCTGGAAATAACAGGTGTCCGCCGTGGCTTCGATGAAATTGCCTTCGCTGTAGACCTCGAACAGGCGCGGCGGCTCCCCTCGAACCTGCCCCCCCACGATGAAGTTGGCGTGGGAGTCGATATTGTTCTGCAGCAGGTAGGGGCCGTCTCGCAGCTTGACCTCGCGCAGCGCGTCTCCCACGAGACGGGCAATGTCGAACAACGAGCCCGCGTTCCACAGATTGGGCTGCGCGTCGCCCGAGCGCGCCCGCTGATCGAGTGTGTTGAGCGCATTCTGCGTGATGGAGAGATTCCCGGACGAGAGTGTGACGATGACCCGATCGGCCTCGCGGATGAACACCCGCATTTTCGAGAACTTACCGACCTGGTCGACACCGGCGTTGGTGCGCGAGTCCGAGGCGAAGATCATGCCGGCGTCGAGCGACATGGCGACGCAATAAGTCATGGCAGAGTCGGCGTGCGAAAGGCTGGAATTCTACCGGAACGAGGGGCGGACACGCTGCTAGTAATTTGGCACCAGAAAATGAGTGTTGATCTCATCGCCGAGCGCCGAAATGCGATCGAGAAACTCCATCAGGTATTCATGCAGGCCCAATTTGATGATGTCATCGGTCTTTCCGTAGTGCAGCCGCGCGTGCAGCTCGCCCGCCTGGCGCTCGACCTCCCGCGAGCCTGCGTCGCAGAGCACTTCGAGCGTGTCATGGATCAGGTTGAGACAGGCGTGCAGCGATCGCGGCATATCCTCGCGGAGCACCAGCAATTCGGCGACCCGCCGCGGGGTGATCACGTCGCTATAGATCTTGCGGTATGACTCGAATCCCGAAACCGAGCGCAGCAGAGCGCTCCATTGGTAATAATCGACCGCGCCCCCGACATCCGCCGCCGAAGGCAACAAGGTGTGGTACTTGACGTCGAGGATCCGCGCCGTGTTGTCGGCGCGCTCGACGTGGGTGCCGAGCCGGATAAAGTGGTACGCCTCGTCGCGGAGCATCGTGCCGAAGGTGACGCCGCGAAACAGGTGCGAGCGCATCTTGACCCATTCGAGGAATTCCGAGACCCCCGCAAGCTGGATCCGGTCATAATCCTGACGGCGCATGTCGAGCCAGGCTGAATTCAAATCCTCGTACATCTCCGAAGTGATTGCGCCTCGAACGGAGCGGGCGGATTCGCGCGCTCCGCGCAGGCAGCAGTAGATCGATGAAGCGTTCTCGGCGTCGAGCACCATGAATCTCAGCACGTTTTCAGCCGAAAGTTGCCCGAAACGCTCGTAGAAAGAGGTGGCGAGTCCCGAAGTGATCAGCGGTACGGCCCATGGTTCGGCCCAGGCGAGCCCGGGTTCAATCGCGTCGTACGGCAGCAGCGACATGCGATAGGTGACATCGAGCAAACGTGCGGTGTTCTCCGCTCGCTCGATGTGGCGAGCCATCCAGTAGAGCTCGTTGGCAGTGCGGCAAAGCATAGCAATCGACCCTAATGCGCCATGACCCAGGTGTCCTTGGTACCCCCGCCTTGCGACGAATTGACCACCAGCGAACCTTCCCGCAACGCAACTCGCGTCAGTCCTCCCGGCACCAGATTGACCGTCTTGCCCGACAGCACATAGGGACGCAGATCGATATGGCGCGGCGCGAGCCCGGATGCGGTGAACGTCGGACAGGTCGACAGGGCGAGCGTCGGCTGCGCAATGTATTTGTCCGGCTGCGCCAGGATGCGCGCGCGGAAAGCCTCGATTTCGCCCGAGGTCGCCGCCGGACCGACCAGCATGCCGTAACCCCCGGCACCGTGAACCTCCTTGATGACCAGTTCCGCGAGCCGGTCCACGCAGTAAGCGAGATCGTCGGGCCTGCGCAACTGCCAGGTAGGGACGTTGTTGAGGATGGGCTCCTCGGTGAGATAGAAGCGAATCAGCTCCGGCACGAAGGGATAGATCGACTTGTCGTCGGCGACCCCGGTGCCGATCGCGTTGGCGAGTGTCACCTTTCCCGCACGGTAGGCGCCGAACAGTCCAGGTACGCCCAGCATAGAATCCGGGCGAAACGCGAGTGGATCCAGAAAGTCGTCGTCCACCCGGCGATAGAGCACGTGCACCCGTTGCGGGCCGCGCGTCGTGCGCATGTAAACCGCGTCGTTCTGCACGAACAGATCCTGGCCCTCGACCAGTTCCACGCCCATCTGCTGCGCAAGGAAGGCATGCTCAAAGTACGCTGAGTTGTAGGCGCCGGGTGTGAGAACCGCGACCTCCGGTTGCTCTTCGCCCGCGGGCGCGACGCCGCGGAGATTCTCCAGAAGCAGATCGGGATAGTGCTCGACCGGCTTGATCGCCTGCGTTGCGAAGAGCTCGGGGAACAAGCGCATCATCATCTTGCGGTTTTCGAGCATGTAGGACACACCGGAGGGCACCCGCAGGTTGTCCTCGAGCACGTAGTACTCGCCTCGGCCCGCACGCACGATATCCACGCCCGCCATATGCGCATAGATACCGCCGGGCACTTCCATCCCTTCCATTTCGCGCCGATACTGGGAGTTGGCAAGGACGCGTTCCGGCGGGATGATGCGTGCCTTGAGAATCGACTGCTCATGGTAGATGTCTTTGAGGAACAGATTGAGCGCACGCACACGCTGCTTCAATCCTTGTTCGAGCATCTGCCACTCAACCGCGGGAATGATTCGCGGAACGATATCGAAAGGAATCAGGCGCTCGGTTCCACCATCATCACCGTACACCGCGAAGGTGATGCCGACGCGGTGGAATGCACGCACCGCCTCCTCTCTCTTTTGGACGATCTTGTCGGCGGGCGTGCGTTGCAGCCAGTCGGCGAAGCCCTGGTAATGGTCACGGACCTCACCGCCGGGGTACTGCATTTCGTCGTAAAGAGCGTCGGACACGTTGCAAAACCAGTGATTTGTTGCTTTTTTAGCAAGACTCAAGCCAAAAAGATTTTTGCTTTTGTGGCTCGAAGCTTATCCAAAAGCGAAGCGGCTGGCGAGGGCTTAACAGGTCGCCGGAGACCTCCCTTTGCACCAATGAGGTGCTCATTTTGTCCAGGACGTACATGGACGCCATACCCTGCCTGTTTGACCCTCCGAGCCGGCACATGATTAAATGCTCGCTCCTGTCTGGGTTCGCGCGGGCGGTTAGCTCAGCGGTAGAGCATTGCCTTCACACGGCAGGGGTCACTGGTTCGATCCCAGTATCGCCCACCATGGAACCAAGGGGTTGCACGCGAGTGTAACCCCTATTTTTTTGCACCGAGTTGTCGCAATGCGCGATATGAGCCGAGTTTTTGTATAGCATCGACGACGAAACAGCCTTCGATGCATGGTGATGACTGCTTCCTCCGCGAATCGTTTGTCAGTCGATGCTTTGGTCTTCGACGCTTACGGCACATTGTTCGATGTGCATTCGGTCGAGACCACGGCAGAGAGTTTTTTCCCGGGCCGCGGCACCGACCTCTCGCGAGTGTGGCGAGCGAAGCAGCTTGAATATACGTGGCTGCAAAGCCTGATGCAGAGTGCATCGCAGGGCCGCGAGGACTTTGCCGCTCTGACCGCGCATGCACTCGATTACGCCTGCGCAGCGCTGCGCCTCGCCTCGACCGCACAGATTCGCCACCGCTTGCTCGACGCCTATCTCGATCTTGCGCCGTTTCCCGATGCGCTGGCGACGCTGCCCGGTCTCGCGCCGCTTCCGCGCATCATTCTCTCCAACGGAACCCGCGAAATGCTGGAACCGCTCGCTGCCGCAACGGGAGTAGCGCAGCACATGGATGCCATTATTTCGGTGGAGGCGGCCGGCACCTACAAGCCGAGTCCGCGCGTCTACCAACTTGCCGTCGACCATCTTCAGCTTTTGCCGCTGCGCATCGGCTTCGTCTCGTCAAATGCCTGGGACGCGATCGGCGCGAAAGCCTTTGGCCTGACTTCGATATGGGTCAACCGTACGGGTGTTCCCATCGATCGCCATGGTCCCGCGCCCGATGCCATGATCGAGTCACTCATCGAACTGCCGGCTTTGGTGCGCGAGGCTTAGCGAGCTTGGCAGGTTGGGCAGAGCGTCGCGAGCGGGCCGGATGCGAGGCGTCCCACAGCGAGGCGCGAGACAGTACGGAAGAAGTACGGCGAGCGCCGAGCGAGGACACAACAAAGCAGCCGGCCCGCGCAGCAGCTATGCACAGCCTGCTACGGCATATGTTGGCCGCCGTTGACTTCTATCACCTGACCGGTGACATATCCGCTCATGGCGTCCGACGCCAGATAAACGAATGTGCCGGCGCATTCCTCCGCGGTTCCCAGGCGATTCATTGGGATCATGGCCTGCATCGCTTTGAGCTGTTCGGGAGTGGAGTAGCGTTCGTGAAAAGGCGTCGCGATAACGCCGGGCGATACGGCGTTGACGCGGATTCCATCGGCAACCACTTCTTTCGCCCAACCGTGGGTCGCTGTTGAGATAAAACCCTTGGCGCCGGCATAGATGATCGCGCCGGCACCGCCACCGTGGCGCGCCGCGATCGAGCTCACGTTGATCACGCTGCCGCTCTTCTGCTTGCGCATGATGGGGATGACCTCGCGCATGAACAGGGCGACCTGAATCACGTTGAGCGCGATGACGCCCTCCAGAAATTCCTCGCTGTAGTCCTCGATCCGGGTACGTTTAACCAGTCCCCCGGCATTATTGATCAGCACGTCGATTCGCCCGAACGCTGCCAGCGTTTCCGCGACCACTCCGCTCGCGTTCGAAGGCTTCGATAAATCTCCGCCAACCAGCACCGCTTGGGTCCCTGACGAACGCACATCGGCCGCCACCTGCTCGGCCGCCGCGCGGCTCGAGTTGTAGTGAATGGCGACTCGTGAACCGAGTCGGCCGAAGGCCTTTGCCGCAGCGGCGCCTATGCCGGTGGAGGCACCCGTGATCAGAACGGCCTTGCCCTTGAGATCGCTGGTCATGTCATTCGTCGGATGAGAGTGAGAGGAGACGCCGCCGTGAAGCTGATGCGCGTCGAACACGCGACTTGAATTTGTCCGACGTTAATGTCATTGTGTCGGACAAATCATCCCGAGTCAATGACCCGATGCCTCGCACCGAAGCCAAGCGCTCGTTAAAAACACCGCCTCGGCAGGCGCGTGCCGGTTTGCATCGCCGTCGCAAGTCTGAAGACGTGATCGACGCAATCGGGCTGAAGATCGTGTCGGGCGAACTTGCGCCAGGGGTGCTGTTGCCCACTGAAACGAGGCTCGCGCAAAGCCTTGGCTTGAGCCGGCCCTCTTTGCGCGAGGGCCTTCGCGCCTTGGCACGCAAGGGTCTGGTGGACGCGCGGACGCGTCGCGGGACCTTGGTCAACGACAGGCTGCAATGGGACCTGCTCGATGCGGACGTGCTGCGATGGATTGCCGCCGCCCCACCCGACCCGGCCTTCTTCATGGACCTTCTGGATCTGCGCGTCATTTTCGAGCCGGCTTCGGCTCGGCTCGCGGCGTCGCGCGCCAACCCGGAGCAGATCCTTGCGATCGAGAATGCATTCGAGGCCATGGCTGGCGCACTGCCGGCGGATGTCGAAGCGTGCTGCCGGCACGATCTCGCGTTTCATGAGCTCATCGTCGGAGCGACGGGCAATCGGCTCCTGATTCGTATCGCGGCGGCCATTCACACCGCCTTGCTGGCAGCGTTCACGCTATCCAGCAATGCCCGCGAATCCTACGAAAACTCGCTGAACGAGCATTGGGCA
>VBCY01000253.1 GCA_005882995.1 Betaproteobacteria bacterium
CACGTGCATGTCCATCGAACGACAGAAATCGTGGGTCGGTTCATTAGCGTTAGCCTCGAAATAAACAAAGCGCCCCGCCGAAGCGGGGCGCGACAAGGACTTCGTTGCGCCGGTCAGGCCACGCTCACGGACTCGCCGGCGAATCGTTCATGATGGCGTTGCAACTGGTCTGGCCGCAGGACCAATTTGGAGAAGGATCTAGCTGCCAGTTGCG
The DNA here is from genome assembly GCA_005882995.1 of Betaproteobacteria bacterium. Classification (GTDB taxonomy): domain Bacteria; phylum Pseudomonadota; class Gammaproteobacteria; order Burkholderiales; family Casimicrobiaceae; genus PALSA-1003. The sequence continues at coordinate 215 of VBCY01000253.1, forward strand.
CGCGCTCACGTAATAGGTTGTGCCGGCGGTGAGGCACGCACTGCCACCGAGGAAACAGTTGAATGACGCTGCGACTTGGTACGCAATCGATGCCGTTGAGCCATTCGATACTGCCAGCGGCCCGTTGGCGCCGGTGTAATCCCTCGCCCTGAAGTCGCACGGCGTCGCGGAGATCGTCAGCTGCCGAGGCGTCGCGAGCCCTTGGAACTCCGACACGACGAAGCGTCCCGCGATGGAGCTCGCTGGCGTTCCCGACGGGGGCGTAATCTGGAACACCCACACCGCGCCGTCGCCGAAGCTGCCGGCCTGCGTCGACTGCCATGTACCGGCCGAGCCCCATGTTGCGCTGACCGTGGCCGCCGGAATGACGGCGAATCCTTGGTTGGTGCAGTTACTGAGCCCTACATTGCCGCCACCGCCGCCGCTCACCGTCACGCTGACTTGCGCGGTGTTGCCGACGCCTGAAGCGTTGTACGGCGTGATCGAGAAGATGGTGGATTGAGGAACGAACGCCGTCTGCGAGTTGACGGTGGTCCACTGCGGCATGCCGGCGTATGCGGGCACCCACAGGTATTGCGTCGGCGCGCCGCCGCCGCTGCAAGTCACGGTAAGCGTAGTGCTCCCGCCGCCCGCGGGCAGGGACGATGGGTTGGCTGTGGCCGTGCAGCCGCTCGGCACCAGAGGCGGCGCATTGGACCAACTGACGGATGTGCTCGCGGCAGGCGCGGACCCGATGCCGTTGCTCGCGGTCATGCCATATGTCACGGATCCGACGTTCGTCTCGGTCCCGGTGCAACTCTGCGTCGTGACGCCTTGACAGTGCCCACCGGTCCAGGACCATTGTGTCGGCGCGCCGCTCCCGCAGACCGCATTCAACGTAATCGGGGAACCCACCGAGCCGGCCGACGGGCCCTGAATCGAGCAGTTAGCGGGCGCCGCCGAGACGACGCAGGTGAGCGTCTGGTTCGGCGCCGTGCCGGACAGCGTGAAGCTGTCGCAGGAAGAGACGCTTAAGGTGACCTGTGCCGCATGAACGGGCGCCGCAACAAAGAAACTAAAGGCCATCGAAGCGCCCGCGAGCAATGTGGCGGCTTTGGCCACGACGTGGTCAAGCAATGAATGCTTCATGAGTTAACTCCCTGCAAGGCGACGGAACCGTCCGGCTTATCGCTGCCGCAAGTTCCACGCCATGGATGCGAACAAGACCGCGGATCATATCATTCCACGCCGCAATGCGACAACCGCCGCGGTCTTTCGCCGCTGCCAGCTGCTCGCAACGAAAGCCGCGACTCGGAATGATGTAGAACACAGTGACGCTGCGCGGCCATTACGGCCGCAATGCGACAATGAAAAAGGCGGAACCGAAGTTCCGCCTTTTTGTGTTGCCAGTTGCTGCACGCTAATTACTGGATCAGTCGCGTGTACTTGTGAACGAAGCTGCCGGTATAGAAGGCCTGTACGCCCTGCTGGCCAGGTACCGTCAGCGTGCCGTTGTTGAAGTACTGAGCCGCGAAGCCGACGATCGGCAGACCGTTGTAAGTAGCCGAGGTCTGCGTAGTCGAGATGCCCGTCCCCGTGCTCGTGCGGATCGTCGCGCCACCGATGAGTTGGTGCGTCGGCGCGGTGATCGTTGAGGGCAGGAAGCCCAGATCCACCCAACCGTTGGTGAAGTTCGTGACCAGCGACGTGCTGTTCTTCGACAGCAGCACACCGGCCGTTCCGCTGGTGTTGGCGATGATGATCACGTTCGCTTCCCAGCACAGCGAATCCGTCAGCGTCGCTGGCGGCGGCGAGAAGGTCGTCGAGCTGATCACCGACTGCTCTTCGCGGTTCCACTGTATCAGCACCAGCGCCGCCCGCGCGGAAGTTGCGCTGGAAGAGCTTGGTAACGTTGTTGCTCGCGTTGTAGTAGAAGTGCTTGGTCGGGAAGGTGACCACCCAGTCGGTCGCCGACTTGGTGCCCGTATCGAGCACGAACTCGTTGTACACGTGATCGTGCATGAACACCGCGCTGACCGCATCGGCCGTGTTGCTCGAGCCTGACCAGTCGGTGGTGACGACTTCTGTGTTGTTGAAGACGACCGAGGTCTTCGGGTTGACCTGCGAGAGATCCGGCTGGATGCTGCCCGCCGGTGCCCACAGCGTCGTCGCCGAGAAGCTCGCCAGTGCGATTGCATCTTCGGTGACGTCTCCACCCGCGAGCACATTCACCAGCGAGATGCCGCCGAACAGGCCGCCCTGTCCAGGGACCAGGTCGGTCGGAGCCGTCGCGCCAACCGGCAGCCCGCCGCATCCCGGGGGAACTCCCGGAGGCGACGGCTGGGCGTGCGTGATGGCCGCAAGCGTCGCGCCAGTCACGTTGCCCATTTCGATGATTTCGATGTAGCCTTCCTTGGTGCGGGCCAGCGTCTGATCTTCGGGGTCGCCCGCGTACGCAAAGTTCACGAAGTTGGTCGGAGCCGAAGAGCTCTTCGAAACCGGCGGCGTGGTGCATGACAGATCGCTCGTGAAGATGCCGGCGCCGGTGCCCGACGGGATGATTGCCGTCGTCCACACGTCATGCGCCGAGAGCCAGAGGTTGAAGTCCAGCACTTCGCGCGATGCCCTGCCTTCCAGGAAGCGGACCTTGACCACCTTGCCGCTGTTGGTCGAATTTACGACCGACAGGAGCGAGTTGTACGGAGCACTTGTGCCCTGGGTATCGTAGAACGGATAGACCAACGCCTGGCCGAGGCCGTCCGGGTTGACGTTGACCGCCTGCGCGGCGCCCGTCACGCCCAGAGCGCCCACTCCCGCAAGCGCCGCGTACAGCGATTTTCTCTTGAACGTGTTCATGGTTGTTGACGACTCCTTTGTTTCGAGATTTAAAGTGATCACTTCAAGCCTACGGCAGCCAAATCTTATTACAGCTCCCCTACGTTTACAATCAATTTCACTCTCACATCAAGGCCCTCCTGTTTGAATCATGCAACGATTCAGTTTTCGAAGATCAGCCTTTGGGCTGGTAGACGTACCACGCAGTCCCATTTTCAATGATCCATGATTCGGTAAGAGGCGTTTGCACTCCCTTTATCAGCCGGTGATCGTACGTCAGCGTAAGCTGCAGTTTGCAGATCTCGGCGTTGCAGTCGACCGAATCTATCTTTACCGCCTTCCACATGCCCGGTTTAGTTTTGTCCTTGTACACCCTGAGCGGGTACTGCTGCTGCGACGCCTCGCTCATGTAAGAGTAAGCCTTGTCCAAGTCTCCCTTGATCAACGCATTCCAGCGGGCTTGAGCTCGTTCGCTGACCACCGCAGCCTTGGTGTCCGGCGGCGATTCCTTCGATAAACCGCCACCGGTTGAAGCGCAGCCTGCGATGACCAAGCCCAGCGCCACCATCAACCATGCAGCGCCACGCTGCCAAAAACCAGCCATCGTCGAGGCAAGACTAGACAAACCACCCTTTATCGTCAATCGCTTCACTACCAATTTATTCACCCTTTCATGGCTGTTGCGCGGGTACAACATTGTTTGCGTCGCTATTTGGCGACGGTTTGCCAATTGGAGGCCCTTCCTGAACAGTTTTCTTGACGGGGAACAGCTGGTCGAGCTGCTCCATCCGTCGGCGAAGGTCATCGATGATCCTTCTCACGTCGCTCTCGTTTTCCACCACTCGAGGCGTGATGAACATCACCAGTTCGGTTCGATTGTTCTTCAGTTCCTGCGTGCCAAAGAGACCGCCCAGAATCGGAATGCGCGAGATCACCGGCAATCCCGAAGAGGTGTTTTCCTTATCCTCGAGTATCAATCCGCCCATCACCATCGTCTGCCCAGTAGGCACGGCGAGCAGCGTTTGCACCGACCGAGTGTTGATCGGCGGCGCCTCGCACACCTGGGTCGTGGTGCCGGCCACGCTGACCTCGGCCTGAACTTCGAGCGTCACGAGGCCGCCCGCGTTGATGTGCGGCGTTACCTGCAGCAGCACGCCGGTGTCGATGTACTGAGAGGTCGTGCTGAAGACATTCGTCGTCGTGCCGACCGTCCCGGCTCCCACAACATTTTGCTGGCAGATGGGGATTCGGTCGCCAACCTTGATCGTTGCCTTCTGGTTGTCGAGCGACGCGAGGTGCGGATTGGAGATCACCTTCACATCACCGTATTGGTCGAGCAGGTGCAAGGCTGCCTGGACGCCGCCGGGGAACGCCGCATTGTTGATCAAGTAATAGAAGCCCTGCGCAATCGAGAGTCCGACGTTCGAATTGGAACTATTGTTGGCGCCAGGCTGAGGATTGAACGGCGTGGTGCGCGTGAGATTTCCGCCGCTGCCCCTTCCCGATGGCGCGCCGCCGCGGAACAGCCATTCGACGCCGAATTGAAGATCGTCGGTCAGCTTGACTTCGGCGATGGTCACTTCAATCACGACCTGGCGCTGCGGGATGTCGAGTTTTTTCAGCGCCGCTTCGATGATGGAGTATTCCGCGGGTGTCGCCACCACCAGGATGGTGTTGTTGTCCTTGTCGGACACCACCTGGATGTTGCGAACCACGGCCTGACCGTCGCCGCCGATCGCACGCGCGACCGCTTGCGCGGCTGCCTGCGCCGCGGCTCCTGTCGGCGGGACCTGCACATTGACCTGCTGCTGTTGCGGTTGCGGCGCTGTGACAGGACTGGTCAACTGCGGCTGGAAGCTGGGCGCGGTGACGATGCTGCCGAGGGGCGTGCCCGGCGCCACCGTCGGCGGTGGAGCCTGCTGCTGCTGCGTCACCCGCCCGGTGAATGCCTGCTGCAGGAGCGGACCGATGCGCTCGGCGCGGCTGTTCTGCACCTGGTAGACATAGAAACGCACCCCTGAGCCTTCGCCGCCCTTGTCCAGGCGTTCGATCCATTTCTTGGCTTCATCGAGGTATTCGGGCTGCGGCGTAACGATCAATAGCGCATTCATGCGCTCGATTGGGATAATGCGCAGGATCCCGGCGAGCGGACTCTTGTCCGGTGGGCCCATGGCCTTGTCGAGCTCGCCCATCACCGTTTTCACGTCGGCGCTCTGCAAGGTGAAAAGACCCACGGACATGCCGGTGATCCAGTTCACATCGAACATGTCGACCGTCTCGAGCAGGTGCCTGAGTTCGAGCTCCGTGCCCGACAGAACGAGCAGGTTGCGCAGCTCGTCGACGCGTACCGTCGTCTGGTCGCGGATAAAGGGCTCCAGCACCGCGGCCATCTGGCGCACGCCAACATAGCGCAGCGGCACGATCTGCACGCTGTAGCCGGGCGGTAAGGCCCGCGCGGAATTGCCGAGTTGTGGAGTGAGATTTCCCCGGATGGCGTTGGCAGCCGGCATGATCTTCCAGATACCGGCCTCCTTGACCATTGCCGCGCCGTTCATTCGTAAGAGCATCTCGAGAGTCCCGGGGAGCGCCTCACGCGGAATCCCGGCGGTGGTGCGGATGGTCACGGTGCCGCCGACCTGCGGCTCGATGGTGTAAGACTCGTTCAAGATGTCGGTGAGGATATTGCGCACGACATCGCGGAGATCGGCCGCCTCGAAATTAAGCGTGACCGACGCGCCTGTGGCCACAGCCCCGGGGACGGGTGCTGGCAAGCCTCCTCCGGGCAGCTGGCCTTTGACGAGCTGGCCCGTGCCCTTATAGATGCGTGCCGCTTCGCCAGCGCCTTCCGCGCCCGGCTGCGGCGTGATCAGGACCGAACCCTGGGTTGGCTTCGCCTTGCCCCAGGGCGGCGCGCCAGCGTCGGTGCCTTGCTGCGTCGCGCATCCCACGACGCAAAGCGCGGCAGCGATGCAAGGAAGCAGCGCAGAATTGGCGAAAGAAAGCCTGACCATTTCTTGTTTTCCCGGCAGGAGCCGGCGCGAAGTGAGCGGCGGATTATCGCAGTTGCGATCGAGGCCGGGCATCATTTGCTCGGCTGGCCGCGCTGGCGCATGCGCTCGTAGACCTCGTTCCACGCAGGATCGGGCGATGCAGGCTGTCCGGCCGAGGCAGCCGGCGCAGCGGTTGCCGGCGGCGGCGTAGCGGCCGTGGGCGGCGTAGCGGCCGTGGGCGGCGCAGCGACCGCGGGCGGCGCAGCGGCCGCGTTGGCCGCGGCCGCTGCAGCGGCTGCGGCTGCGGCGGCCGCTCGACGCCGCTGTTCGGGCGGCGCTGTCTCGCCGCCTGTAGCCGTTGGCGGCGTGACCCCGGGGACAGGCGCGGAGGGCGGAGCGGCCCCGGCTGGGAGGCCAGGCGGCGGCGGCTGAATCGTCGTCTTGGGCCCTGCCGCGATTTTGAGAATCAACTCCTCGGATTCATCACCGAGCGTGAGCTTCACGCGATCGGAACGCACATCGGCTACCAGCACGCCGTTGACCTGCTCTCCCTGACGGACGGCGCGAGACTTTCCTCCGGTCACCTCTTTCAGGAATGCAATGTGGCGCTCGCCGGCTACCGCCGTTCCGGTGAGAATGTACTGGCCACGCTGCATCTGGCGGGCCCCCCCGTCCGTGGCCAATACCGGCGCCGGCCGGCGTGTAGGGTTGAACAAGGTCCGGTTTACCGTCTCAGCGTGACCCGTAATCCCGCCCTCGACGTGGTACTCCGGCAGCAACGCGGTTGAGACCGGTTTCGGCTCTACCGTCGGCGCCGGTCCGGGGAGGCGGTGGAACTGACGCCCCCAATCGGTTTCAATGCCAAGCAACAATGCGAATGCTGCGATCGGCAATCCCCACCATAGGGCGGCCCGCCAACGTGGAGCGTCTCGAGTCATTTTTTGTCCCCTTCCGCCAGGGCGAATGCCGTCACGTCGAGCAGCACGCTCACCTCCGGTTCGGCGCCGGGCGCAGGTTTGAACCCGCGGAATGCGTTCAGCGGGCGCACCGTCAGATTCTCTACGACGAGGTAAGGCTGCTGGGTCTCGATCGCATAGAGGATTTTTTGCAGGTTCGGCGTCGTCGCGAACAGCTGCAGGTTCACGCCGATCTGACGAAATCGGCCATCATCCCGCGGCGCTGCAATCTGGATGGTGGTGATGCGACCACCGTGGTTTTCGACCGCAGCGCGCACTAGGTCCTGCAATTCGGCGCCGGCAAGATTAGTGGCCGTGTTCTTCAGATAAAAGCGGCGACCGTTCTTCGCTCGCAAAGCTTCGAACGCCTTCTGGTATTCGGTCGATTGGGCGGCAACGCGACGATACCGCTCGAGACGATCGAGCGCCGAATCCATTGCAACATCGTAGTGCCTGTGCAGCAGCAGAAACGGCGCCAGCAGGATTGCGAGGCCGATTAAGACTGCGACAAACAGCAGTCCGACGGCGAGCGCGCGGC
>VBCY01000038.1:0-596 GCA_005882995.1 Betaproteobacteria bacterium
GTGCACCGAGAATCGGTGACAGCAAAGCGTGGAGCAAACGGGCTGCCCAGGGCCTTACCGGCCTGACTGCGAATGCCATCATGGGCATCCGCCAGATGCCTGCGCACGGCGGCAATCCGGGATTGACTGACGTCGCGATCGAACGAGCGATCACATACATGGTCAACCAATCCGGCGGCCACTGGGCGGAACCGATCAACAAGGCAAGCCCTGCGGTCGAGCGCACGGGCGAGCAGATCGTGCGCACGCAGTGCGCGAAGTGTCACGAATCGGGTGTGGGCGGTGCGCCGAAGATCGGTGACCGTGCCGCATGGACACCGAGGGTTAAGCAGGGACTCGATACCGTCGTCCGTTCAGCAATCAATGGACACGGCGGCATGCCCGCTCGCGGCGGCATGGCGGATCTGACCGACGCCGAAATGCGGAGCGCGGTGGTTTACATGTTCAATGCCGGTACGGTTGCGGAGAAGACTGCAGCGCCGAGCGCGAGTGGCGAGGACTACAAGGTCGTCGATGGGACGACGATTTACCTCGGCGTTGTTCCGGCGAGCGTTATTCGAGCACATCCCGGCGATTATCCCGGTGCCGTGTCCGGC
>VBCY01000038.1:606-6010 GCA_005882995.1 Betaproteobacteria bacterium
CCATTGCTCTGTTCGACGCCAAGAGTGGCCAGCGCATTACTGATGCCGTCGTGACGGCGCGCGTCGCGGGGTCAACACAGGCCAGTGCCGAGAGATCCCTGAAGTCGGTCACGGTCGCCGGGGCGCTCACCTACGGCGACTTTTTCCCCATCGCAAGCGGCGCCACGTACAAGGTTACCGTGCACGTCCACCGTCCCGGCTTCCCTAGCGTCGTGCAGGCCGAGTTTCAGTACAAGACGCAGTGAGACGAGGGCGCCGTGCCGTGGCGCAGCGCCGGCCTCCGCTACGCCTTATTTCACCTGCTGGATCATGTAGTCGACGGCGGCCTTGATGTCGGCGTCCGAAAGCGACGGACTACCAGCCCTGGGAGGCATGATGCCCTTTCCTTTGATCACGGTGGCGGTCAAGGCATCGGGGCCTTGCTTCACCAGGGGCGCCCACTTGTCCTTTTCCGTTAGCTTGAGCGCGCCGCCGATGCCCTTCGCATGACAGGTCGCGCACGATTTGTCGTAGACCTCCTTGCCGTCGGCGGCAGCAGCGATTTGTGGCGCGCAAAGGGAGAGACCGATACCTCGCGCGATTACGAATATACCGATTGGGAAGCTGTGGAGGAGTTTACGGAAGCGTTCTCCAGTCGGCTGGCGACGCCACCGTGATAAGGGCGAGGCCGCAAGCTCGTTTGCTCCGGCGCTCGCCCATCGCGGTGCGTGTAGTGCGGCGAACTCATTACATCGACAGGACCCATTTGACGAGCTTCTTGACGTCGTCCTCGCTTGCACCCTTGACCGCGGGATGATCCTTGCCCGCAGTGATCTTCGAAACCAGGGTCGCCTCGGCGCCCGCGTTGCCCTTGTATTTCGCCGCCACGTCCTTGAAAGCGGGTCCTACTTTCTTCGTTGCCACATCGTGGCAGTTCATGCAGCCATCTTTCTTCGCCAGATCGGCTTGCGCCAGCGATTGCCCGGAAAGGGCGAGTCCGTACACAACCACAGCCGCGCAAATCAGCGATTTCATGTTCGCTCCTTGGGTAAAAGCAGGAAAGTCACGAAACCTCGTAGACGTCGTGGAACACGCAGCAATCTACTCCTGATTTCGCCCCGCGTGTACACAGGAGCCTATTGGAGTTGACGTATATCAACGAGGGCGCATGGGCTTCGGTAATAATCCAAGCTGCCATTCGTGCGGGGGTCGGCCCGATGCCTGGAGTCGCCGCCCAAGTCGGCACATCGGAGGGACGGTCGGCATGCAGTTGTGGCTGCTTTTCCGGTGCGACCTTGGCGGCATGCCGATCCCGTTCATTGCAACCGAGTAATGCCACCGACAGGATAGCGCCTATCAATAGAGTTTTCATCGGCATCTCGAAAATGGGCTCACGGCTTTATCCGACGATCATGGTCTCAGCTCCGCTCCTCTGTGCGACCGGCTTCGGCGTTTTGGAGAACCACAGCTGGTACATCGATATCAGCCACATCAAAGCGAAGGACATTCCCATGACCGCGCCGGCGCCCATCGTTACCCAGGCAAAGGGGTGAAAGACCTTCACGATGTACCACGAAAAAATGTCGCATGTGAGGCATACGTAGGGGACGGCGATCACCACGCATTTGAACCACACCGGCCTTACGTACGCGTGGCTGAAGATGAGGCCCACGATGAAGAAGATGAATGTGAGCCCGAAGAGGTGAATGTGCGAGACCCGGACGAGCGTGAAGATGTCCGCTCCCGTGTCCTGTTCCGTCAGCTTCTTCATCGTTTCCCAGTTGCCCAGATTAGCAATGTGCGGATTGCTCCCGTCGTGGCAGCTCATGCAACGCTTGTCGATGACGGGTTTGATGTCCTTGTCGTACCTGGCGCGATCGGCGCCTGCCTGCACCCAGGCGACAATCGGTTGCGACTCATCGGGCGGCAGCATGGTCGACATGGGGCCGCGCAGAGCGGATTCCAGCCGGGAGCCTTTGCCGCTGCCGGCGTAGGCAACGACCAGGTCGTCGTAGCTCATCATGTTGGGGCTGCCGCCGGCCCGCCCGGCATAGGTGTGAAAAATGTAGACCAGCGCGAACAGGTAGCCGAGGCTCAGCACAAGAAGTGCCGCCGTGTACAGAACGCGCATGCTGTAAGGCAGCTCCGAATAGTGCAGATAATGCCGATGCAGTGCGCCGTCAGTCATGTTCCATTTCCATAGATGAGTTCGGTCGAGGCAAGTTGAGAGCGGGTCAGCAATTTGTGATCAGCTCGTCCATGCGGAAGGTGGCACCATCCGGAATCATTTGCCGGGCAAGATGACGAACACCACCGCACGCGGTTTCTTGCCTGCGTAGTAGGCAGCCAGGTTCTCGACATCCGCGTCGCTCATCGCCGCAGACATGGCGGCCATGGCCGTGCTCTTGCGCGCGCCAGCCTGGTAGGCGTGCAGCACCTTTTCCAGATAGTCGGCACGCTGTGCCGCCAGCGCCGGCAGGCGCGGGTCCGTGCTGTTGCCATCCACGCCGTGGCAGCGGTCGCATCTCTGAGCTAAATCGGAAGCCGACAGTGGCTTCTGAACCTTCGGAGGCTGCGGTTGCTGATTCGCATAATAGGCGGCGATATTCTTCATCGCGCTTTCGTCGAGCGGCGCCGCCAGTGCTTTCATCGTCTCATCGCTGCGCGCGCCATCCTTGTACACTTGTAGTGCCGCTGCGAGATACTGCGCATCCTGGCCCGCGAGACTCGGGTTCGCTGCATTCGTGCTGACACCCTGCTCACCGTGGCATCCGGCGCAGGCACCTGCAGCAGCTTTACCCGCCGCCTGATCGCCGGCCGCCGGGGTTTGCGCTCGAGCCGGCTTCTGCAGCCCGTAGTAGAGAGCAACGTTCTCCAGCTCGGCATCGCTGATCGCGGAAAGAAAGTTCTTCATCATTTCATTTTTGCGCTGACCGTTCTTGTACGCTTTCATCGCCGCCACGAGATACTTCGGATCCATGCCGATCAGGCTCGGCATGCCGGCGGTCTTGCTGACGCCGGCATCGCCGTGGCACCCGGCACAACCCGCGGCGGCAGCTTTGCCCGTTTGTACGGGATCCTTCTTCGCTGATGCGCTTTTGCCCGCGCTTGAAGCGACCGGCTGCGCAGGGTCCTGACTGCCGTAGTAGGCGGCCGCCTTGACCAGAGCATCATCGCTCAAGAATTTGACGGCGTTGGTCATCGACTCGTCCGAGCGCGCGCCCGATTGGTAGGCTCTGAGCTCGAGGTATAGGTATGCCGGACGCTGTCCCGCCAGGTGTGGAATACCCTTGGTCGCGCTTATGCCGTTGGCGCCATGGCATGCGGCGCACGAAGCTTCCGCGACGCGCTTGCCCTCGGCAATGTCCTGAGCGTTCGCGTAGACAGGCCGTAGATCATCCGTCGCAGTAGCTTTTCCCTGTCCCGCCTGAGATAAGGCAACCGTCGAGCAAAGGGTCGAAGTAAAGCCCGATGCCGCTGTGCATGCGATCAAAAGCCAGTTACGGATGCTGCGCTTGGTGACGAGTTGCTCAAGCATTACAGCGGCTCCCGTGAGCGATATGCGCGATTGAATGCGTAGAGGTTCTTTGCCTGCCGTTTGGACGAGCGATGTGAGCTTCTCGAAACGCCGAGGGCGGACAGGGCCGTCCTGAAAAGGCCGCGACAAAGTTGCGCGGCCTTTAGGTTTAGGGTGCAACAACTTCTGGAACCGGCATCGCCGAGCGGTCACATCATCGACTCGCCCTTCGCCTCAACGTCCACGCGGCGGTTCGGCTGCAGGCAGGCAATCAGATCCTTCACGTTCTTCTGATCGCACTGCGCGACAGGCTGCTTTTTGCCCATGCCGATGGTCTCGATCTTGTCCCTGGCAATGCCCTTGGTGACCAGGTAGTCGCGTACCGCGTTCGCGCGCCGCTCCGAGAGTTTCTGATTGTAGGAGTCGGTTCCGAGCCGGTCGGTGTGGCCCGTCACCAGGACGATTTCGAGCTTCACATTCGTAAGCTTGCCGACCACCTGGCTGTCGATCGCCGTCTTGCCTTCGGGTTTGAGGTCAGCCTTGTCGAAGTCGAAGAGCGCCTTCGAATCGAGCGTGATCTTCTGGACCTGCGGAGTGGGCCTCGGCGGTGGCGCCGGTGGTGGCGGCTGCACCACGACCACTGGCGGCGCTTCCGCGAGCTTCGGTGGCGCGGGGAGCAGTGGCGGTGCGTCGAACTTGTACGTCACCGTCAGCCAGAAGATGTTCTGGTTGCCGTTCGGGTTCAAGTAGTAGCCGTTGAGATAGCTCAGGCTCGTGCTCGGCGCCACTATCGTCGGCGACGGCGTCAGATACGTGAAGTTCTGCGACCCGATGTCGTTGCGGCTGAACTTCTCGTACGCGTACCCGGCGGTGAACGACCAGCTCTTGGTGTACGCGTAGGTGGTCTTGATGTTGAAGTACTGCTGCCGGGTGTCGTCGAAGTTGCCGATGTTGATCGGGTTGCCGAACGGTTTTCCGTTCTTGTCACAGCAAGGGGCCGAGAACGTCGCCGCCCCGTTGTTCGAGACGTAGATGTAAGAGGCGTTAAGCAGCCACTTCTCCGCGAACGGCCAATCGGCGCCGACCCCGATCATCCACGTCTCGTCCTTGGTTTGCGAGCTCCAGTTGTAGGACCCGGTGAAAGTGTTGCTTCCAGGCGGGTTCGCAAAGTAGGCCTGTTGATTGGGATCGAAGCAGTTCGGATTTGCGCCCATGCCGGTCAGCGTGCAGAATCCCGGCGGGGAATTCGTCGCCGGCGGCGGGCCGCCCGAGATCGTTCCAATGAAGCGGTGATTCGATGGATACTTGACCTGTTGCCAATCGCCGAAGCCGCGGATCATGAGCGAGTCTGGAGCACCCCAGCTCGCGCTCAGGTAGTATCCCTGTACATCGTTGTCCGTCCGCCCATAGGTGACGTTGTTGTAGTTGTTTTTCGCCAATCGAGGTAGAGCCTGATCCCATTGGTCGTCAGATCCTGCATGTCGAAGGCCGACGTGAAAGGCAGCAGGAAGTTGGGATCGTTCGGACTGACCCCTTCGTTGCTGAAGTTGTGAGTCGAGTCGCGCTTGATGTAGCGGTACTTGATCCGGCCGCTGATCGTATCGAACATCGTGTTCTTATACTCGACGAAGACCGTGTTGGCGTGCGCCTTGTCGTAATCGACCCGGGTCTGGTCAAGGTTCCAGTAATCGTAGCCGAAGCCTAGCCGCTGGCCACGCGCGAAGCGCCAGTACACGTCGAAGCCGGCGTCGTTCTTGGTGTAGTTGAACTTGTCCGGCTCACAGTTGCCGACGGGCCAGGCCGTGGCCGGAGGAGACCCAACCACAGGCGGGACATTCCCGCAGCCGAGGCCGCTGGGAAGGGGAACGAGCGGTGCGTTGCCGAACTCAATGTCGCTGGACTTGTTCT
>VBCY01000250.1 GCA_005882995.1 Betaproteobacteria bacterium
GATCGCGGTGGCAATGCCAGTCGACCCGACTTCGCCGAGCTGCACGTCGCCTGACGCCATCGCGCGAATCACATCGCCTCCGCCGCCGAACTGCCGCCAGTTGATCTTGAAGCCGGTGGCCTTTTCGACTTCCTGACTCTGCTGGACCCAGCGCCACGGGTTCATCATGTCTTGGTAGGCGAAGGTCACCGTCTTTTGTGCCCATGCGGAGCCGGCAACAATCGCCAGCAGCAGTCCTGCGAGCAAGCGTTTCATGTGTCCTCCCGTTTCATGTGTCCTCCCTTTTGCTAGATAGCCGCCAATGTCTTGCGCAGGATATCGACGATGGCGTCGATGTGCGCCTTTTCGGCGATCAGCGGCGGCGCGATGATCACGCAGTCGCCCGTCGCTTTGAGATGCAGGCCGCTATCGAACAGTTTCTTTTGCAGTGCATGGCCGCGGCTGCCTGGAACTCCCGCCGCGTGAATGTCGATTGCCGCGAACATGCCGTAGCCGCGCAAATCGGACACCGCCGCTAGATCCTTCAAGCTCCAGAGCGCGTCGAGGAAATACGGCGAGAGCGCCGCACCGCGCTCGAACAATCCTTCCTTCTTGTAGAGGTCGAGCGCAGCAAGACCGGCCGCACACGGGCCCGGGTTCCCCGAGTAGGTATCGCCGTGGAAGAATTCAATCGCGCCTTCCGCTGCGGCTCCCATAATGGTGTCGTGAATGCGCTCGCTGATGGCCACGGCCCCCATCGGCTGCGCGCCGTTGGTGATGCCTTTGGCCATGGTCATGACGTCGGGCATTACGCCGAAGCTCTGGGCGGCGAAGCTCGATCCGGTGCGACCAAAGCCGCAAATGACCTCGTCGAACACGAGCAGGATGCCGTTGGCGTCACAGATTTCGCGCAGACGCTTCAAATAACCTTTCGGCGGAACGAGACAGCCCGTCGATCCGGCAATCGGCTCAACAAAGCAGGCGGCGATGTTCTCCGCACCGTACAGGTTGATGAAGCGCACCAGATCTTCGGCCAGCTCGACACCGTTTGCTCCTTCGCCTCGGGTGAAGAAGTTCTCCTTGATGTGGGTGTGACGCATGTGCGCAATGCCGGGCAGCGTCGGGCCGAACTTGCGGCGGTTATTGACGATGCCTGCCAGCGAAACCCCGCCGAAGTTGACGCCGTGATAGGCGCGCTCGCGCGACACGAACATGTTGCGACCGCCGTGACCGCGCGCGTAGTGGTAGGCGAGGGCCACCTTCATCGCGGTGTCAACCGCCTCCGAACCGGAATTGACGAAGAAGATGCGATTGAGATCTCCCGGCGTCAGCTCGGCGACACGCGCTGCGAGCTGGAACTGCTTCGGATGGCCGCGCGTGAACGGCGCGATGAAGTCAAGCTCTCGCAGTTGCGCGCCGACCGCTTCGGCGATCTCCCTCCGGCCGTGTCCCGCGTTGACGCAAAACAGGCCCGATGAGCCATCGATGATGCGTTCGCCACGGTCGTTCCACAGATACATACCCTCGGCGCGCACGACCATCTTCGGCTCGTGCTTGAAGTCACGATTGGGCGTGAACGGCATCCAGTACTCGTCCATCGACAAGCGCGCCGGGGCGCTTTCTCGAAGCGTGATTTCTGCGTGGCTCATGCGAAGTCTCCAGTGGGAGCGCGGTCGGGTAAGCGTGCTTTGGCGGCGCTGCCGCCACGCGGGCCCGGCTGTGCTACGATTCTACGCCACTCTCGCGGGATCGCCGAGCACCGCAATAGCGTCGCGCACCCGCATCGACAGCACCTCATCCATGATGCGCATCGGCGTTCCCAAAGAGATCAAAGTCCTCGAGCATCGCGTCGGACTCACACCCGAGAGCGTGCGTGAGCTGTGCGAGCATGGACACCGCGTTATGGTCGAGACCCGCGCCGGCGAAGGCATCGGCATGAACGACGAAGCCTATCGGCACGCCGGAGCGACCATCGCTCGCGCGGCAGAGGACGTTTTCGCCGACGCGGAGATGATCGTCAAGGTCAAGGAACCACTCGCGGTCGAACGTCGCATGCTCAAGCAGGGGCAGGTCCTGTTCACCTATCTGCACCTCGCGCCGGACCCCGAGCAGGCGCGCGATCTGGTGACGAGCGAAGCGGTGTGCATCGCCTATGAAACGGTGACGTCGCCATCCGGCGGCCTGCCGCTTCTCGCGCCGATGTCGGAAGTCGCAGGTCGTATGGCGATTCAGGCGGGGGCGTATTTCCTTGAAAAGGCGCACGGCGGCTTGGGTGTTTTGCTTGGCGGCGTTCCGGGCGTCGATCCCGCCAAAGTGGTGATATTGGGCGGCGGTGTCGTCGGCTCCCACGCCTGCCACATTGCGCTGGGGATGGGCGCTGAAGTCTGGGTGCTCGATCGCAGCACCGACGTGCTGCGCGCGTTATGGCGGCAATTCGGCCGGCCACTGAACACCGTTTTCTCCACTCACGACGCGATCGAGCGCCACGTCACCACGGCCGATCTGGTGGTGGGGGGCGTGCTGATCCCGGGTGCATCGGCGCCGAAGCTGGTGAGCGCCGAGCTCGTCACAAAAATGAAGAAAGGTTCGGTGATCGTCGACGTGGCCATCGATCAGGGAGGCTGCTTCGAGACTTCGCGTCCGACAACGCATGCCGAGCCAACGTACGTCGTCGACGGCGTCATCCATTACTGTGTCGCCAACATGCCTGGCGGCGTGCCGCGAACGTCGACCTTCGCACTCAACAACGCGACTCTGCCGTTCGTGCTTGCATTGGCGAACAAGGGTTACAGACGCGCGCTCGCTGACGATCCTCACCTGCGCAATGGGCTCAACATCGCGCTCGGCCAGGTGACATGCCGTCCGGTGGCCGATGCGCTCGGTTATCGCTATACGGATCCGCGCGCCGTTCTGCAATGAGCGGGCGCGTTTGACATGGCAGAGGAACAACATGAACACCATTCGTGACCAGGGCGTCAACGCAATCCGCAGGGTGGTGAGCGGCCAGCTGAAGATGACGCCGTCGGAAGCGCTGGTCGAAACACTCGTTGCACAAGGTGTGACTGATGTCTTCGGGATCGTCGGCTCCGCGTACATGGACGCGCTCGATCTTTTTCCGCTTGCCGGAATCCGCTTCATTTCCGTTGCACACGAGCAAGGCGCTGGACACATGGCTGACGGCTATGCGCGGGCGTCAGGACGGCATGGGGTGTGCATTGCCCAGAATGGGCCCGGTGTTACCAATTTTGTCACCGCCGTGGCCGCGGCATATTGGGCGCACTCGCCAGTGGTGGTGATAACGCCGGAAACAGGCTCGGCGACATTGGGTCTTGGCGGATTCCAGGAAACCGAACAGCTCCCCTTGTTCTCCAAGATCACCCGATATCAAGCGCACGTCAACAATCGTTCGCGCATGGCGGAGCTCGCCTCTCGAGCTTTCGACCGCGCACAACTGGAGCTGGGACCCACCCAGCTCAACATTCCACGCGACTTTTTCTATGGCGACATCGAGTGCGAGATACCGCGGCCCATGGCCATCGAACGCGGTGCCGGCGGCGCGCACAGCCTCGATGCGGCAGCCGAGCTGCTTTCTGCCGCACAATTCCCGGTGATCATCGCTGGCGGCGGTGTCGTCAATTGCGATGCGCAAGCCGAAGCGATCCAGCTCGCCGATCTGCTCGCATCGCCCGTCTGCACCAGCTACCTGCACAACGACGCCTTCCCGGCGAAGCATGCGCTGTGGTGCGGAGCGCTGGGCTATCAGGGCTCGAAGGCGGCGATGAAGCTCATTGCCAGAGCCGACGTGGTACTTGCGCTCGGCACGCGGCTGGGGCCCTTTGGCACGCTGCCGCAGTACAGCATCGACTACTGGCCGAAGGCTGCCAAGATCATCCAGGTCGACGCCGATGCGCGGATGCTCGGACTGGTGAAACCAATATCGGTAGGCATCTGCGGCGACGCCAAGGCAGCGGCGCAGGCACTCTATTCGCGTCTTTCGCACCTGTCGCTGGCCGGGGCTCTTAACCGCACCGAACGCCTGTCGGCCATCAGGACAGAAAAGTCGGCCTGGGAATCGGAGCTTGGAGGCTGGACCCACGAGAAAGACGCCTGGTCGCTCGAGGTTGCGAAAGAGTCGAGCTACATGCATCCGCGCGAGATGCTGCGCGAGCTGGAGCGTGCGATGCCCGAGTCAGCCATGGTGTCGACCGACATCGGAAATATCTGCTCGGTGTCGAATTCGTATCTGCGCTTCGAGACTTCCCGCTCGATGTACGCAGCGATGAGCTTCGGCAACTGCGGATATGCCTTCCCGACCATCATGGGTGCCAAAGTCGCCTCACCCGATCGGCCGGCGATCGCCTACGTCGGCGACGGAGCGTGGGGAATGAGCTTTGGGGAGTTGCAGACCTGCGTGCGCGAAAACATCCCGGTGATCGCCGTGGTTTTCAACAACGGGCAGTGGGGCGCGGAGAAGAAGAACCACGTCGATTTCTATGCGAGGCGCTTTGTCGGCGTGAACCTCGATCGCCAGCCTTCGTGGGCTGCAGTGGCCAGCGCAATGGGTGCGCAGGGCCGGCGCATCGAACGCGTCTCCGACGTCGGCGCGGCACTCAGTGACGCGGCCAAGGCGCAACGTGATGGCACGACGACGGTGCTGGAAATGATGGTTACGCGTGAGCTGGGCGATCCTTTCCGGCGCGATGCGCTATCGGCGCCCGTGCGTCAACGGCGGAAAGTAGCTAGAAGGGACTAAAGAAGAGCATGGCGCGCTCAATTCTTCGCTGGCTAATCATCTACCTGCTCGCGACAGCGGCGCTGTTTCCCTTTGGGGCAGCCGGACAGGATCCGGTCAAGGACTATCCCAACCGCCCGATCAAGTTCATCGTTCCCTATCCTCCTGCCGGCGGCACCGACATCGTCGCACGCACCCTCAACGAGCCGCTCGCAACATTGCTCGGGCAGCCAATCATCATCGACAACCGCGGAGGTGCCGCGGGCAACGTCGGTACCGACATCGCCGCCAAGGCCGTGCCGGACGGCTATACGGTTCTCTTCACGCTGTCCTCCTACACCATCAATCCCAAGCTCTATGACAAGCTCCCCTTCGACGCTGAAAAGGATTTCGTAGCGATCAGCCTTGCCGCCATGATTCCGCAGGTGCTGGTCGCGAATCCCAATGTGCCCGTGACCAATATCAAGGAGCTGATCGCGCTCGCGCGGGCGCAACCGGGCAAGCTGAATTACGCGTCGGTCGGCACCGGATCGCCGGCGCATATCGCGGGAGAGCTGCTCAAGCTCAAAACCGGCATCGACATGGTTCATGTGCCCTATAAGGGCGGCGGGCCGGCGATCACCGACATCTTGGGTGGCCAGGTACAGCTCGCGTTCGTGTCGCTGCCGGCGGCGTTGCAGTATGTGAAAGCGGGAAGGCTGCGCGCCATTGCGGTCACCAGCGATCAACGCAGCATCGCTGCGCCTGACATTCCAACCATCACCGAGTCCGGCATCGATTGCGTGGTGAATTCGTGGTACGGCGCGCTCGCACCGGCGAAGACGCCACCAGCGATCGTCGCCAAGCTGCAGGCCGCCTTTGCCAGGGTGCTGGCGATGCCGGAGATCCGCGACAAGCTCCTGGCACAGGGGGCGGAGGCGAGATCGTCCAGCTCGGCTGACTTCGAGCGACTCATCAAGGAGGAACTTGGCAAATGGGATTACGTGATCCACGAAGCCAAGATCAAGCCTGAGTGAATCGCCAGGCACCGCAAGCGATCGATCCAAGCAAGCCCGTTCACCACGCTGGCATGGTCGGCGCGCTGGTCGCCCGCGCACGCGCGGCCCAGCGAATTTGCGAAAGCTATGACCAGACGCGCGTCGACGAGCTGGTGACCGCTGTCGGGTGGGCGATCGTCAACCCTGAGCACAACCGTCGTCTTGCCGAGATCGCGGTACGCGACTCCGGGCTTGGTAATGTCGCCGACAAGATCGCCAAAAACCGGCGCAAGACCATTGGACTGCTCGATGACTTGCGCCACGCCAAATCGGTTGGCGTGATTGCGGAAGCCCCGGAACTGGGGCTCACCGAGATCGCGCGGCCGGTGGGCGTGGTGGGAGCGATCACTCCGTCGACCAATCCGGGCGCAACGCCGGCCAACAACATCATCAATGCACTGAAGGGCCGTAACGCCATCATTCTCGCCCCGTCACCCAAAGGACAATCGACGGCTGCGTTGCTGCTCCAATACATCGCCGCCGAGCTGGACCGCATCGCCGCGCCGCGCGATCTGGTGCAGCAGCTGCCGCCGCCCATCAACCGCGAAACCACCAGCGAACTGATGCGTCAGGTCGATCTGGTCGTTGCCACCGGCTCGCAGACCGGAGTTCGCGCGGCTTATGCGAGCGGCACGCCGGCGATCGGCGTCGGCGCAGGCAATGTCGTGGTCGTCGTCGATGAGACAGCGGACATCGGCGCGGCCGCGGCAAAGATCGCGGCGTCGAAGATGTTCGATCATGCAACGAGCTGCTCGTCGGAAAACAGTCTGATTGCCGTCGAAGCGGTCTACTCAGGGTTGCTCGCGGCGCTCACCCATGCCGGCGGCGTACTTCTGACCCTCGGCGAAAAGCAACAGCTCTCGGCGGCGATGTTCAAGGCAGGCAAACTGTCGCCCGACGTCATCGCTCAATCCGCATCGATCATCGCTGCCCGCGCAGGTCTGACCCGGCCGGTGTTGCGCGACGCACGCTTTCTGATGGTCGAGGAGAGCGGTGTGGGTGGGGATCATCCCTTCTCAGGCGAAAAACTCTCACCGGTGCTGGCGCTCTACAAAACGCCTGACTTCACTGCGGCAGGTGCATTGGCCGAACGCATTCTTCGTTATCAGGGCGCAGGCCATTCCATCGGATTGCACAGCGCAGACGAGCAGCGCGCCGTCAAGCTCGGGCTCACTTTGCCGGTGTGCCGCGTGATCGTCAATCAGGCTCACTGCTTCGCAACCGGAGGATCTTTCGACAACGCTTTGCCATTCTCGCTGTCCATGGGTTGCGGCACCTGGGGCCGCAACAGCATCTCCGACAATCTCAACTACCGGCATTTCCTCAATATCACGCGCGTGGTCCGGCCCCTCGCGGCGCCCCGCCCCGAACCCACCGACGACGAACTCTTCGGCGCTTACCGCCGGAAGTACGGCGTCTAGTGGTCCGAATGCAGACGTTGCGCGACGTGATCGACCATCACGCCGAGGCGCGGCCCGATGCGCCGTTTCTGATCGCGCCCGAGCCTGGCGTGACAATTACCTATCGCGCATTGCGTGCAACATGCCGGGCGCTCGGCGAGTTCTTCGACCAGCGCGGAGTCGCTCCAGGTGAAGTCGTGTCGTTCATGCTTCCGAACGGCGTCTCGGCGGCAACGCTGTTTTTGGGCACGATGTACGCTGGCCGCGTGGTCTCGCCACTCAATCTCATCGCTCAGGATGCGCTGCTTGGCCATGTGCTCGCGCATTCCGATACGCGCATCGTCTTTGCGGCGCCGGATGGGGTCGATCGCCTCGAGCGCCTGCTTGCAAAGGTCCCTTCCGTAGTTTCCGTGCGCAGTACCGACCCCGATGATGCTGGCTTCGGCGAAGCGGAAGCCGCTCCGGCCGTTCCCATTTCCATGGAAAAGCCCGCCCTCCTGATGTATACCTCTGGAACGACCGGCGTTCCCAAGGGGGCGCTTTTGACGCACGCCAACCTGCTTCATGCCGGAGATGCGGTCGTTACCGGTCACCGATTGACTGCGACCGATCGCGTCCTATCCTCACTGCCGCTCTACCATGTCAACGGCCAATGCATCGCCACCGTGAGCCCCTTGCTCGCCGGCGGCAGCATCGTGATGCCGCACCGATTCAGCGTGTCGCAATGGTGGTCACTGGTCGAGCGATATCGTCCGACTTGGCTCAACATGGTGCCGACGATCGTTTCCTATCTGCTCAACGGGCCGCAGCTCACGGCGGAGCAGGCCGCATCGTGTCGCCACATCCGCTTTGGACGCTCGGCGTCTGCGCCGCTCCCCCCCGCGCAGCATCGCGCATTCGAGGCGCGCTTCGGAGTCTCGATCATCGAAGCGATGGGACTTACCGAGTGCGCTTCCGTTGCCTTTGCCAATCCGCTTGATGCAGCCAAGCGCAAATACGGCTCGGTGGGGCTTCCCCTGGGCGTCGAGGCACGCATCGCCAGCGTCGATGGCAAAGTACTCGATCGGGGCCAGCGCGGCGAGATCCAGTTGCGAGGCGCGAATGTGATGCTCGGCTACTACAAAGCACCGGAGCTGACCGCAAAGACCCTGTCGAAGGACGGCTGGCTCGCGACCGGCGACCTTGGCTATTGCGACGACGAGGGCTTTTATTTCGTGACCGGTCGGCTGAAGGAGCTGATCATCAAAGGAGGCGAGAACATCGCGCCGCGCGAGATCGACGAGGCGCTGCTGCAACATCCCGCTGTGCTGGAAGCCGCCGCGGTGGGTATCGCCGATCCGCACTACGGGCAGGAAATCGCCGCCTGCATCGTTCT
>VBCY01000251.1 GCA_005882995.1 Betaproteobacteria bacterium
CTCGTAACCAGACCGGTCCCTGCCGCATCGCCTGGCGCGATGAAAATGATCGGTAGGGTCGTCGTCGCTTCCTTCGCAGCCTCGGCAGCCGGTGCGCCGAACGTCACCAGCACATCGACTTCGAGGCCAACAAGCTCCGCGGCCAGCCCAGGCAGCCGCTCTTTCTTGGCTTCCGCCCACCGGCCCGTATAGGTGACGTTTTTCCCATCCACGTAGCCGAGTTCCTCAAGCGCCTGTCGTAACGCGGCGGGCGGAGCACCATCCGCCGCGCGGGGCCCGCCGGAGAGAAAGCCGATGCGCCAGACCTTCGCCGGCTTCTGCGCGTGGCTGGCGAATCGCGCCGCAATTAAGCTGCCCGCAACAACGAGTATCACTGTTCGCCTGTTCATCATTGAATCACTTCATCCGCGCGCAGGAGTAGCAGCTGCGGGATCTGCAGGCAGAGGGCTTTTGCGATCATGACGCGGGGAAACGTGGCGGCAAACCTTCCATCCGTGGGATGCGGATAACGGTCTATGACGTGCTGGAGTACCTCGCATCCGGAATGTCGCCGCAGCAGATTCTTGCCGATTTCCCTGATCTGACAGCCGAGGACATTCAGGCCTGCCTTGCTTACGCCGCTGACCGGGAGCGCACGCAGCTCACGGCAGGCGCGTGAAGCTGCTGTTCGACTAGAATCTCTCACCGAACCTCGTCGCGCTGCTCGCCGACGTGTTTCCGCAATCGCTGCACGTTCGCGACGCCGGGCTTGCGCGGGCGGACGACGAGTCAGTATGGCGCTTTGCGCAAGAACGCGGGTTTGCAATAGTGACCAAAGACTCGGACTTTCAGGAACGTAAGTCAATTCTTTCACTGGATCACCTCGTCGGCGCGCAACAGCAGCGACGGCGGAAGCGCTATCCTGAGCGTCTTGGCGGTTTTGAGATTGATCACGAGGTGCAATTTGCTGGGTTGCCAGACCGGAAGGTCGGCGGGCCTGGCGCCTTTGAAGAGCCGGTCGATGTAGGCCGCCACCTGCTTGTAGGTCTCCACATCGCTGGCTCCATACGACATCAGTCCGCCGTTCTGCACCTGCTGCGGCCATTCATAGATCGCCGGCAGGCGATACTTCGCCGCAAGGTCGATGATCTTCTTCTGGTCCCGCACGAAAAAATAATGCGCGCCGACGATAAGCGCTTGGGGCCGCTCCGGGCCAATGGCAGCGAAAGCGCTGTCGTAGTCACCGCCGCGAACAATGACGACATGCAGCTCTATGCCGAGCGATGACGCTGCCTTCCGAACCTCCTGCAGCTGTTGCTGCACCCCGATGGCCGGGTCTTCTGGGATGAGAAAGGTGATCCGGCTCGCCCTCGGAACCGCTTCCTTGAGCAATTCCAGCTTCTTGGCCGCAAGCGTGCCTTCCGGCGTGATCAAGACTCCGGTCACATTGCCTCCGGGTCGCGCAAGGCTCGCCACGAGCCCCGCCGCGACAGGATCGACATTGCTCTCTAGCACGATCGGAATGGTCGTCGTTGCCTCCTTGGCCGCCTTCACAGACGAGGATCCAACCGCGAGGATCACGTCCACACGCAGCTGTACGAGCTCATGCGCAAGAGCAGGGAGCCGCTCGAAGTTGCCCTCAGCGTATTTCCGCTCGACGATCAGGTTCTGGCCTTCGATGTAACCTAGCTCGCGCAGCGCCTCGGGAATCCAGTTCCCCAGGAGGACCGGGTCGGATGGCGTCCACGTACCTGGATGGAGGATGCCCAGGCGGTAGACGCCGGCCGCTGTCTGCGCCGTGACTGTTAGCGGTTTGGCGAAAAGAGCGAATGCAACAGCAGCGATGAACGCTCGACGATTCATCACTGAATCATTCCATACACGCGCAGAAACGTGAAGTGCACGATTGCAACCTGAACGCAAACGCCGTCCTGCAATTCCAAATCCAAAAAAAACGTGATAAACTAGTTATCTGACTAGTTAGCGGAGATGTGATGAAGGCAGTGGGAACGTTCGCAGCCAAGACGCACCTGAGCGCGCTGCTCGACGAGGTCGCGCGCGGCGCGGAGGTGGTGATTACCCGCCGGGGCGTCGCTATCGCGCGACTGGTTCCTGCCGACGCGCCTCGTCGCACCGGCACCGGTGACCCGATTGCACGGGCCAAGGCGTTCGCCAAGGGCCAGACGCTGGGGCGCCTGTCGTGGAAGAAGCTTCTCGCTCGCGGTTGCGTGGTGCTTCGATGACGAAAGCACTCCGGCGGCGTGGGCGCTTCTCGATGGCCTGCGTACCGCGCCGGGATACCTCCCGGCGGTCTGGGAACTGGAGATCGGGAACATTCCGCTCGCGGCTGAGAAGCGCCGACGCATTACGCAGGCGCGCGCGGTTGAGTTCCTGGGAATTCTCGGCGAGCTCGACATCCGCGTCGATCCCGACCTGCCGGGACGCGGATTCAGGGACGTGCTGCCGCTCGCGCGTGAGCAGCGCCTCACGACTTACGATGTGAGTTACCTCGAGCTTGCCATGCGCCTGGGACTGCCGCTCGCGACCAAGGACTCGGCGCTCGCTCGGGCGGCGGCGGCGCTCCGCATCAAGAGGCTCGCTGCCTGAGCGCGGAACTGCCGTGGTATTCCTCGCCGCACCGGTTGCCTGATTGACGAGGGCGAAGCGTGAGAGAAAGGTGTTGAGGGCGGGATGTCCGCAGTCGAACGCGCCCGTGTCGTGGTGCGCCGCGATTAGTTCCGGCCCGAGCAGCGGCGCGGCCATGCGCCGCGATCAGCGCTCGAGCACGCTGCGGCGGGAGAACAGGCGTTTCAACGCGGCAACCTCGTGCGTCGGCGCGTCCAGCGCAGCGAGAAAAGCCCGGTGCCTGGCGGGCAGCAACCGGAACCGTGTTTGCTCGTCGAGCACGTG
The DNA here is from genome assembly GCA_005882995.1 of Betaproteobacteria bacterium. Lineage (GTDB taxonomy): Bacteria > Pseudomonadota > Gammaproteobacteria > Burkholderiales > Casimicrobiaceae > PALSA-1003. The sequence continues at coordinate 2,890 of VBCY01000251.1, forward strand.
CTCCGCCGCTTCGCGCGAGGATGCGAGCACGAACTCCGATACGCTGCGGCGCTGAATGGCCGCCGCGCGGACTAGTTTTGCCTTGTCCGCGGCTGCGATGCGGATCGCAAGGCGCTGCGATTTCGATGACGATCCCATGGGATCCAGCCCCGATCAAAACGCTGTTATCACAATGTACACACATCGGCTCGTCCCGTCATACAAGTTTTCCGCTTGTTGCGCGACTGCATCGGCGCGGCGAGAAGACCGGCAGCCAGAGCCGTGATGAACGCCCGCCGATCCATCACTGAATCACATCGTCCGCGCGCAGGAGCAGTGATTGCGGGATGGTGAGGCCGAGTGCCCTGGCGGTCTTCAGGTTGATCACTAGCTCCACTTTTGCCGGCTGAAGAACCGGCAGATCGGCCGGCTTGGCACCGTTGAGGATTCTTCCTGTGTAGACACCTGCCTCGCGATAGATTTCGGAGAGGCTGGCGCCGTAACTCATCAGTCCACCCGCGGTGACGAACTCGCGAACGTCGAAGGTCGTGGGAATTGCGTAACGTGCTGCAAGCGCGGCGAATTGCTCGCGCCGATCGAAGAAGAACGCATCGCTTGCGACAAATAGCGCACCGGCGCGCAGTTGGACGGAGCCTCCGGCGCACCCTGAGCTCAAAAGAAACGCTTAACGTTCAGACCGGCCGCTTTTCCCGCATCAGCCATGTTCTTGTCTGCGGTGGCCAGCGCTCGGCAATGAATGCCCTGGGCTATCGCCAGGTGCAAGGCGTCCAGGGTTCGCAACGGGTACCGGCCGAGCCGCGCGGCAAGACTCAGCGCCGCGATCAGGTGCTCGTCAGCAACGGGATAGACCTGCAGGAATCCCGCACCAACATCTTTTTCGAACGAGGCGTACACGCGCGACTCGATGGATTTCGTGACTTCACCCGCTCGCCGGCGACGGGCAAGCAGGCAGCGGAATTCGACGACCGTCAGGCGGCTGACAGCCGCGGTGGGTTGCTCCTGAATGAACGCCTCGAACTCCTCGGCGAATGGCTCGTTCAGATACCACTTCGCCAGCGCGCTGGTGTCGAGGTAGGGCCCCATCACCGCTCATCCCGCTCGGTGCGGACGTGTTTTTCGCTGCCTTGCTTCAGTCGTGGCATGCTGGCGCGCAGATCGGCGTGCGATGGCATCCTCTCCTTGCTGCGCAGTGGGAGCAGACGCGCAATTGGCCGTCCGCGGCGCGTGACCACAACCTCACCCTCACGCGACACCAGCTCATCGAGTTGCGCTAACTCTTTGCGGATCTCCCGGATACTGAGATTCTTCATGGCAAGTCCTTAATGTGTCACAACCGGATGTATTGTGGCACACCGGCCCATCCGTCACAAACGAGCGACGGCTCGGAAAGCCATGATCGCCTCGACATCGGGCTGCACCATTTCCATGGCGAGCATCGGCGCCGCGCGTCACCTTTTGCGTTGCGCCGCCCCGAGGATCGGTCGCGGCCTCGATTCGAATCCCGGTCGTCGCGTATCGCAATTCCGTTATGATTTCGCGGTAGCTATGCGTCGAAAACGCTCGTGCCCGCCAACCTGAGCCCGGAATACAAAGCCGCGGAGGCTGCCTACCGCAAAGCGCGCGAGCCGCGCGAGCGTCTCGACTTGCTGCGCGAGATGCTGCGCACCATACCCAAGCACAAGGGCACCGAACGGCTCCAGGCAGATATCAAGGCGCGCATCAAGGAGCTCTCCGACGAAATCGATATCAGCCGGCGGAGAGGGGGCCATGGCGGCCCGGCGCTGGTCATTCGACCCGAAGGAGCGGCGCAAATCGCTTTGATCGGCCCGCCGAATTCCGGCAAGTCATTGTTGCATGCGCGAATGACCGGATCGGGCGCCCACGACGCTCCGTATCCCTTCACCACGCAGGTTCCCCAGCCGGGGATGATGCCGTACGAAGATATTTACTTTCAACTTGTCGATCTGCCGGCAGTCACTTCCGAGCATCCGACCCCCTGGCTTCAGGGAGCCCTGCAAAGCGCGGATGCCGCACTGCTGATGATCGACATCACGGAGCCCACGTGCGTCGAGCAGCTCGATGACGTTCACTCTACGCTTCGCACCAGACGCGTTGCATTGAGCGACCGTTGGGAGGCGCGCTCGACGGCTCCTGACGATAGCATCGACGACGGCGATCCGTTCGCCGTGCGTCTGCCCACGCTGTTGCTCGCCAACAAAATCGATGTCGTCACCGACATCGACGCAGAGCTGCAAGCCCTGCGAGAGCTCTCCGGACTTCGTTATCCGACTCTCGCCGTTTCGGCGACCACCGGCTATGGACTGGGGAAACTGGGGGCGGAGCTTTTTAGCCGACTTCGGATCGTTCGCGTCTACACCAAGACGCCCGGACACGCATCCGAGAAGTCGCACCCGTTCACGTTACGCAGCGGTGAGACGGTGCGCGACGTCGCGCGGCTGGTGCACAAGGACCTGTCGCGCTCACTGCGCTACGCGCGCGTGTGGGGCCACGCGGGCTTCGACGGCCAGCATGTCGGGCCGGAACATGTACTCGTCGATCGCGACGTCATTGAGTTGCACGCGTAGCGAGTAGCCACACCTCGCCTCTCCCTCTGGGAGAGGCCGACGCGCAAAGAGCGCGTCGGGTGAGGGAATGACGCACCTCGTGCGTTCCCTCACCCCTGCCCCTCTCCCCGAGGGAGAGGCGTCCTCGCGCGTCGGGTGAGGGAATGACGCGCCTCGTACGTTCCCTCACCCCTGCGCCTCTTCCGACGGAGAGGGGTCCTCGACCCGGAGGGAGGTGGAGTGTCTCGCTAGAAACTCTGCCAGGATTGCCGCCGTATGCGACTCGCCCGGCTGAGCGACGACATCCTCCGGCGAACCTTGAGCGACGATGCGGCCGCCCGCCGCGCCGCCCTCGGGTCCGAGATCGATGATCCGGTCAGCATCGGCGATGACATCGAGGTTGTGCTCGATGACGACCACCGTGTTGCCGGCGTCGACCAGTCGATGCAGGACCCGGATCAGCTTCTCGACGTCCGCCATGTGCAATCCGACCGTCGGTTCATCGAGGACGTACAGCGTGGGTCCGTTTCCTCCGCGGCTGCCGCGCGCTTGCACCGGACCGAGCAGATCAGTGCGCACTTTGGCCAATTCGGTGACGAGCTTGATCCGCTGGGCCTCGCCCCCTGACAGAGTGGGACTTTGCTGCCCGAGAGTGAGATAACCGAGTCCGACATCCTGCAGAAGCCGCAGCGCGTGATGGATGGAGCGGTGCGCCGAAAAGAACTCCGCCGCTTCATCGACGCTGAGCGCGAGGACCTGTCCGATCGACTTGCCGCGCCACTGAACGTCAAGCGTTTCTGCATTGAATCGGGCGCCGCTGCAGGCTTCGCAAGCGACTTTCACATCGGGAAGGAAGCTCATCTCGATGGTCTTGAGTCCCTGGCCATCACATTCGGGACAGCGGCCACCCGCAGTGTTGAACGAGAAGCGGCTCGCCGTGTAACCACGCATCCGCGCTTCGTTGGTTTCTGCGTACAGTCGACGAATCGCATCCCAGAAACCGACGTAGGTGGCCGGGCAGGAGCGGGGCGTTTTGCCAATGGGCGTCTGGTCGACTTCAAGGACACGCTCCACGACCTCCCATCCCGCTATCTGCGTGCAGCCGAATAATGGCGCCGGTTTTCGCCGACGGCGCGTTCGGACGAGCTCGAGCAGGTTTGCGTAGAGCACGTCGCGGGCGAGCGTGCTTTTGCCGCTTCCCGACACCCCGGTAATGACGCTCAACCGTCCGACGGGAATGCGCACGCGCAACTTCTTCAGATTGTGCAGATCGACGCCGGAGAGAACGATCGCCGGCGTGCGTGAATCCGTTGCGCGGCGGGGCACCAGCGGATGAGCGAGCGGGGTGGCGAGGAAGCGTCCGGTCACCGACTCGCTCGAGCGCATAAGATCTTCCGCGGAGCCTTGCGCGACGACGCGTCCTCCTTGGCTGCCCGCGCCGGGGCCGAGATCGACGACGTGGTCGGCGCGGCGGATCGTCTCTTCGTCATGCTCGACGACCACCAGCGTGTTGCCTTTGGCCTCGAGCTTCGCCAACGTGTCGAGCAGCACGCGGTTATCCCGCGGATGCAGTCCGATCGTCGGCTCGTCGAGGATATAGCACACGCCGCGCAGGTTCGAACCGAGTTGAGCTGCGAGCCGGATGCGTTGCGCCTCGCCGCCGGAGAGCGTCGGCGCAGAGCGGTCGAGCGCAAGGTAGCCCAAGCCGACGTCGTTCAAAAAACTCAGCCTCGAAGTGAGCTCCATGATCAGGTCGCGGGCAATCGCCGCGTCACGGCCATCGAGTTTCAGTTCGGCGAAGAAGCGCTCGGCCTCCGAAGCGCTGAGTTGCGTGAGCTGCGAAATGGTGCGCCCGCGAAAGCGTACCGCGAGCGCTTCGCGATTGAGCCGCTGCCCCTCGCACGACGGACAGACGTTTGCCTCGCCGTCGTACCATGCGTTCCACCAGATCTCATCGCCTGTCTGTTGCTCGTCGAAGCCGCTCAGTTTCAATCCGGTACCGAAGCAGATCGGACACCATCCATGCTTGGAGTTGAAAGAGAAAAGCCGCGGATCAAGCTCTGGAAAGCTCCGAGCGCATACTGCGCAGGCGCGCTTGGTCGAGAACACCTGGACAGTGCTTGCCTCGCGACCGCTGCGGCGCTGTGTCGCAGCACGCTTGCCGCCGGTCCTTTCCATCGGCAGGACATGGATCCATCCTTTGCCGTGCTCCAGAGCGCGATGCAGCGCTTCGCGCAGCGAAGCTTCTGCTGAGGCACTGACCATGAGTTCGGCGACCGGCAGCTCGATGGTGTGCTCGCGAAAGCGCTCGAGGCGTGGCCACGGCTTCGTTGCGACCAGCTCCCCGTCGACGCGCAATTCGCCAAAGCCCTTGCCGCTCGCCCACTTGGCGAGGTCGGTGTAATAACCTTTTCGTGCGACGACCAGCGGAGCCAAGAGGGCAATGCGTCGACCGCGATAGGCGCGCATCAGATTTGCCGCGATGCTCTGCTCGCTCTGCGGCTCGATCGGCACGTCGTGATCGGGACAGAACTGCGTTCCCAGCTTGACGTAGAGCAGGCGCAGGAAGTGGTAGGTTTCGGTCAGCGTCGCGACCGTGCTCTTGCGCCCTCCGCGGCTCAAGCGCTGCTCGATGGCGACGGTGGGAGGAATGCCGAAAATCGCGTCCACGTCAGGACGCGCCGCCGGCTGCACGAACTGCCGGGCGTAGGCGTTAAGCGACTCCAGGTAGCGACGCTGACCCTCGGCGAACAGGATGTCGAAAGCGAGCGTGCTTTTTCCGCTGCCTGAAATGCCGGTGACGACCGTAAAGCGGTTCCGAGGGATATCGACGTCGATGCTCTTGAGGTTGTGCTCGCGCGCGTTGTGAACGCGGATAGTGGCATGATTGCGCACGACGGAAGCTACCTTCGGCTCGCGAACCACTGCGCTTCGGAGCTCCACCTGCGTCGGCGCGATACCATCGTCGGCGCGCGCGTCCAGCGCCTTCGCGTACTGGCTCAGCGCCACCCCGGTATGCGATGCTGCACATGCCATAACCTCTGCCACGGTGCCTGCCACAACGACTTCGCCGCCCGCATCGCCTCCTTCGGGACCAAGGTCGATGATCCAATCGGCCGCGCGTATCACGTCGAGATTATGTTCAATCACCACCAATGAGTGTCCTGCTCCGATCAGTTGACGGAACGCGCGCAGGAGTTTCGCCACGTCGTCGAAATGCAGCCCGGTCGTCGGCTCATCGAAGAGAAAAAGCTTGCCGCGATCGGCGCCTGGCTGCTTGCGCCTGCTGCGCAAGTCAGGCCGCATCGCTTCCGCGAGGTGGCCCGCAAGCTTGAGCCGCTGCGCCTCTCCTCCGGAGAGCGTAGGCACCGGCTGACCCAGCTTCATGTATTCGAGCCCGACGTCGGCGAGCGGTTTGAGCGCTGCCTCAACATCGGCAGCTCCGCGGAAGAATGCGCGAGCTTCGGCGACCGTCATTTCAAGGACGTCGCAGATCGACCGCCCATCGAGCTTGACTTCCAGCACTTCGCCGCGAAAACGCTTTCCGTCGCAATCGGGACAGCGCAGATAGACATCAGAGAGGAACTGCATCTCGACGTGCTCGAAGCCATTGCCTCCGCAGGCCGGGCATCGTCCATTGCCTGCATTGAAACTGAATGTCGCGTGGCTGTAGCCTCTCTCCCGCGCCGCATCAGTTGCCGCGAAGCGCCTGCGGATCGCATCGAAGGCGCCGACGTAGCTCGCCGGATTCGAGCGCGTGGTTCGCCCGACCGGCGTCTGGTCGACCATCACGACGTCACTGACAGCTTCGTGCCCAACCACCGATCGATGCAGACCCGGCTCGTCGGTCGGCCTGCCCTTGGCGCGAAGCAGCGCGCCATGAAGCACGTCCTGCACCAGCGTAGATTTTCCCGATCCGGAAACGCCCGTGATGCACACCAGCCGCTGGAGCGGGATCGAAATGTCGATCGACTTCAAGTTGTGCTGCGCTGCGCCGAGGACTTCGATGCGCGCGCCATCGGGCGGCATAGCGTCGGGCGGCGCGTCTGCACGCTTGCGTCCGGTGAGATAGTCCGCGGTCAGCGAACCCGAGCTGCGTTGCAACTCATCGGGCGGGCCGAAGAAAACCACCTCGCCGCCACGCTCGCCCGGCCCGGGGCCGATATCGAGAATGCGATCGGCGGCCAGCATCACCTGCGGGTCGTGTTCCACCACAACGAGCGAGTTCCCCGCGTCGCGCAGCCGCTGCATGACCTCGATCACGCGGCGCATGTCGCGCGGATGCAGGCCGATTGAGGGCTCATCGAGCACGAACAGGGTGTTCACCAGCGAGGTGCCGAGCGCGGTGGTGAGGTTGATGCGCTGCACTTCACCGCCCGAGAGCGTTCGGGACTGACGGTCGAGCGTCAAGTAGCCCAAGCCCACGTCCGCCAGATAGCCGAGGCGGGCACGTATTTCGCTGACCAGCAGCTCCGTTGCTTGGTCAAGCGGCGCAGGCAGCT
>VBCY01000254.1 GCA_005882995.1 Betaproteobacteria bacterium
GCCGACATAGCTCTGCGGTTTGGTGCGCGTGATATGCTCCTGTAGGAGCGGCGCGTTGCGGATCGCTTCGTTGATGACGATATCGTCCTGCGAGAGCTTTTCATTTAGCATAGCGAACAAGAAAGCCGGATTGAGGGCGCCCGACCTGCCCTTGTTGGCGCTGGCGGTGGCGCGGCGTTTTGCCATTTGCTCGCGTCCGCCGCTCCAGCTCGCGATGCGGTCGGCCACGCGCCGGCGATACGCGTCATCGGCGCGCGCCTCCACGGCATCGAGCACCTGCTGCAGCACGGTCGCGCAATCGCCCTGGACCCTGATGTCGGTGGGGAATCCCCACATCGGGAAATCCGATTTCAAGGGATCGATATCGATCTGAATCCATTTGATCGCAGAGGCACGTTTTGCGTTTTGCGGAATGTACGGCACGTCCGAATCGAGCAGCAGACCGAGGTCGGCTGTCTCAAGCAAGGGTAGGGGATCGAAGCCGGCAAAGCACGGTGATGCCTGCGTGATATTGAGGTCGATCGAATTGAATTCTGCAACCCGCATGCCGCAGGTTCGCGCCAAGTGCTCCAGCACCGCGACCGCCTGCTGCTTGCGGCCGAGATAGGCCGTCAGCGCAATCGGGTTTTCCGCCGCCATCAATGCTTGCGCGATGGCGTCGACCCGCGCCCGATCGATGCCGCCCGTGTGCACGCTGCCGTAGCGCGCGGGCGGATAGGCCGGCATGCCAGCGTCGTCCCATTGCTCTGCCAGCGTCTCGCGCGGCAGCATCATGTAGACAGGGCCGGGCGGATCGCTTTGCGCGAACGCGCTGGCGCGGGCCAGCGCTTCCCTCACCACGATCCCGGATGGCACCGAATATTCCCATTTGACATAAGGCCTGACGATGCTGGCGATATCGAACGGGTCCTGCACGAAATGCACATAAGTGTCGCGCGAGCCCGGCAGCTCGCCATGCAAGGTATAGGGCGCGCGTCCGGCAAACAGCATTACCGGCAAGCGGTAACGAAACAGGTTCTGGATCGCCATGCAGGCGTTCGCGGTGCCGGCATCGACATGCACGAAAACCGCCTGGCCTCGTCCGGTCGCCAGCGCGTAGCCGCCGGCCATGTGCACGGCGACGACCTCGTGCGGGCACAGGATGACTTCCGGATGTTTGCGGCCTTCCTTGTCCCAGCGCGCCATCTCCTCGATCAGGGAGACGTGATCGGTGCCCAGATTGGCAAAGATGTAGTCGACGCCGAGATCGACCAGACCTTCGAGGAAATGGTGCGCGGTACTATGGCGGCTCATGCGTTGCGGCTTCCCGGCGTCGCCTCTTTGATAAACCGGTTGCGCAGGGTGCCGATGCCGGTGATGTCGATCTCGACGATGTCACCGTCTCTGAGGTCCGGCGAGGCGCCGTCGGTCCCCATCCAGATCACGTCTCCCGGCCATAGCGTGAAGTATTTTGTCAGTTCGACGATGAACGGCTTGATGCCGAAGATCATGTCGTTGGTGCGGAAGCGGTTGCTCTCCTTACCGTTTACCCGGACGATGGTCTCCATGCTGTCGAGGTCGACATCGGTCTCGATCCAGGGTCCCATCGGCTTGAAGGTATCGGCATTCTTGGCCCGCCACAGGCCGCGGTCGGCTTTTTGCCAGGAGCGCTCGCTGACATCGTTGCCGATGGTGTAGCCAAACACGCAAGTCATCGCGTCGGCCTCGCTCAGGTGCTTTGCCTTTTTGCCGATGACGACGACCAGCTCGCCCTCGTAGTGGATCTTTTCGGTGGCGCTTGCCGGAATAACCACGTCTTCGTCATGCGCGATCAGTGCGTTTTGCGCGCGATAGCCGATCTCGGGCCGGTCAGGCAC
>VBCY01000255.1:0-3533 GCA_005882995.1 Betaproteobacteria bacterium
AGCGCCTCCCCCACAACTGCTGTTCAGCCGTTTCCTGATCTGATCTCCGCGTCACGCTGAACCGGCCCACGGATCGCCGCGGGCCGGCGTCATTCACGCGCACTCGGAGGTCTTATGGATTTTTTTCGCGCCGCTCCCGCGGCAAATCGATCCATCGCGATGCTTCTCGCGATGGCGGTGGCACTGGCTTCACGACAGGCAATCGCGGCCGACCCACCGCTGACACTCGCCGAAGCACAACGCCGCGCCGTTGAGCGTTCGCGCCAACTGGTAGCACAGGACGCTGCGGTGAATGCTGCGCGTCAAATGGCCGTTTCCGCGGGCCAGCTACCTGATCCGGTTGCGACGCTAGGCATCAACAATCTGCCGATCAACGGGCCGGATGCGTGGAGCCTGACGCGTGACTTCATGACGATGACGAGTGTCGGGCTGATGCAGGAATTCACGCGCGCAGAAAAGCGCGAGGCGCGCACTGAACGCTACGAGCGCGAAGCCGGCAAGGCGCTCGCCGAAAAGGATGTCAGCGTCGCCGCCATCCAGCGCGACACCGCGCTAGCGTGGCTTGATCGGTATTACGCGGAAGCCATGGAGGCGGTGATATCGGAGCAGAAGCGCCAGGCTCAGGTCGAAATCGATGCCGCAGAAAGTGCGTATCGGGCTGGACGCGGCAATCTCACCGATATCCTGGCCGCCCGTAGTGCACTGGTCCTTCTCGATGATCGCGCCAGCGAGGTCGGACGAAAGCTGAGCGCGGCCAAGATCGCTTTGGCGCGGTGGATTGGCGGCGACGCAGAGACACCCCTGGCGGGCAAGCCGGCCATCGACGCGATCCGCCTCGACCCGACCACACTCGATGCAGATCTCGCTCACCACCCTGAGGTGGCGGTGTTCGCCAAGAAGGAGGAGGTTGCCGCCGCCGAGGTTCGCATGGCGCAGAGCAACAAGAAAGCCGATTGGAGTGTCGCCCTCATGTACAGCCAGCGCGGGCCAGCCTACTCGAACATGATTTCCGTAAACGTCTCGGTCCCATTGCAGTGGGACCAGACGAATCGTCAGGATCGCGAAGTGGCAGCGAAGCTCGCGATGTTGGACCAGGCGCGCGCCGAGCGCGAGGACATGCTGCGCGCGCACACCGCGGAAGTCCGCGCCATGATCGCCGAATGGGAAAACGATCGCGAGCGCCGGTCCCGCTATGAACGCGAAGTGCTGCCTCTGGCAACGGAGCGCACGCAGGCAGCGCTCGCCGCGTATCGCGGAGCGAAGGCGACGATCACCGACATATTGTTGGCGCGTCGCAGCGAGATCGACGTGCGTCTGCAGGCACTGCAGATCGAAGCGGATTCGGCACGGTTGTGGGCGCTGCTCAATTTTCTGGTGCCCATCGACGACACGGCGACGCATTCGCGTTTGAATCAACCGAAGGATTCACAATGAAACCCAAGACAATGATCATCGCGCTTGCTGCGGCCGGGGTCGTGGCCATTGCCGGCTATGGCCTCTTCCGGGCGGGAATGGAGCAGGGCATGAAGATGTCGGGCTCGTCGCCGGGCGGTACTGCGGCGCCCACCGCCGGTGCACAGAAGCCCGGCGACGTCGACCCGACCACAGGCAAGAAGGTTCTCTACTGGCACGACCCCATGGTGCCCGGTCAGAAGTTCGACAAGCCCGGCAAGTCGCCTTTCATGGACATGCAACTCGTCCCCGTCTACGCCGATAGTGGTGGTGATGAGGGAGCCGTCGCGATCAGTTCCCGCGTGCAACAGAACCTTGGCGTGCGCACCGCTGAGGTCAAACAGGGTGCGCTCACGTCAACGGTGGAGGCCGTCGGTAGCGTGGCCTATAACGAGCGCGATGTGGCGGTCGTGCAAGCGCGAAGCAATGGTTTCCTGGAACGGCTGTATATACGTGCACCGCTCGACCCGGTGCGCAAGGGACAGCCACTAGCCGAGCTCTACGTTCCTGATTGGGTCGCCGCGCAAGAAGAATACTTGTCCGCGAAGCGGATCGGTGCGCAGACCGACGTAAAGGGACTCGCTGACGCAGCAGCGCAACGGATGCGCCTTGCCGGCATGAGCGAGGAACAGATTCGCGCCATCGAGGCGAGTGGAAAGGTGCAGCCGCGCCTTACGATCACGGCGCCTATCGGTGGCGTGGTCGGCGAACTAACCGCGCGCGAGGGCATGACGGTGATGGCCGGTGCACCGCTGTTTCGGCTCAATGGATTGTCCACCGTGTGGGTGAACGCTGAAATCCCCGAAGCCGCCGCCGCGCAAGTACGTCCTGGTAATCCCGTGGAGGCCAGAACGCCAGCGGTGTCCGATACGGTATTCAAAGGCAAGGTGAGTGCGATTCTGCCCGAAGTGAATCCGGCGACACGCACGATCAAGGCACGGATCGAGCTCGGCAATCCCGGTGGCCAATTGGTTCCAGGCATGTTCGCTACCGTCAACTTCACGCCGGTGACGCGTAAGGAGACCTTGCTGGTGCCTTCAGAAGCCGTCATCCAGACCGGCAAGCGCAGCGTCGTGGTCGTTGCGCAAGGCGACGGCAAATTCGCGTCAGTCGATGTCGAGGTCGGTCTCGACCGTAACGGCCAGACCGAGATTCGCAAGGGATTACAGGCGGGACAAAAGGTCGTGGTCTCTGGGCAGTTCCTGGTCGATTCCGAAGCGAATCTCAAAGCCATGCGACGCACCGCGGCGAGGGTAAGGTCGAGAGCATCGGCAAGGAGGAAATCACCATCTCGCACGGTCCCATCGCCTCTCTGCAGTGGGGACCGATGACGATGGGTTTCAAGCTGCCTGCGACGGGGCTGCCGCAGGGCATCGCCGTCGGCAACAGCGTCAATTTCGAGATCCGACAAGCCAAAGACGGGACATTTCAAATCACGTCGATTACACCCGTCCAATCGAATAGCGGAGCGCCGACCGACTCGGCTGCGAAGGGCGTTATCACGAAGCCGCGAGACAACCCATCGACAGGGGCCAGGCCATGATTGCCAAGCTCATTCGCTGGTCGATCGCCAATCGTTTCCTGGTGCTGCTGGCGACGCTAATGGTGACGGCGTGGGGCGTGTGGTCGCTCTCCCGCACGCCGCTGGATGCGATTCCCGACCTGTCCGATGTGCAGGTCATCATTCGTACGACCTTCCCCGGACAAGCGCCGCAGATCGTCGAGAACCAGATCACCTATCCGCTGACCACGACGATGCTCTCAGTGCCTGGAGCGAAAGTCGTGCGCGGCTACTCGATGTTTGGCGATTCATTCGTCTACATCCTGTTCGAGGATGGCACCGATCCCTATTGGGCGCGCTCGCGTGTGCTCGAGTATCTGAACCAGGTGCAGTCGCGCCTCCCGGCGCAGGCCAAGGCGTCGCTCGGTCCAGACGCTACGGGCGTGGGCTGGGTCTACGAATATGCGCTGATCGACCGCACCGGCAAGATGGATCTGTCCCAACTGCGCGCGTTGCAGGACTGGTTCCTGAAGTACGAGTTGAAGACGGTCGCCAACGTTTCGGAGGTCGCAAGTGTCGG
>VBCY01000255.1:3688-15363 GCA_005882995.1 Betaproteobacteria bacterium
AGATTCCGCTGATGACCACCGACGCCGGTGTTCCGGTGCGCCTGGGTGACGTCGCACGCATCCAGGTTGGCCCCGAAATGCGGCGCGGCATTGCCGAGCTGAACGGCGAGGGTGAGGTCGCCGGCGGCATTATCGTCATGCGCTCGGGTAAGAATGCGCTGGAGACAATCGACGCGGTGAAGGCCAAGCTCGAGAAGCTCAAATTGAGTCTTCCCCCGGGGATCGAGATCGTACCGACCTACGATCGATCGGGTCTTATCAAGCGCGCGGTGGACAACCTCCAGGAAAAGCTGATCGAGGAGTTCATCGTCGTCGCGCTCGTATGCCTCGTGTTCTTGTTTCATTTGCGCTCGGCATTCGTCGCCATCGTTTCTCTACCCCTGGGCGTCCTGATGGCGTTCATCGTCATGTACTACCAGGGGGTGAACGCCAACATCATGTCGCTGGGCGGAATCGCGATCGCCATCGGCGCGATGGTCGATGCGGCGGTGGTGATGATCGAGAATGCGCACAAGCATATCGAGGCGTGGCACCACGCGCACCCAGACCAGAAGCTCGAGGGCGATGCGCAATGGCGAGTGATAGGTGATGCGGCCGCGGCTATTCTCCCCGCTGGCCTATACCAAGACCTATGCGATGGCGGTGTCCGCTGGACTGGCGGTGACCTTGATCCCCGTGCTGATGGGCTACCTCATACGCGGGCGTATTCCGGAGGAGAAAAGTAACCCGCTGAACCGTTTTCTGATCGCGATATATCGCCCGGCTTTAAATGCTGTCCTCCGCTTCCCAATGCTGACTCTGGCTGGCGCAGTGATCATCGCCGTGGCGACGCTGTGGCCCGCGAGCCAGATCGGCGGCGAGTTCATGCCGCCGCTCGATGAAGGTGATCTGCTCTACATGCCGTCGGCGTTGCCAGGCATCGCGGCGGGGAAGGTGACCGAGCTCCTGCAGCAGACTGATCGGCTGATCAAGACGGTGCCAGAAGTGGCGAGCGTGTTCGCCAAGGCGGGAAGGGCGGAGACGGCAACCGATCCTGCGGGCTCGGGATGACGACGGACAAGCTGGTCGAAGAGCTCGATCGCACGGTCAAAGTGCCTGGGCTTTCCAACATCTGGGTGCCACCGATCCGCAATCGCATCGACATGCTCGCCACCGGTATCAAGAGTCCCGTAGGCGTGAAAGTGGCTGGGATGGATCTCGCCGAGGTAGACCGCATCGCCGCACAGATTGAGCGCGTGGTGAAGCAAGTCCCGGGCGTGACCTCCGCGTTTGCAGAGCGCTTGACCGGGGGACGCTACATCGACGTGCAAATCGATCGTGCCACCGCCGGGCGCTACGGGTTGAACGTGTCCGACGTGCAGAGCGTCGTCTCGGCGGCAATCGGCGGCGACAACATCGGCGAGACGATCGAGGGCCTGCAACGCTTCCCGATCAACGTGCGCTACCCGCGTGAAATACGGGACTCCGTCGAGATGATTCGCGATCTCCCGGTGTTGACCGAGCGCGGCGCACAGATCCGCTTGCGCGACGTGGCGGCCATTCGCATCAGCGACGGTCCGCCGATGCTGAAGAGCGAGAACGCGCGCCTCTCAGGCTGGGTCTACGTCGATCTTCATGGGCGCGACTTGAGCTCGGCAGTGCGCGAGATGCAGCGTGCGGTCGCGCAAGACATCAAGCTGCCGCCCGGCTACTCGATCTCCTGGTCAGGTCAATTCGAGTTTCTCGAGCGAGCGACACATAAGTTGAAGATCGTGGTGCCGGCTACGCTGGTCATTATCTTTGTCCTGCTCTATCTCACCTTCAGGCGCTTCACCGATGCGTTCCTCATCATGGCCACACTGCCCTTCGCACTGGTCGGCGGCTTCTGGTTGATGTACCTGCTCGGCTACAACATGTCGATCGCGTCGGCCGTAGGTTTTATCGCGTTGGGTGGTGTCGCTTCGGAGATCGGCGTGGTGATGCTGGTCTACATCAATCAAGCAGTCACGGCGCGCGCGGCGGAGGGAAAGCTCAATGATCGCAATGAGATGATCGAGGGAATTGTCGAGGGCGCGGCGCTCCGGGTACGTCCGATCGCCATGACCGTAGCCGTGATCATCGCGGGGCTGCTGCCGATCATGTGGGGCAGCGGCACCGGGTCGGAGGTCATGCGACGGATCGCGGCGCCGATGGTCGGCGGCATGATCACTGCGCCATTGCTGTCGATGTTCGTGGTGCCTGCCGCCTATCTGCTGATTCGCACGCGAAAGCAACGGCGTGGACGTGTCGCGCGGCATGCGATCGAGCCCAGTACCACCTAGAGATCTGCGGTTGTAACGCTCGACGGCCCGCTGGCCTGCATTCCGCATCCCGCGCGGCGCATCTATTGCAATGAGGTGAGCGTTTTGGAGGAGCAGAAACTCATCGGCATTGGCGTTCGCGGACTTACCGTCGTCAAAGTCAAGGGACTTGGCAGGCATGCCAATTTCTTTTCGCGCGATTGGCTCAGCGAAGAGGCGAAACTGGAAATCGTCGCCCACGAAGATAGAGTCGACGCCATCACCCGCGCCATCATGGAAGCTGCCCATACCGGAGACCCGGGCGACGGCATCGTGACGGTGCTGCCGGTCAGTAGCTTCCATCGCATTCGCACGCGGTCGGAGGCTCTGCCTGAGGACGCGTAAGCCCTGTTGGTCTGTCGCCGCTATTGCAGTGGGTAGTGGTTCCGCCGCTATTCGTGGTGATGATTCGCGTCTCACATTATCGCCGATTGCGATACGGAAGTGATTAACGCGCACAGCCTTCGTGCCCCGTGCGGGAGATGTTCAAGTAGGCCATGAGCGAGGACCAACGATGAACACCCGAGCGATCTTTATTGCATGTCTTCCGGCAATCACGACTCTATCGTGGCTGACGTGGGGCGAGTCTGCGCGCGGCGCCGGTGATCCGGTGCGTGGGGCGACGATCTTTCAAGAGTGCGCAGCCTGTCACTCCACCACGCCAGGTGAACATATGACGGGACCAAGCCTCGCGAAAATCTGGCAGCGGAAAGCGGGAACGGTCGAGGGCTTCCACCGTTACTCGGAGGCGATGAAGCACGTCAACGTGGTCTGGAGCGAGGTGACGCTCGACCAATGGCTGAGCAATCCGGACAAAGTCATTCCAGGCACGAGCATGACGTTCCCTGGCTTACGCGAGGGCAGAGCCCGCCAGGATGTCATCGCTTACCTCAAGGCCGTCTCGGAAGGGAAGGCACCGGCGAAGCCGCAACAGAGCGGCGGCATGATGATGAACATGCAGCGTGTCAAGGAGGACCTCAAGAAAGCGCCCCCGCAAGGTCAAGTGACTGCGATCAGTCACTGTGGAGATACCTACACCGTGAAAACCGCCGATGGCAAAGTCAACAAAGTCTGGGAATTCAATCTGCGCTTCAAGACGGATTCGAGTGAGCGCGGGCCGCGAGCAGGAAAGCCCGTCATCGTCGGTGCCGGCATGCAGGGCGACCGCGCATCCGTTGTATTCGCGAGCCCAGACGAGATCAGCGCGTTCATTCGGCCGAGCTGTTCGGGATGACAGCGACGGACCAGGGCGATGCTCTTCAGCTGGAACGGTGCGACGCTCTACCGGCCCGGATCACAGCTCGCGGAACGGCTCAGCGTTGACTTGCCGCCTCCAGCATTGCGTGACCGAGGAACGATGGCTGCGAAGCTCTTGGCTGCTCCCAAAAGGCACTGCGCTGTGTCGAAACTGCGACGGGACCAGACAGCAACGAGACCATGCTGCCCGGGAGCGCCCAGTCCGCGGGCAGCGCAAAATGGAGCTTCGCGCCGGAGCGTGCCTCCTTGGCGCAGGGCGGGGATATGAAGGGTATGCCCATGGGCAAGTCTCAGGACATGTCAACGATGAAGGGCATGCCGGAATCCGCAAAGCTAGGCAAGAGCAACAAAGTGCGGCAATCTAATCTGCACTTCAGCAAGGACTCAGTAGTTCCGGAGGTGAGAAGTGAGACACGCGATGGTCGGTGCCGGCCGGCAGGGAAACCAGGGATTGGTGGTATTTGGGCGCCGAGCGAGCTCAGCACCTTCATCAAGGAGTCTTATCCATGAGAAATAGCGCAATTTCGTGGCTGCCAGACAAAGGAGATTGACTTGATGACAGACATGATGAACTCGATGGGCGGCATGGGACTGGTATGGATACTTGTCGTCGTCGTACTCGTGCTGGGGGTTGCGGCGCTCGTCAAATATCTGAAGAAGTAATACTCGCCGTTCACCTTGGAAGAGAAGGGTAACGACGAATGATGGCAAAGAGGCAGTCATCGTTACCGGCAGCAGCGGCTACATTGGATCGGCGTTGATCCACGAGTTTGCTGAAAAGTATCGACTCGTCGGCTTTGATCGAGAGAATCCGCCGCATCCGCCACCGGTGGCGGAGTGCGTATGCATCGATGTCACTTCCGACTCGAGCGTCGAGGCGGCACTGCCATTGCTGCTGATTGTCGTCGGCGTCAGTCCGACAAATGAAAGTGCCGATCGGGAACGGGAATTTGGATCAACGATCTAAGAGGCTTGATGGTCTTGCTGGAGGCCTAAATGGATTCAAGACTTCGCTTAGTGCTCTGGGCCCTGAGCTCGCTCGCTGTAATCTGGACAATCATGACGCTCGGCAGCCTCGGTGGCATGATTCCTATGCGTGGAATGATGGGGTCCGAGTCAATGAGTGGCATGATGGGCGGCAACATGATGAACGGCGGCATGATGGTTGGCATGACAATCTACATGGCGCTTAACGCAATCGTCATGATCGGGTTAGATGGAGTCTTCATCTATCTCATTATGACCGCCCGCCACGGCGGACGACATGCAGGAGCGTAGTCTGTAGCACGACGTCGGGCGGCGCAGCAACACCGGACGCGTTGGCGCAGGTTGGAGGAGGAAGTTCTCGGCGGGGGCGGACGATCTGCTTGCGGCGACGATGCGAGCGGCGTGGTCGTCGATGATCGACGCAGAGAGCTCCAGTGCCGCGCTCAAGCGCTTTCTCGAGATAACTTCGATACCAGGTGACTCCGGAGGAGTCAGCCGGTACGGGCGACGAATAGTTCGCGCCGCAAGAGTCCCGCGTCGACGGCTGCGATGGTGGCTTGTCGGCGCTTCGTGCGCTCCGCGAACTCGCCAGACCCTAACGCCTTGGCGAGCGCCTCGGCACTTCCCTGCATGCCTTCAAGTTCGGTGCGCATGGATTGCAAAACCTCCGCGGTAATGTCGGTCCGCTCCTGCATGCACCATCCCGATTGATCGAACAAGACCGCGTAGTCATCCGGGCTGTCAACAAACGTCGGGCCGGATGCTATTGCGGTCCGGCGCTCGGAGTCGGCCAACAAAGGTGTGAGCGCGATGACCGTGAACACCATCCTGGCGCCATCGCGCGCGATACGTCGACACGACCGCAGGACGCCCAGCTTATCAGGCGTACAACATAGGACATCAGAATGGCTCAGTGCGTCGAATGAAGCGTCCTTGAAAGGCAGTGCGGCACCGTCCGCTGCTACGACCTCGCACCGCTGGGACAAGCTGTCTGCCGCGGCGCGTTCGAGCGCGAGTCGAAGGCCACCGAGAGGAAGGTCCACCACCACAACGTCGCAGCCTGTCAGCTCTGCCAGATAGAGGCCCGGCCACCCCGTCCCGGCGCCCACGTCCAGCAGCTTCGCAGCCGGGCGGAGTTCGAGCAACTGGGCGATTCGTTCCGCTTCCCGGCGCGTTGTCCAACTGGTGCTCCCGTAGGCGCAACCGCAGACGCTGCGCTCCAGGTCCCGCATCGCGGCCGAGCGGTGGAGCTCGGCGTACTTGTCGTAACGGCACACCAGTTCGTTCAGCTCTCGCGTTAGCGCCATGATCTAAGGCTCAGGGTCCCGGCTGGCTGTCATCGGAAAACTGGTTCACGCCCATGTTAGGAAAGTCCCGAAGAAAGATTGCAGTAGCAATACGTGAACTGTTGGATTGAACCCGCCGGCGTTTGATGAGACTCGGTGAGATGTTTAACCAGTTGAAAGCTGGCACCGAATTCGTCATGAAGGGCACTGGCATCGTAGCGAACAACGTTTAGTCCACTGCATTTGGTAGGCCCTTCGGGACCGAACGTCGCTACGATGACGTGACCTCCGGGCTTGACGGCGTGCGCCACTTGGCGCACGTACGCAGCGCGTTCCTTTGGTTCGATAGACCTTTTCCCAGTGCGATTTTGGGTCCACGACTGATCTCTAGCCTGCCAAGGGAGCCCGCCCCGGCTTTGCCGGGGGAGGCAGTCAACGTTTGACATAAAAGGAAGTCCGGCGAGGAGACTCCCAATTGTGAGCCGCCAAGCTCCCAGGAAGGAGAATCCAGGATGGGCGAGTACGGCAGCCTAAGCTATACCAAATGGGACTGCAAATACCACGACGCCGTAGGCGAGCTACGCGGGTACTTGAAGCACCTACCCGGTGGTAACGCCGGCCTCCGCATATGCCGCCTGAAGCTCCGCGATATCGAGTTTTTTCATTTGCATCATCGCCGTCATGGCGCGCTGAGCGCCAGGCGAATTGGCGTCGACGAACAGCTCGGGCAGCATCTTTGGCACGACCTGCCACGATAGACCGAACTTGTCCTTGAGCCAGCCGCACTGCTGCGCCCCTGGGTCGCCACCGGCGCCGAGCTTATCCCAGTAGTAATCGATCTCTTCCTGGGTTTCGCAACTGATGACGAAGGAGATCGATTCGTTGAACTTGAACACGGGACCGCCGTTGAGAGCAGTGAATGCCTGGCCCTCGAGCTCAAAGGCAACCGTCATGACTGAGCCGGCAGGCCTCTGGTGGATGTCCTTACCAGCCTCCGTGTATCGGGTCACGGTAATGATCCGGGAGTTGCTAAAAATCGAGGTGTAGTACTTCGCTGCTTGTTCGGCCTGGTTATCGAACCAGAGAAAAGGGCTGATTTTTTGCGTGATGGGCATGAATACTCCTGTGGCTGGTCAGCCGCTTCGCGCTGCGGCATTCGAAAAAGACACGCGTCGCCCTGATCGGACGACGTCATGGTTGGACGGCGGTACGCATCATAGTTCCCGGACGGGCTTCCTAGCCCCTTCGCGACCGGCGCATGTCGGTCGGCGCGAAACCCCGGGCATCGCTGCCCGGGGCTCGAAGGCCGGCACGGAAGAGCGAGTGATGCCTCAGCGCTACGGGCCGAGGTTCAGCGCGCCCTCGTAGGAACCCGAGAAAATTCCACCATCGCAGGCGCCGGTGACGCCGTCGAAGTTTCCGCCGAACGTCCCATGGCCCCTGACGGAGCCGAGCGATCCCCCGTCGCCCACGAGGACCCATGTCGCGTGGAAGGGCTGATTGGCCGGTGCGATCCCTTCGTAACGGTAGGCGGCGGTCCCGGACCGTCCTGCGACGTTGCCCGTAAATATGCCGCTGCCGTGGAACGTGGCGCTGCCGTCAGCGTAGATGACATCACTCTCGGTGCCCACATAGGTGCCGGTGAGCGTGCCGAAGAAGTTCTCCGTGATGCCGACGGTCTCCACGGTGTTCGGCCCGGCGGTGCGGAAGGAGGGCGCGAAGTTGCAGTCGTCCCAAGTCCCCGATGCTTCGACAGGCGCCGCGCTGCTGAGCGCGGGAACGGCGATAGCGGCAACAGCACCTAAGATCGACACGTGCAATGCTAGTTTCTTCATGTTTAATTCCCCCCAATGGATACCAATTTCGAATCCCACCAGCGACAGAGTGAGCTCTTTAACGAAGCGGAAACGGCTCCGCGCCGGAACTTCCAGAGCGGGTACGCAGATCAGAGGAGTGCCGCGGGAGCGGCAGCGACGGACCAGCGAACTCGCGAAGAAGAACCGGCTTGACCGTGCTACTCGCGTTCGACGCGCAGGTCAAGGCGGATCGCCGCGACAACGCCCCTTCCTGGTCCTGGCCGGGACCCGTATCGCGTCGATGAATGCCATGAGTGCGGGCGATAGTTGGCGTCGCCCCGGGTAATAGAGGAAGAAGCCTGGAAACGGCGGACACCAATCTTCGAGTATTCTCACGAGCGCTCCCGCCTGGAGCAGAGACGCAACTTGCTCCTCGAGGACGTACGCGAGGCCCACACCGGCTAACGCGGCGTCGATGACCATGCCCTCATCATCGAAGATGAGTGGCCCTTCCACGCCCACCTCGACGTTGCGGTTAGCTTTCTTGAACTCCCACTTATAGAGCGTGCCCGCGGTCGGCAGTCGAAAGTTGACGCAGCGCTGTTTGCGCAGGTCGTGGGGCGTTGCCGGTGCCGGATGTGACACGAAATACTGCGGAGATCCGACGAGGGCCATACGTAGCGGGCCTGTCACCGGAACCGCGACCACGTCCTTCTCGAGGGACTCGCCGAGCCGGATGCCTGCGTCGAACCGCTGCGCGACGATGTTCGTCAAAGCAGGATTGATGAGGATTTCGACGACGATCTCGGGATAGGTCAGGGTGAACCGCGGCAGCATGGGCGCTACCACAATGCGAGCGGCAGTCCGGGATGCGGTAATCCGGACGTGTCCCGAGGGCCGGTCGAGCAACCGCCCAAGCTCCTCAACCGCGCCTGAGATTTCATCGATCGCAGGACGAAGACGGGCAAGCAACCGCTCGCCGGCCTCGGTCGTCGAGACGCTTCGGGTGCTGCGGGCGAGCAATTGAATGCGCAGCCGCTCCTCGAGGCGGCGAATCGTATGGCTGAGCGCCGACGGCGACACGCCTAGCCGCGCGGCGGCACGTGTGAAGCTGCGCTCTTCGGCGACGGCGGCGAACGCCGCCAGGCTGCCCCAGTCTTCCCGATCCATTGCTGAATTTTTCTCAATACCCCATGCGGATTCTACCTCTTTATCGAGGTTCTCCGGGCGCGCATCATTAACGTCAGGACGAAACGGTGGCCATCTTTAACCGAAACAGGAGAACACATGCGCAAGCGCAAATTGGGAAACAGCGGCCTGGAAGTCTCGGCACTCGGTTTGGGCTGCATGGGACTGAGCTACGGCTACGGTCCCGCGGTCGATAAGCAAGAGGGAATTTCGCTTATCCGGTCGGCGTTCGAACGTGGGGTTACCTTCTTCGATACCGCCGAAGTCTATGGCCCGTTCGCGAATGAAGAGCTCGTGGGTGAGGCGTTGGTCCCCGTTCGCGATCAGGTGGTGATCGCAACCAAGTTTGGCTTCGACATCGACCCGAAGGACAGCAAGCAGCGGGGCCTCAACAGTCGTCCCGAACACATCAAGCAGGTGGCCGAAGCGTCGCTCAAGCGATTGAAGGCCGGCGTCATCGATCTGTTCTATCAGCATCGCGTTGATCCGAACGTGCCGATCGAAGATGTCGCCGGCGCGGTCAAGGACCTGATCCGCGAAGGCAAGGTCAGGCACTTCGGACTTTCGGAGCCGGGCGTGCAGACGATCCGGCGGGCGCACGCCGTTCAGGCGATCGCCGCGGTTCAGAGCGAATACTCCCTGTTCTGGCGCGAGCCCGAGCAGGAGGTCCTGCCGACGCTCGAGGAACTCGGCATCGGATTCGTTCCCTTCAGCCCGCTAGGCAAGGGCTTCCTCACGGGCGCGATCAACGAGAACACGACGTTCGACAGCACCGATTTTCGAAACATCGTTCCCCGCTTCACGCCGGAGGCGCGCAAGGCCAACCATGCCCTGGTCGATCTGCTGGGCGAGATCGCGACCCGGAAAAAAGTGACGCCTGCCCAGATCGCGCTCGCCTGGCTCCTGGCCCAGAAGCCGTGGATCGTGCCGATACCCGGCACCACGAAGCTGCATCGCCTGGAGGAAAACATCGGCGCGGCTGCCGTCGAACTGACGCCCGAGGACCTTCGCACCATCGACAGCGCGGTCTCGAAGATTACGCTTCAGGGAGCCCGATACCCGGAACATCTGCAACAGCTGGTCGGCCGCTGAAAGCCCGTCCTCGCGCAGGACACGACGCAGAAGCGCTAAACGGAAACAGCAACCAGTCACTCAAGCGCGGGGAAATCCTGTGCGTACGAAGCATCAGAAACTGTTCAACGGGCTCGTGCTGATTGCAGCCGGCATCGTTGTCTCAGCATGTACGACAGTTGCGGGGAATGACAGGCCCGCGACGCTAATCATCAAGGAACAGGGCAGTTTTGCGGCCGGTGGAACCGTGATCACCGCCTCGGGCACTTACGATGCGAGGAAACAGGCCACCGACGGGCAGACCTTCCACGGTGATCACGCCTATGTGTTCTATCAAGTGCCGGTGAACGCCCGCAAATTTCCGCTCGTGCTTTTGCACGGCTTCGGACAGTTCTCGAAGACGTGGGAGACCACGCCGGATGGGCGCGAGGGCTTCCAGAACATCTTCCTGCGGCGCGGCTTCGGGGTTTACGTGATCGACCAGCCACGACGCGGCAATGCAGGACGCAGCACCCAACCTCTGAACCTGACGCCGACGCCCGATGAGCAAACCTGGTTCAGCATCTTCCGCGTCGGCATTTGGCCCGACTATTTCCCCGGCGTGCAGTTCTCACACAACCCAGAAGCCCTGAACCAGTACTTCCGCCAGATGACGCCCAACACGGGTCCCTTCGATGGGAATGTGATCTCCGACGCCGTTTCCGCGCTGTTCAACAGGATCGGGCCGGGGATTCTCGTCACCCATTCACAAGGCGGAGGGCCGGGGTGGCTCACCGCCATCAAGAGTCGAAATGTCCATGCTGTCGTTGCCTACGAGCCCGGCAGCGGTTTCATCTTTCCGAACGGCGAGGTGCCGCCGTCGATGGCGAGCACCGGCGGTCCCCTCGAGGCGACGGGCGTGCCTCTGTCGGAGTTCATGCTGCTCACGAAGATCCCGATCGTCATCTATTACGGAGACAACATTCCAGCGGAGCCGATGGCGGTTCCGAGCCAGGACCAGTGGCGTGTACGCCTGGCGATGGCGAGGCTATGGGCGGATGCCGTCAACCGGCGAGGAGGTGACGTCACCGTCGTGCATCTGCCCGAAGCGGGTATCCGCGGCAATACGCACTTTCCATTCTCCGATCTCAACAATGTCGAGATCGCGGACCTTCTATCCAAATTTCTCGAGAAGAAAGGGTTGGATTGACGGGCCTCCCGCTTCCCGACACCGGAAACGTGTTACCGAGTCCGCATTCACCAGCACGGAATTCGACATGACCAATGTCCTCATCCTCGGTGCGAACGGCCAGATCGCGCGCAATACCACCCGCGTCTTCCTCGCGCATACCGACGCGAGGCTTAGGGAAATCGACGCCGGTGCTTCGAAGCTCCCGCTTCAAGGCGCGCGCCTGTCGGAAAGCGCGTTGGCAATGACGGGCGCTGAGCGGCCGTCGCTACAACGAGTAGAGAATCTCGAAGTACCGCTTCGTGATCGACATGTCGTCGCTGAAGGCCCGATGGCTACCACCCACACCCACTGAAACGGATACATCGATGAACATTCTCGCGGCGGCCGCGATATTGCTTTTGATGATCGATCCAGTCTGCGCCCAGACGAACGAGGCCAATCCCGAGAAGCGGTTAACGGGCAAACCGCCCCCGGCCATACAGAACCTGAACATCTCGCGCGGCGGCTCGCGGCCGTCCAGCCAAGCCGCGGCCGACCGATTCACGGGCTCAGTGCGCGTCGATCCGTTGTTTCAGACCAACGAAACCGCACGCGCCTCGGG
>VBCY01000029.1:0-1052 GCA_005882995.1 Betaproteobacteria bacterium
CTGGCCTTCGGCCAGTCGGCCGAATTTACCTACAAGTTCGCCAACAACGTTCCGCTGACGCA
Organism: Betaproteobacteria bacterium; assembly: GCA_005882995.1. Taxonomy (GTDB): domain Bacteria; phylum Pseudomonadota; class Gammaproteobacteria; order Burkholderiales; family Casimicrobiaceae; genus PALSA-1003. The sequence goes on from VBCY01000029.1 coordinate 63, forward strand.
CCCGCTGAACGTGCGCGCGAAGGCCGCCGCAGACGCCATCCGCAACGAGACAAACGGCCGCCTCGACATCCAGATTTTTCCGAGCAATCAGCTGGGCTCCGACACCGACACGCTCAGCCAGCTGCGCTCGGGCGGCGTCGAATTCTTCACCCTTTCTGGACTGATTCTTTCCACGCTGGTCCCGGCGGCGGCGCTGAACGGCGTGGGATTCGCCTTCCCCGACTACGCTGCGGTGTGGCACGCCATGGACGGTGACGTGGGCGCCTACGTGCGCAGCCAGATCGCCAAGGCCAACCTCGTTGCCATGGACAAGATCTGGGACAACGGCTTCCGTCAGACCACGACGTCCACCAAGCCGATCAACGGCCCCGAGGAGCTCCGCGGCCTGAAGATCCGCGTCCCCGTCTCGCCGATGTGGACGTCCATGTTCAAGGCCTTCGATGCGGCGCCGACGTCGATCAACGCCTCCGAGATGTATACGGCACTTCAGACGAAGGTGGTCGACGCGCAGGAGAACCCGGTCTCAGTCATCTCGATCTTCAAGTTGTACGAGGTACAGAAGTACTGCTCGCTGACCAACCACATGTGGGACGGCTTCTGGTTTCTCGCCAACCGCCGCGCCTGGGAACGCCTGCCTGAGCCCATCCGCGAAATCGCAGCCAAGCACCTGAACGCCGCCGCGATCGCCCAGAGGGCCGACGTCGCCGCCCTGAATACCAATCTCCAACAGGAGATTACCGCCAAGGGCATGCTCTTCAACGCTCCGCGCACGGAGCCGTTCCGCGACAAGCTGCGCAGCGCCGGCTACTACGCCGAATGGAAAGGCAAGTTCGGCAATGAGGCGTGGGCTATTCTCGAACGCAACACCGGAAAGCTCGCATGAATTCGGTTGTCCACGCGGGCAGCGACCACGCGGCCACCGCGTCGAACGACGGCGCGATGGCTCGTGGGAGGAAAGAGCGTCGATGGATCACGTGGCCGGATGTGGTC
>VBCY01000029.1:1084-2568 GCA_005882995.1 Betaproteobacteria bacterium
GGTGTGGTCCGACGAGGCTGCTTCCATTCTTTTCCTCTGGCTCGCGATGCTGGGAGCTGTCGTGGCTTTGCGGCGGGATGAGCACATGAGGATGACGGCACTCGTCGGCGCGCTCAACCCCAAAACACGTGCAGTAGTCGAGGCGGTTGCGACCGCGGCCTGTCTGGCGTTTCTTGCGATGGTTGCGTGGCCGTCCTGGGAGTATGCCACTGACGAGGCTGCAATCACGACGCCTGCGCTCGGCATTTCCAATGCATGGAGGGCGGCGGCGCTGCCCGTCGGGCTAGTCCTGATGACGGCCTTCGGCGTGCTGCGGCTGCTGCGGGAATCGACGGCCCGCCAGTGGCTCGCGGCATTGACGTTGGTGGCTGGCCTCGTCATCTTCTTCTGGCTTGCCCATCCGCTCTTTCAGGGGCTCGGACGGCTCAACCTGGTTATTTTCTTCGTCGGTGTCGCGGCTGGATCCGTCCTTGCCGGCATTCCCATCGGATTTGCGTTTGGTCTGGGCACATTCGGCTACCTCGCGCTCGCGACCTCGACGCCGCTGCCGGTGATGGTCGGTCGCATGGATGAAGGCATGTCGCACCTGATTCTGCTCGCCGTGCCGCTGTTCGTGTTCCTTGGGCTCCTCATCGAGATGACCGGCATGGCACGGGCGATGGTGAACTTCCTGGCCGGCCTGCTGGGGCACGTCCGCGGCGGACTCTCGTACGTCCTGGTGGGCGCCATGTACCTCGTCTCGGGCATCTCCGGCTCGAAAGCCGCCGATATGGCCGCCATCGCGCCGGCACTCTTTCCCGAGATGAAGAAGCGCGGTGCGAAGGAGGGAGAACTGGTCGCGCTGCTGGCCGCGACCGGTGCGCAGACAGAAACCGTGCCGCCCAGCCTCGTGCTCATCACGATCGGCTCGGTAACGGGCGTTTCGATCGCTGCGCTCTTCACCGGCGGGCTGCTTCCAGCACTGGTGCTCGGCCTCGTGCTATGCCTGGTGGTCTGGTTTCGCTATCGGCACGAAGACCTGCGGCATGTGAAGCGCGCGCCGTGGAAAGAGGTGGCGCGACTCGCTGCGATCGCCTTTCCGGCACTCGCCTTACCCTTCACTGAAGTGTCCACGCTGGGCATTGCTTACACCGTCATCGTCGGACTGCTCGTCTATCGCGAGTTCAATTGGAAGCGCCTGAGTCCGATGCTGGTTGCCACCGCATCGTTGTCCGGCGCCATCCTTTTGATCATTGGCACTGCCACCGCGATGGCGTGGGGCCTGACCCAATCGGGCTTCTCACGTGCGCTGGCCGACATGATGGCGGCGCTTCCCGGTGGCGTGCCTATGTTTCTCGCGGTGTCCGTCGTGACGTTCGTCGTGCTGGGCTCCGTGCTGGAAGGCATTCCGGCCGTCGTGCTGTTCGGCCCACTGCTGTTCCCGATTGCGCGGCAACTGGGCGTGCACGAAGTCCACTACGCGATGGTCGTCGTGCTCTCGATGG
>VBCY01000029.1:2634-2947 GCA_005882995.1 Betaproteobacteria bacterium
GGCTACATGGTTGCCTTGTTGATCGGGACGATCGTCGTCACGGCCGTGCCATGGATCTCGATCGGCTTCCTTTGATCCTGACGCCTCGTAGCGAACGCTGAAGCGGGCACTTGCTTCACCTCAATTCAATTCTGGAGAATTCCATGGCACAACGTGCCTCTATCGTTGGCTGGTCGCACACGCCCTTCGGCAAGCTGGATGCACCAGACGTCGAGTCGCTTATCACGATGGTGTCGCGCAGCGCACTGGATCATGCCGGCGTTGCTCCCAAGGATGTCGACTTCGTTTCCGTTGGCGTCTTTAACAACGGACT
>VBCY01000030.1 GCA_005882995.1 Betaproteobacteria bacterium
TCCGGCAAGCTGTACCGAAGCAGCGGACCGCCGTTCAGCGCCGTGGCTTTTGATTCATCGAAGGTCATCTTGACCGAAGTCGGAACGGCAACCTTGAGTTTCAGAGATGGCAATAATGCGACGTTCACTTCCACGATCGACGGGGCATCACGAAGCAAGGCGCTAACACGCCAGATCTTCCGACCGCCCGGAACGGTTTGCGGCTCCTGAACACTGGCGGTGTCTAGGGAGTGTCCGCTGTAGGCCACCACGCGTTCTGAGCAATCCCCTTGGTTACGAATCGTTTCAATTTATTTCCAGGAAAAGGCATGTTTCATGCTAACGGAATGAGGTTGGCCTTGGCTCGGACACGCTTTGAAATCGATCTACCCATTGCTCCTTTCGGTGCGTGTATCGCGCAGCATCCTCGCAGTGCTTGCGGCGTTGTCTTTTTGCGCCGCTGGCAGTCAGACAACGACCGAAATATCGTTCGCGCCCATCCTGTATGCGCCATGGGAGGGTTTTCGCGCTACCGTCGGAGAACCGCGCAATGATTCCCGACGCGCCTTTCTGGGTACGCAATGGGACGCGAGCGGCAACCTTATCCAATGGCCAGCCGACTCGATGGGCGTCTCCAGTCTTTTCGCCAACAAGCGTTCCGCATCGGATACGCGAATGTTCGATATCTCGCTGAATGGAACGCCAGCGTTAATCGGAACCACTCACAGCTGCACCAACGACATCACATCATCTGCCAAGCTCTTCGTATTCAACGGCAGCAACTACACCGAGGTTTCCGGCTTCGGCGAAAGCTTCAATCCTCCTCTTCGGGGGCACGGCGAGACCAACATCATCGCCAACTTCACCAACAGCGGCTATCTGGACCTTTTTCTTCCGTACTACACGCGCACCGAAGATCCGAATATCAACAATCAGGACGAGTGCGAGCCCGATTCGAACTCGTTCCCGCCCTCGTCGCGCTTCCTGTTGAACCAGGGATCGCTCCAGTTTGTCGATCGCACTTCCTCCACCGCCTATCAAGGCGTTCCGGAGAGCAGTTTGAGTCTGACGGCGCCGCTGTACAGCGAATGGCTGACGGGATCGACCCCGGAGGCTGCGCAAGCGGTCGACTTCGATAACGATGGATGGATCGACCTCTACGTAATGGGAAGGCTGTTCATGAATCGGAGCTCGGGGGTGGCTCCGTCGAAACGACCGCAGTTCGAGTCGCTCGCCTACGGACTTCCCGCTCCCCGCGGGATCTTCGACGAAGGCGCCAAGTTCCTCGACTGGATGAACCGGGGCACACTCGACCTCATTGTGCTGGCCCAGAATCTCGATGCATCGAACCCACCGCTCGATTCACACTTTCAATTGAAGCTCTACGAGTTCAACGGCACCAGCTTCGTGAGGCGTCTCTATGGCACCGACGGCGGCCCCTTGGTTCGAACGCTCGATGGCTTGGCTGTACCGCCATATCGATGCGACACGGACGGTCTCAATGTTGCCGACCTCAATAACGATGGGCTGGAGGACATCATCGTCGGCGCCAGCGTACGGCCGGTCGCGGGTGATTCATTCAGCAGCTGCCAGACGGCGGCCGATACGCATCCGGTTCAGATTCTTATCAACCGCGGTGGTTATTTCGAACTCGTCGACACACCGGACACCGACTCGTTGATCAATGGGACGGGAGGGATGGCGGTCGCCGATATCGACGGCGATGGGCGGCTAGACCTCATCTACCCGGAAGTCGCCGGCTTCCGTCTGACGCGAATGCAGTTCCTGCGTAATGTGTCCGTACTGAACCGGGACGGCACGCCGATCTCGAGAAACCGCATTACCGTCGAAGTGCTCGATGCCAATGGCCGGCAAAACCAGTACGGCCGTCGCATTTCGGTGACGCCGCCCGGGCCGATTGCGGGCAATGTTTCGCCGGTTCTCACGCGTGTCGTTGGAAGCAGCGGCTATCTCGCGCAAAACCAATATGTCGAGCACATCGGGACGCCATACGCCGGCACGCATCTTGTCAGCGTTACCTTCCCCGCAATCAACGCAGATGGAACCGTCGGCGCGGGAACGCGCGTGGTGTACACGACTGCCAAGGCCGGCGATCGGATGCGCTTCTATTCACCGCCTGCAAACAATGGTCTTGGCGGCGTGAGCAAACGCTTCAGCAGCACCACTCGGTTCCACGACTCCGATGGGGACGGAAAGGCGGACGTCTTCTGGCAGGACAGTTCCGGCCAGATCAATGTGTGGAAGATGGACGGTGTTTCGTTCAATCTCTTCCGTTCCGGTCCGGTGGGCTATCCAGGCAGCAAGGGAGCGTTGCTTTCCAGCATCGGCGACTTCAACGGCGACGGGAAAGCCGATCTGGTGTGGCACTTCTGGCCAACGGGAGAGGTGCGCATCTGGACAGTCGATGGAAGCACCAAGACCGGCGACGTGCAGGTCGGCTTCAACACACAACCGGGATCGGTCCTCGCAGGCACAGGTGACTTCGACGGTGACGGCAATCTTGACCTCCTCTGGTTCAGCCCCTCGACGGGTCGGGTCAAGATATGGCCGATGAACGGCACGACGCGACAGTATCTGAACGGACTTCCGGTCGAAGTCATGTTGGACGCAAGTGTTCCGCCGGACAGTGGCTGGGCGATTGCCGGCGTGGGTGACATCGATAATGATGGCATCAGCGACATCGTCTGGTGGAACCAGCGGGACGGCCGCATCAATCATTGGCTCATGACTTCATCGCTGACGCTGAAACCGGAAAGTGGAAATCTCGGTACGCACGCCTCTCCCGACACATGGAAGGTGGTCGGCGTGGGGGATTTCAATGGCGATGGAAGAAGCGACATATTGTGGAAAGACGACGCGTCGGGCGATGTCGAGTTATGGCTCACCACGGGAGCCTATGGATACAACTCGATTTCTCTCGCCAAGGGTGTTTCTCCTGAGTGGCGAGTCGTCAACGTGGGCGATTACGATGGCGATGGCCGAGCCGATATTCTGTGGCGGCACGATAGCGGCAATGTAGTGGTGTGGCGCACCCGGCAATATCCCACTGTGGACGGCAGCAACGAAGGCTACAGCTACGAATCAGGCAGCGTTCAATCCGTGCCTTCAGGATGGGGCATAGCACCGCAGAGCTTGCAGGCCAGCGGCCAGTACATCGTGGTGCAGCCCTGAGCGCGCCCAGCCCCTTGGCGGCTGCTTAGGGAACCTCTGAACAAGTCCCACATGAGTCGCGTTTCTGGCGCAATGGTTTTAGATGCGAGGCGTCGCGGCGCAGCGAATAGTTCGTACTATTCGCAAGCCGCGCAACAATGCAGATGAAGCCATTGCGCCGAAACCCGGATGGGACGGGGCTTTCCGGGCGATCTGCTTTGTCGCTCGGCTCGCCAATAGCGCCTGCTATTGGCATCGCCTTGCTTCGCGCAGCTCATCCCGGAAAGCCTCCGTCGCGATCACGCGGGGCTTATTCAGAGGTTCCTTAGACAGTGAGTGAGCATTGCCGCTACCTGCCATCGGCCTTCGGTTGGCTTTTCGCTTTGGCGAATATAATCGAAGCTCGCAGCGCGAGAAGCTGCAACTTGCAGCGGGGACGAAAGTGGAATTTTCCAGTCGACAACTCGCCGATGTCGCCGTCGTTGCGCCCGTCGGGCAGATCGACCATTCCAATGCACAAAAGCTGCAGCAGGCGCTCACGCCCATGCTCGACCAGGCCGCTGCCGCCAGGACTCCGGTGGTACTGGATTTCACGGGCGTTGAGTACATCAGCAGCATGGGATTGCGCGTCCTGATGGTGGCTGCCAAGCAGATGCGCGGAGCAGGGGTGCGAATCGCCGTGGCTGCTCTTCAGCCGGTGGTTCAGGAAATCTTCGACATTGCACGCTTCAAGCATGTCATGGAAGTCTTTCCGTCGGTGCGCTCCGCGCTCCACGATCTTTCGGCGCCGGCGCTTTCCGCGTACGACGCAGCGCAATGAAATGCGTGCGCTTCTGGGGCACGCGAGGATCGCTGCCCGTGGCGCTCACCGCCGCAGCGGTGCGCAGCAAGGTCGTCGCCGCGCTGCGCGGCGCGGCCGGTCGCAGTTTCGCATCGGATGCCGACCTCGAAAGGTATGTCGACGATCTCGACATCGCGGTTTCGGGCACCTATGGCGGCCACAGCCCATGCGTCGAGATCGAGACCGGCTGCAATGAATATGTTCTGTGCGATCTCGGCTCGGGCGTGCGGCCGTTCGGCCAGAAGGCGATGGCGCGACACGGCGCCGCGTCGCCTCAGACCTATCACGTGTTCATGTCGCATGTGCATTGGGATCACATCATGGGGTTTCCGCTGTTCACCCCGGCCTATATTCCGGGTAACCGGATACGCATCTACGGCGGTCACGCGGAGCTCGAGGAGGCGCTGCGCCGGCAGCACGGCCCGCCGTCTTTCCCCGTCGAATTCTCGGCGCTGAGCGCGGACATCGAGTTTGTCCATCTGGATCCGGGCCGCGTCTACGACATTGCCGGGACGCAGGTGAGCTTGAAGCTGCAGCGGCATTCGGGGGATTCGTACGGATACCGCTTCACGTCGGACGGCAAGACGGTTATCTATTCCACCGACTCCGAGCACCAGCTCGCAGACCTCAACGAAACCGAGGCCTTCGTCGATTTTTTTCGCGATGCCGACCTGGTCATCTTCGACGCGATGTACTCGTTGGCGGACACCATTTCGATCAAGGCGGACTGGGGGCATTCCAGCAACATCGTCGGCGTGGAGCTCTGCCAGATGGCGGGGGCGCGTCAGCTGTGCCTTTTCCATCACGAGCCCATTCATGGCGACGAATCGATCTCGCGAGTGCTTGCGGAGACTCGCCGCTACGAGGAGATTTCGCGCACCGGGAAACCGCTGCTGGTCACGGCTGCCTACGATGGCATGGAAATCCGCTTGTGAGCGGAAGCGCGGGAAACGGGACGTCAAGACCTTCATTCGTCCGCGTCTACGCCATTGGCGTGGTGCTGCTGCTGGTGCTCTCTGCGCTCATCGGGTTCGAATCTCGCTGGAACCTGCGCCTTCAATCGGGATGGTTCGACACCTATCAGCTGCTTAAACCGCGCGAAATCGTGTCGACACCCGTCACGGTCGTCGAAATCGACGACAGGAGCGTGGCACGGCTCGGGCAGTGGCCATGGCCGCGCACCATGCTCGCTCAACTTTTGCGCGCGATCGAGCGCGAAGATCCCGCCGTGATCGGTATCGATATTCTGATGCCGGAGCCCGATCGGCTCTCTCCGGAGCGCCTGCTGGAACGTGCTCGCGCGACGGATCCGGTACTCGCGAGTCATCTCGACGCGTTGCCTTCGAGCGACAGCGAGTTGGGACGCGCGATTGCGGAAGGTCCAGTCGTGCTCGGCCTCGCTGGAGTCCCCGATAAAACCGACAAAGAGCCGCTCGCGCCGCCTTTCGTCGTCATCGATCTCGGCAGAGAGCGTCGTCCCGGCGTACCCAACGTGTCCGGGCTGCCGAGTTACGCCGGCGCACTCATGAATATCGAAGCGCTCGACCGGCCTGCGGCGGGACATGGAATCATTTCAGCCGGACCTTCGGACGACGTGATCCGGCGCATTCCGCTGGCGGTTCGCGTCAACGACCGTCTGGTTCCCTCACTGCCCGTGGAAATGCTTCGGGTCGCTTTGCATGCCCAGGAAATTCGCCTTTTCATCGACGGCCCGTCTGTCCAGACCATCGGCATCGGTGATTTTGTTGCGCCCACTGAAAGCGACGGAGAGCTCCGTGTCTACTATTCCAGGCGCGACGCGCGGCGCTACGTGTCTGCGATCGACGTGCTCGATGGCAAGGTCGATCCGCTTCGGCTCGAGCACAAGCTGGTGTTGATTGGCACCAGCGGGCTCGCCATGGTCGATTATCAGAATACTCCCGCTGGCGAGCGCATGCCGGGTAGCGAAATTCAGGCGCAGGTGCTCGAGAACCTGTACGACCAAAGCTGGCTGAGTCGGCCGTCGTGGGCACCGGCGCTCGAGCTCCTGACTTTCATTTTGCTCGGTGCGTCCCTTATCTGGGCCACGCCTCGCTGGAAGCCGGGTCATGCTGCGCTGTTGGCGCTGACTTGTATTGCGCTGCCTGTCGCTTTGGGCATCGCCGCCTTTCTCTGGAAGCGGGTCGTCCTGGACGCCGCAGCGCCATCGCTCGCATTGCTGATCCTGTTCAGCGTTCTGCTTCTGCTTACCCTGGCGGAATCAGGAACGCAGCGCAGGCGGCTTGAGCGGCTTGTTCAGACTCAGCGCGAGCAGGCGGCGTACATCGCAGGTGAGGTCGAGGCGGCAAAGCGCATCCAGACAGGCTTACTCCCTCGTCCCGACCTGCTGCGCGATGATCGACGCGTCGAACTCGCTGTTTCCATGTCACCGGCGCGTGAAGTGGGTGGTGACCTCTACGATTTCTTCCTCCTGGATGAACATCGCCTGTTCGTCCTCATCGGCGACGTGGCGGGCAAGGGATTGTCAGCCAGCATGTTCATGGCGGTGAGCAAGGCACTGTATAAGAGCACCACCCTGCGCAGTCCGCATGCGGCCATCGACGTGGTGATGCGCGCCGCCAACGAGGAGATGTCGCGCGATAACCCCGAGATGTTTTTCGTGACTGCCTTCGCCGGCATACTGTCTCTGCAATCCGGAGAGCTCTCCTATTGCAACGCAGGGCACGAAAACCCATACCTGCTGTCCACTCGACAAAGAGCATCCGTGCAGCTTATCGATCCTGCAGGACCGCCGCTTTGCACCGTCGAGGGCTTCGCGTATCGCGAGGGACATCGAATGCTGCAGCAAGACGATCTGCTATGCATGGTGACAGACGGGGTCATCGATGCGAGGAATCGCGATGGAAACCGTTACGGAAGGCCGCGGTTGCAAGCTCTCTTCGCCGGTCTGCCGGAAGATGCAACGGCAAAGACTCTGGTCGATGAGGTGTGCAAGGACGTGCAGAGCTTTGTTGATGGCGTCGAGCCCGCCGACGACGTCACGGTGCTCGCGGTGCGGTGGATCGGCCCCCGCAATGGACGATTGACGTGAGGAGAATGCCGAACGCTTCAGCGCACGACGATTTCCACGCGCCGGTTGCGCGGCTCAGCCACGCCATCGGCGGTTGGCACCGCCGGTGCGCGTTTTCCCCGCGAGATCGCGTGAATGTCCGTTGATGGAATCCCGAGTCGCATCAATGCCGCACGAACGGTTTCCGCTCTCTGCTGGCCCAGTGCATCGTTGTATTGATCATTGCCGACGGCGTCGGTGTGTCCGACGACCAGCACATCGGGAACGGGGCGCCGAGCGATTTCAGAAAGAATCTGATCGACGACCTTCTTGGATTCCTCGGTAAACTCGTCCTTGCCTTCAACAAAATACAACGTGAAGGATGACGCGCGGCTCGGCTGCGCCGCGAGCGCGGCGCCGAATTGCGCGTCCACTTCCCGAGCGCTGGAGCTGTACGACCGCGGGCCGAGCGCCGTGGCCTTGGCGGCCGCGTACGGCTGATCCAGCACGACTTCCTTGTCTCCCTGCCGCACCGTGACGGCCGTGGCTCGACCGTCGTTTTCCGGCAGTAACACCACGGTACCGCTGCTCGCGCAGGCTGTCAGCAGTGCGCATGCGATCGATACCGAAAACCATCGCACGCCTCTTCCGATGGCTTCAGTCATTGGCGCTCACGGCAAAGGTGGTGCCGCGGACACCGAGAATCGCCGTAGGCGTCCGTACGGTCATCGCATCGGGCGCCTGCTTCGCGATGCGCCCGGAGATGACGGCAAGAGTGCCTCTGTTGAGGGACGCATCGAATCGACCCCGGTTGGTCGTCGGGTCGAAGGCGTAACGATCGAGCGAGAGCACACTGTTGGGCCCCGCGAACAGCAAGGAGTCGTCATCCATGGTGATGCCGACCGAACCATCGCTGCCCGTCTTGACGATGTCCGCAGTTTGCAGGCGGACGCCCACGCTGGCGGGCAACGTCGTGCCCTCGCGTTCGATCGCGACCTGGCCCTTGGATATCTTTATCTGGCCAATGTCTGCTGCGTCCG
>VBCY01000031.1 GCA_005882995.1 Betaproteobacteria bacterium
CGAAGCATTGTCGGCAATGGTGTCGAGAAGCTTGATGTTCCACTTCTCGATGCGGCTGCCGACGATCTCCACCGCGGGCAGAACGTAAGCAACCGCGGAAATGAGATCGGTGAGCGTGATGCCTCGGTGCTTGAGATCGCGATCGAGCACCAATGCGATTTCGGCCTCGACCTTTGGCTGCAGCACGCGGTCGAGCGTCACTTCCTCGCCATCGTTGACTGCCATGTCTGCGAAAAGCATCCCGAAGTCCGGTGAATCCACGCCGAGCTGCTTTTGCACCGACTTGGAGGTAAGGCCGATCTTGCGTCCTACCAATCGCCTTCCTTTTCTGACATAGAAAGCGGTGTTGGCCTTTTGCACGGCATAGGCAGCGGCAATGCCGCCGCCGGCAATTTCGTCGCGGATGGGCGGTATGGCGACACCGGTCTCTGCAGCCTTGCGCAGCCGTGCGGCGACCGCCTGCACCTTCTTGGCGTCTATTTTCATGTTATTCCTCCACGCGCCGTGATCTGTTCAGTCAGCGCGAAGGCCGACGTCGGCGATCGCGCGATAGACTACCACTTTAGGTGCAGTGCAAAAATGCGTCACCTAACGAAAGTTGGGCTAGGCCTAGATGATTCCCCGGCGTCGGCCTTCCGCCGCAGCCGCGGTGCGATTGTGCACCTTGAGCTTGTTGAAGATCTCGTGCAGATGCCATTTGGTAGTCGCCACCGTGATTGAAAGCTTCTCCGCAATTTGCTGGTTGGACAGACCGAGATTGATGAGGCGAAGAGCCCTGATCTGCCGCGCGGTCAATGGCGTTTGTGCGCGCGATTGTGCACCTTGAGTTTGTTGAAGATCTCGTGCAGATGCCATTTGGTGGTCCCAACCGTGATTGAAAGCTTCTCCGCAATTTGCTGGTTGGACAGACCGAGATTGATGAGGCGAAGAGCCCTGATCTGCCGCGCGGTCAATGGCGTTTGTGCGCGCACATGCCACTCCTTCGGCGCTCGACTCTCGCCGCCAAATCGCCACGGGTGCGCTGGCCAATTGCCTGTCCGGCACTCGCATGACGCCAGCCAAATCTAGGGCCTGCTGGACCAACGCGTCACCTATCGATAGTTAGTCCCTTGCAGCCGCCCTTGCAGCGCGCCGTCCTCGTCCCGCTCATCGTCGCCTGTGCGTTGTTCATGGAGAACATGGACTCGACGGTGATCACGACCTCGCTGCCGGCAATCGCCGTTGATATCGGCGAGCATCCACTCGGGCTCAAGCTTGCCCTCACGTCTTATCTGGTGAGCCTCGCCGTGTTCATTCCGATAAGCGGCTGGGTCGCTGATCGCTACGGTTCGCAAACGGTGTTCGCAACCGCCATCACGGTCTTTATCGGCGGCTCGCTGTTGTGCGCAGTGTCGACCAGCCTTGCTGCGTTTGTCGCGTCGCGGTTCCTGCAGGGAATCGGCGGCGCAATGATGGTGCCGGTCGGGCGGCTGGTTCTGATGCGGGCCGTGCCGAAGCACGAATACATTGCCGCGCTCAACTACCTCACCATTCCCGCTCTTGTGGGACCGGTGATCGGGCCGGCGCTGGGTGGCGCGATCACGCTGTACCTGCACTGGCGCTGGATTTTCCTCATCAACCTTCCGATCGGCTTGCTTGGCCTGTTTCTGGTGCGGCGCTTCATCCCTAATTTGCGTGAGTCCTCGGTGCCGCCATTCGACTGGCGCGGCTTCGCCTTGTCCGGCTTTGGACTATCGCGGCTGATGCTCGGCCTCTCCGCACTGGGGGGTCATCTGCTGCCAGCGGAAGCGACTGCGCTCAGTATTGGCGCAGGCGTAGTCGTCCTCGTCGTCTACTCGGTGCACGCACGGCGCAGCGCACATCCCTCGCTTGACTTGAAGCTGTTCCGGATTCCAACATTCTTCAATGGCGTCGCGGCGGGCTCGCTGTTTCGCATCGGCGTCGGCGCAATGCCATTCCTCCTGCCGCTGCTGCTGCAATTGGGCTTCGGCCTCAATCCTCTGCAGTCGGGGTTGCTCACCTGCGCGACTGCCGTAGGAGCGATGTTCATGAAGACCTTGACCGTCGCGATCCTGAGACGCTGGGGATTCCGGCGAGTGCTCTCATTGAACGCATTGATCGCCGCTGCCGGCGTTGCAAGCTACGCGCTTTTTACCGGTGCAACGCCGCACCTCGTCATCATCATGGTGTTGCTTGTCTCCGGATGCTTTCGCTCGCTTCAATTCACTGGCTTGCAGGCGCTCTCTTTCGCGGATGCGACGCGTCAGAACATGAGCCAGGCGACCAGCATCTCCAGCATGGCGCAGCGTCTTTCGCAAAGCCTGGGAATCGCGCTCGGGGCTTACGTGCTCGAGCTATCGAGCGTCGCGCAGGGACACGCCTCCATCGTCGCTGGTGATTTTCCGCCGGCCTTCATCGCTATCGCGCTGATCGCCGCGCTGTCGGCGCCTTTTCACCGACGGCTTTCAGCAGGCGCAGGGAGGGAAGTGTCCGGGCATTCGGCCAAGTAGACTGGCGCGCCGCCGGCCTGAGCGCCTAAACCTTGTGCGACTGTATCGTCTCCGGCGCGAAAAGCTCCTCTGGGGTGAGCAGACGTCTGGAAAGTCCCTGCTCGTGGTGATAGCGCAGGAATGTGACCAGCGCCTCGCGATTGCGTTCGAATCCGTAAGGCCAATAATCCGCTCCCATCAAGGCGCGAGTTTCTTCGATATGGGACGTGAGCCAGGGAAGCATCGCCTTAAGCGCTGCGGTGACGTAGAGGTCGTCGTAGGTCTGTTGCTGTGACTGCACAAATGCTTTGAACAGCGATGCAGCGATCCAGCGGTTGCGCTCGTAGACCTCGCGCCGGATCACTACCGTGTGCATCATCGGGAAAATCCCGGTGTTGCGGAAGTAGGCCTGCTCGACTTCCTTGTAGTTTGCGAAGAGCCGGCGGACCCCGCCGCTGCCAATGGAGAACGATGACGGCATGCGCGCGGTATGCAACGCGTCGATCTCCCCGTTCGCGAGCATCGCAGAGAGCGTCTGCTTTTCGCCAATGGGCTCGATCCTGATGTTGGGCGGCAGCTCGAGCTTGATTTTCTCGGCACGCCCGCTCTCCTCCAGGCCGCCGGTGCAGTAGGTCACGCCGTCGATCGGCACGCCATAGTGCTCGCTTAAAATCCCTCGAATCCAGACCGGCGCGGTCATCTGGTATTCGGGCGTTCCGACCCGCTTGCCGATGAGATCGCGCGGCGTCCGTATCCCAGCTCCGGCGTTGACATAGATACAGGAATGACGAAAGAAGCGCGATGGAAAGGCCGGAATCGCCACAAAAGGGCGTGGCTCCTGGAACATCGATACGACGAAAGAGGAAAGTGACATCTCTGCGACATCGAACTCGCGGTGGCGCAGCATCCGGAAGAATGTTTCCTCTACAGGGAGGCTCAAGTAAGTGAGATCGATGCCTTCCGGCCGCACGGAGCCGTCCGCCAGCGACCGCGTGCGATCGTAGTTCCAGCACGCGAGTGAGAGCTTGAGCTTCGGCACGTCGATCCTCCCTGGAGCGGGAGGCAGATGCTAGCAATAACCGGCGTCGACCATCAACCCGGATGGAAGGGACCGGCCGCGAGCGATAAGAGTTGGCGCGACCGGCGCCACGCCGTGAGAAAGTCGCGGAGCCGAGCGCGGGCGTCGCTTTAGGCAGGATCGAACACCGGGACGTCGCGTCCGACTGGAGCGGCTTGCGCGATGTCCGGCGTCGCATACTGAATGAAGCTCTCCGGCAGCGCGCCGCCCCAATAGACGCCGGTTCCTCGCTCATCTTCATCCCACGTCACCGGCTCCCAGTCGGGCGAGAGCACCAGATAGCTACCCGAATAGATTTCGACGCGATTGCCGCCAGGCTCATAAGAGTAGAGATAGAAAGCCTGCGAATTGTTGTGTTTGGATGGGCCCGCTTCGATGAAGATGCCGTTCTCGGTGAGCACGTCGGCCGCGCGCAACACGTCCTCGCGCTGGTCGACCCACATCGAGATATGATGCAGGCGGCCGTTAGCCCCCTTGACGTCGACGACGTACGCAAGCTGGTGGTGCACCGCGTTGGGACTCAACCAGGAGCCCAGCTCAAAGCTGCCTTTTTCGAAGAGAATCGTTTCGCGCAGTTGAAAACCCAGCAGCTCTTGAGCGAAGCGGCGATTCGTGGCGACGTCCTTGCACAACAGCGCCAGGTGATCGCTGCGTCGCACAGCGGCGCCACGGGCCGTGTATTTCTGGGGCAGATTTTTGAGCGTCGAGCGCAGGTCATCCGGGGCGACGTATTTCTGCTCCTCGTAGTAGACCCCCATCGAGTGACCGTCCGGATCGCGAAAGTGATAGGTCGGGCCGCGACCAAAGTCGTTTTCGCTCCAACGTACACCGAAGCCGCACGCTTCGAGCGCACGCGCACGTCTCTGCAGCGCAGCCGGGCTCGCAGCGCGCCAGGTGATCGTTCCCACACCGGAGTGCTTGGCGCCAGTCAGTTTCAGGGTGCTCACGGCAAAGTCACCGTAGCCGCGCAGGTACACCGAATTGCCGTCCGTGTGCGCGACTTCCATGCCAAGCACATCCCGGAAGTACCAAAGGCTCTGTTGCGGCTTTGGCGTCAGCAGCTCGATGCTGCCCAGCGTGGCGATATCACGAACCGGTTCTGGAGCGGCAGCCATGGCGAGACTCCTGTACGGCAACAAGCCTTCGAATGCTGATGCGCGCTAGTGTCGATGCGGCGGCCCGACTCTGATTTGACCTCTGTCAAACAAAGTGGAGATGCGTTGGCGGAATCTTCGGCGGCAGCGCACTGTGACTCTGCGGGCGCTTGGTCCTCGTCTTGTATCGTATACTCTGCTGCAAAATCGCAGGAATGTTCGGTGAAAACGTAGACGCCGGCCGCCGACGTAGAAGCGGGGCACCGAACCTGAATCGGAGGTCTCATGGTCGATACAAACGGGCTGCGGCGCATCCTCTTCGCGGCATCGATCACGTTATTGTTCGGATTTGCCATCGACGCCGTAGCGGCCGACGGCAAGATTGTCATTACGTTCGCCAACTGGGCGGCTGCGGAAGGAACGACCAAGCCCTCGATCGATCAGGTCATCGCGGACTTCGAGAAAGCGCATCCCGACATCCAGATCAAGAGCGAGGCGATCTCGTTTTCGGAAATCGCTCGCCAACTCGCGCTGCGGCTCAAGGCCGGGAATCCGCCCGATGTGGCGCAGTTGGCCGGCAACGATACCTTTGTGATCGCGTCGACCGGAAAGCTCGAGCCGCTCGGCGGCTATGTCGACGCCGATCTCAAAGGTCCGGCGGGATTCTGGTACAACAAGCAGGTCATGGCAAAGGCCGGTCTTGATCCTGACAAGCCGCCGCGCACGATCGATGAGTTGATGAGCGCAATGGCAACCATCAAGAAGAGCCAGCCGGACGTCATCCCGCTTGCGCTCGACACGACCAACAGGCCATTTTCACTGCAGTCGAACTGGCCATGGATCGCAACCTTCGGCGCAACACCGCTCGCGGCGAGCAAAGGTCGAGCCGATTCGCCGGAGATGAAGCGCTATCTCACATGGATGCGCGATCTCGCCAAAAACGGTTACATCGATCCGGGCCGCAAGATCGGTGAATTTCGTCCACTTGCGGCACAGGACAAAGTAGCTTTCATCTGGGATCAGGTGCTCTTGCAGGGCGTGATCCAAAGCGTCAACAAGATGTCTGACGCGGATTTCTACCGTCATTGGGGTGTGACGACCCAGCCGGTGGGGCCGAGCGGAAAGCCGTATTCTTTCGAAGGCGGCCATCAGCTGGTGATCTTTGCCGATAGCGCGCAGAAAAAAGCGGCATGGACGTTCATCCAGTATCTCGCAACGTCGCCTGAGGCGGTCAAGATTTACACGCTTGGTCCGGGATCTTCGCTTCCGCCGCTTTCCGCTGCGCCCAAGCAGGAACTCGCCGCGAAGCTCGATACACCGATTTACAGGAGCTTCACTGTCAGCGTTATACCGACGCTCACAACGCCACCCTTCGGCCCGGCTTTCGCCACCGCGTCCTCCGCGATCATGGCTGGCGTGCAGCAGGCAGTGACCGGCTCGGAGCCGATCGACCAGATTGCAAACTCGATCCAGCAGCAGCTGGATCGTCAATGACTGCGGCAACTCCTTTTCGATGACGGGCGCGCAAGAATCCGCGCGTCGAGATTCCGGGAAGGTCCCATGGCTCGAGCCGATGGTCACGCCGTCGCTGGGCGTGCTGGCGATCGTTGTCGGCTATCCGGTCATCTACACGCTGATTCTCTCGGTCCAGGACTACAACCTGCTCTCCGCTGCACCGGCTCGCTTCATCGGTGCCGCCAACTACGCAAAGCTGTTCAGAGATCCGACCTTCTGGCAGGCGCTGGTCAATACCGCCGCCTATACGTTCGGGAGCGTCGGCGTTTCAGTGCTGCTTGGGTTGACGCTCGCACTCCTGACGGAAAATCTTGGCGGCTGTCGCGGCCGCCTGACGCGCGCCCTGCTGCTCACGCCATGGGCCGTGCCATTCGTCGTGGTCGCCTTTCTATTCCGGTACATGTATTTGCAAAACGGCGGCGCGATCAACGCATTGCTGCTGGCAGCCGGTTTTATCAGCGCGCCGATCTCATGGCTCAACGTCTCCCTGCTGGCAATGCCCGCCGTAATGGTCACCAACGTCTGGGCGATGACGCCGTTCTTCTTTTTACTCCTCAGTGCGGCGCTGGCCGGGATTCCAAATGAAGTCATCGAGTCAGCCCGCGTCGATCGCGCGCACACCTTGAGCATGATCTTTCGCATCAAGCTGCCTTTCCTGCGCAATGCGCTGCTTGTCAGCAGCCTGCTCATGGTCATCGCCAACTTCAATGACTTCGCCAAGATATGGGCCATGACGCAGGGTGGGCCAGGCTACAGCACGACGACGTTGGTGATCTACGTCTATCGGCAGGCATTTGAAAACTTCGCCTTCGGTTACGCCTCTGCGCTCGGCGTCGTGTGGCTCCTTCTGTTGCTTGCTTTTGCGGTAGCGTACTTGCGCGCGCTGCGAATGGACTGACCATGCCATCGCGCAAAGGATCCTCCTCTGCATTTCGCAGGAATGTCCTCCCCAAGGTGGCTAGCCGTCGATCCGGAGCGATCGTCCAAACCATTGCAATCGCTCTCGCGCTCGCGTGGAGTCTCGCTCCGGTCTATTGGATGCTCGCCACTTCGCTCAAAACCGAGCTCGAAGCTGCTCGGCTGGATCCGACGTTTTGGCCGCACCATGTCACGCTAGCCAACTATCGCGATCTTTGGGTCGGATCGCTGCCGTTCGTGTCATTTTTCACGAACACGTTGCTGACGTGTCTCGCCACCGCGCTAGTCGCAGTGTTGATCGCGACGCCCGCCGCTTATGCGTTGTCCCGGGCGCGGTTTCGCCTGCGGGCGCCGATCGCTTACTCGATACTCGTCTTCCGCATGCTTCCCCTCGTGGTGCTGCTTGCGCCGCTCTATCTGCTGCTGCTC
>VBCY01000032.1:0-3249 GCA_005882995.1 Betaproteobacteria bacterium
AGGCGATGCTTAAGGCAGAGCTGGAAGCAAGGAGAAAGGCATGAGAACGATTGTGAAGCGTCAGGACAAGCGGAAGGCCAAGCGTGACGTGTTCGCAGAACTGACCGAAGGCATGGCGGCGCTGGCCGAAAGCCGTGAAGGAAAGCGGACGCTTCGAACCCACGCGGTGAAATTCAAACCAGCGCCTTCGGTTACCCCGAAGGAACTGATCCGCGTACGCGAAAGCCTGAATATGTCGCGAGCCCTATTTGCCGTTTACCTGCGAACCAATGTTCGCACTCTGGAAAATTGGGAACAAGGGCGCGCCAAACCGAATGCTCAGGCGGCGCTTCTGATCAACTTGGTGAAGCTCTTTCCGGATACGGTCCAGCGTCTTGCGGCCGTTTAGTCCGCGACGCCGTCGGGAGCGTGCTCGCACGAGCCCAATGTCGTTGTCTTTCTCGTAGTGATAACACAGAACGATCGCATAGCTTTCCTCGAGGCCGAGTGCGCGAAGCTTCGGTCCGAGAATGACAAGCTGCGTGCCATCGTCGAGCGACGAGAGGTTCGCGACGGCACCCTAGCGCCGGTCGATGGCGCAGTATCGACCACCGCCGATGCTTCGATCCGTTACGACTCGCCAACCGCCGAGAAAGTCACTCTCTTCCGGTCGTTGTTTCGGGGACGCGAGGATATCTATCCAATCCGGTGGGAATCGAAGGCCGGACGCTCTGGCTACAGCCCTGCCTGCAACAACGAGTGGGTGCCAGGCATATGCGAGAAACCTCGCATCAAATGCACCGACTGTCTCAATCAGGCATTCCCGCCCGTCTCCGACGATGCCGTCTACGAGCATCTATCGGGTCGTCGGACGCTCGGGGTCTACCCTCTACTGCCCGATGACACAACGTGGTTCATCGCTGCCGACTTCGATGGATCGACGTGGCACGCCGATGCCATGGCGTACGCAGCAAGCTGCCGCGAACTATCCATTCCTGCATACATCGAAATTTCTCGCTCCGGCGACGGCGCTCACATCTGGATCTTTTTCGATTCCCCGATTGCGGCAAGCCAGGCACGGCAACTTGCCAGTGCTGCGATCACGCGCGCCTGCGCACGGCACCGCACGCTTACATTTGCCTCGTATGACCGACTCTTCCCGAGCCAAGACACGCTACCCAAAGGTGGCTTCGGCAACCTGATTGCCCTGCCGCTCCAGCGCAAGGCCCGGGATCGCGGGGCAAGCGTCTTTGTCGACGACGGTTGGCGTGCGTTCCCGGATCAGTGGGCGTTCCTCGCCAGAGTCGAGCGCATGCCGCTCCTCGCCGTTGATGCCGTTCTGACGCGCGCGACGCGCGAAGACGGCGTCCTCGGTGTCCGATCGGTCAGCTTTGGCGAGGACGCGATCGACGATCCGTGGACGTTGCCTCCGTCCAGGCGTCAAATCGAATCGCGAATTGCCGGCCCCATGCCGCACAAGGTCAAGGTCGTATCGGCAAATATGCTGTTCATCGCCAAGGAGGGTCTGTCGGATGCGCTGATCAACCGACTTGTACGGCTCGCGGCATTCCAGAATCCTGAGTTCTACGAAGCGCAATCGCTGCGGCTTTCGACCTTTGGCAAACCCAGGATCATCGGTTGCGCCGAGGACTTTCCCAATCATCTCGCACTGCCGCGTGGCTGCGCCGATGAGGTGCGCGACCTGCTGCGGGATTGCGGCATCGAGCTGGACGTGGAAGACAAGCGTCACGATGGAAACCCGATCGACGCCTCCTTCCACGGCGTCCTGCGGCCTGAGCAAGCTCAGGCCGTCGACGCGGTCTTGGCGCATAGGATCGGCGTCCTCTGCGCGCCGACTGCATTCGGCAAGACCGTGATCGCCGCTGCCCTCATTGCGGCGCGCAAGACCAACACCTTGATCATCGTTCACAGGACCCAATTGCTCGATCAATGGCGCAATCGCTTGTCGGCATTCCTGGAGATCGATGACCGATCGATCGGCGTCATCGGTGCGGGCAAGCGATCACCCACCGGAGCGATCGACATCGGCGTCATGCAGAGCCTCGTGCGAAAGGGCGTCGTCCGAGACGTCGTCGCGGCCTACGGGCAGGTGATTGTCGACGAATGCTATCACGTTTCCGCATTTTCGTTCGAGCGCGTCATGAAAGAAGCGAAGGCCCGATTTGTCCTCGGTCTCACAGCGACGCCGGTCCGTCGAGATGGGCACCACCCGATCATCTTCATGCAATGCGGGCCGATTCGCTTCCGGGGCTCGAACACGCGTGCGATGACCCAACTACGTCATGTCGTGATTCCGCGTCGCACCGGCTTCTCCACCGAGAACGCTGTGAATGGCATCCAATCGCTGTTCCGTGTACTGTGGCAATCGAACGATCGCAATGCGCTGATCGTGCGGGACATCCGATCAGCGCTCGCCGAAGGACGAAATCCTCTTGTCCTTACCGAACGCAAGGACCACCTCGATCAGCTTGCCGACATCCTCCAAGGGACTGCAGCGACGGAAGTGATCGTCCTCTCGAGCGGGATGGGGCGCCGCAGGCAGGCGGCAGCATTCGGCCGTCTCGAGGAGCCGTCGGCGAAGTACCGCCGCGTCGTGCTCGCCACCGGACGCTTCATCGGGGAGGGGTTCGATGATCCCTGGCTCGATACCCTCTTTCTCGCGATGCCGATTTCGTGGCGCGGTACACTCCAGCAGTATGCTGGCAGGTTACACCGCGAGCACGCCGACAAATATGAAGTCCGGATCTACGATTACGTGGATGCCGACGTCCCGACCTTGCAGCGGATGTTCAGCAAGCGACTGCGTGGATACCGTGCGATGGGCTACATGATTGTCGCAGATGCCGAAGACATGACGACGTCGGATCTGCCGATACACCATCGCTCGAAGAGTTTGGCATCGTCGGCCAGCGTCGCTGATTCTTAGACGAGTCGCCGAGAGAATTGCTTCCACGCCTTGAGCTAGCGGGCTTCAATCGGCGTGATGCCCGGAAATTCGACAGAATCAAGCGCGACGCGTGCGCGCCGCTTTCCTTTTCGGCACACCGCCACGACAGTCAGCTCGTTTTCTAGGTCGAAGCCCTGAAGGGTTACGTCCTCCCCAAGAGGTTGACCCGATCAAACCGCGCAAAGATCGTTTCAATACAGGCGAGCCAGGCGGAGGCCTGCTCGTATTCCTCACACGCATCGGTCAGGGCCAACTCAATGCAGGCCTTGACCGACTTGCATTGCTGCATTTCCTCGAGGAGG
>VBCY01000032.1:3395-9425 GCA_005882995.1 Betaproteobacteria bacterium
CCTGCTGCGTGGCCGCGTGTCTCGCTTCTCACTCATTGCCCTGGTCAAGATCGCCACCGCGATTGGACGGCGAGAGAAGTGGCTCCTCGTCGTCGGACAGTTTTTCTGGTTTCGTAGGTAACAACCAGATGCCGGATCAAGAGTCCGCCGCTCTTTGTTCTGTTTCTTCTTGATTGATCGCGGCTTAGCGCAGACACGGGAAAAGATATTACCGAGAATATTACCGAAGTGGGCGCTCGAGCGAGCCTAACCCGTTGAATATTGGCCCCCGACCAGGGCTCAAACCTGGGACCTGCGGATTAACAGTCCGTCGATTAACTTGTCAAATTACTGCTAGCAATCAATCACTTATGCCATTGTAGCTGGGGTCATTTTTTTGTCACTTATTGGGAGTTAGCACCCTGCGATGAGTAGATGCGCCGAACTAATAGACCCCGCTTTGAACGGCGTTCAAACACACGACCCTTTGGTTCGTCGTCAAACGAACAGACACACGCCGGCCAAACATCGGTCGCTCCACGATCATCGTCGCGCGATCTCCGGTGGCGCAAGAATCAAGCACGGGAGCGCGTTGACAGCCAGTGATCCAACGCCAGCTTGCCCGGGCCATAGAAGAATGTAACGAGAAGCAACGCCCCCCATAAGATGTGGTCCTTGACGCCGGCGTCGCTCAAGTCGGGATACGACGCCACCGCGACAATATTAAACGCGAACAACGCAATCGCGGTAACGCGCGTCCCCAGCCCGAGCAGGAGCAATAGGGGGAGACTCAGCTCGGCGGCGGTGCCAAGTACCGCGGCGATGTCCGGCGGCAGTATCGGCACGTGGTACTCATTCGCAAACAAGGCAAGCGTCGAGTCCCAGCTCCGGATCTTCGTAAGGCCCGACCAGAAAAATACTCGGAATAGATACAAGCGCAACGCCAGCGCAAATAGCGGCTGAAGCTTGTCCATAAGATCGCCGAAGCCAACGTAGAGGCGCACGGCGCGCTGGGGTAACGGCTGCGATGATGTGGCGGTATTCACGGTCGAACTCCTCGAGAGTGTGCATTGCCATTAATCGCCCGATCTACCATGACCTGCCATGGCTTGCCGGATGGCATGAATGGTTCGCGGCGCCAACGTGCGATTGCAACATGTATTCATTACGCCTGCGAACGGCTCGCACGCAAACATCGGGACCCGCCGCGTGGGCTTATCGACCTGGCAGACGGTCGCCGAACGCGGTGTTACGCTTTGGGCGCGGTTGTATTGCCGCCGATGTTTACACAAGTACCTTTGGCGACATACTTCCATTCCGTCGGGTCGCCATTGACCTTCGCACCTAGGCCGGCGCACGCATGCTTTGCAGTACCGCAATCGTTCTGCCCCGCTTTGGCGACGCCATAGCACTTTTCCTGGCCAGCCTGCGGCGTGACGGGTCCCGCAGATGCCGAGGCGGCGAGGCCCAAGGCGAGGATACCCGCGAGTGCAGCTTGAATTGTGGTTTGGTGATTCATGGTGGAAACTCCATTTAGTTGGATGATGGAAAGTGATGAGCTCGATGCCCATCGATTGCAGTAGTCGGTTCGCGCACGGCGGGCTTACAACCAGGCGCGTTGATGGACTCGGACAGTTCGTTACGCCGCGAGCGCGCTATTGTGTTGCGCCGCACCAACTCCAACTGGTTGTCATAGCGTGCGGAGCCATCGGCAACACCGAATACCCACCGCCCAGCATGTAAGTAATCGCACGCCTCCTCGACAGAGTCGACGTCCGCGGCGTATTGGCACGCGGCTCACTACTTCACCGGGAGACCAACATCATGCGCAATGACAGCATTCTTTCGTTATCCATGTGGAAACGTCCACTCGTCGGCAGCGTTATCGCCGGCGCATTCTCAGTCGTGGCATCCGCGGCCATCGCGGGCGAATGTCCTGCGGACAAGCGGGTCCCGGATGGTCAGGGGCAAAAGATGAGCAGTGCCGCTGCCAAGGGCGTCACCGACAACGTGCGCGGCAGCATCGATCTGTCGAAGGAGCCAGCGGCCATCAACGGCCGGCTGCTGCGGATACGCCAGCTTGACATCCAGCCGGGTGGCATCGTTCCCTGGCACAGCCACGGCAATCGCCCGGCGATGATCTACATGGTCTCCGGCGAGGTCGTGGAATACGCGAGCAATTGCGCCGTGCCTATCGTTCACAAGGCAGGCGACGTTGCCCCCGAGAAGAACGGGACGCAGCATTGGTGGCAGAACACGGGCGCCACTCCCGTGGTGCTCATCTCCGTGGATGTGTTTCCCGTCGAGATGAAGAAGGAAGAACACATGATGTAAGCGTGGCACGCTCGGTCTGGCGATCTTCGACGTATAGTGGGTGCGCCGGCATCATTGCCGGCGCACTCATTTTATGTATCTGCAACGACAGGATTCGCGCGCGTGGCGCGTACATGACCTTTTGGGTGGGATTTAGCGGGCGCGTCACTGCGACGCTCCCGCATTCGCTATGACAACGGCGAGAGCTCGCCGAGCAACGTGGGAATCAGCTCGGAGACTGTCGGATGGATATGCACGGCGCGTCGTATCGCCGTGTAGGGCGCGCCGGCGCTCATCACATCGACGATACAGTGGATCGCCTCGTCCGCTTCGATGCCGAGGAGCGCTGCCCCAAGGATTTTCTGCGTTTCCCCATCGACCAGGACGTGCATGAATCCCTGGGTCTCGCCGCGCTCGCGGGCACGGCCGACGCGCGCCATCGCGCGCCGACCGACAAGAACCGGGCGCCCCGACGCGCGAGCCTCGCGCTCCGTCATTCCCGCGCGCGCCAGCGGCGGATCCGTAAATAACGCGTAGACCGCGAAACGGTCCGATACGCGTCGCGTGTCGTCGTCCAGAAGATTGGCCGCGACGATTTCATAGTCGTTGAACGACGTATGCGTGAACGCCCCGCGCCCGTTGACGTCTCCCAGTGCCCAGATGCCCGAGACGTTGGTGGCGAGATGATCGTCGACGATAATGAAGCCGCGGGCGTCGGTCGCCACGCCGGCGCGATCAAGCCCCAGGTCGTCGGTGTTGGGAACCCGGCCGACGGCCAGCAACAAATGTGAACCGACGATCGTGCGCGGTTCCTCTTCACAGCTCACGTGCACGGCGACGCCCTCGGCGCGTTTTTCGACGGCAAGACACTGCGCGTTGAGGCGAACGCCGATGCCCTCGCCTTCAAGGATCTGCTTCACTGCGTGCGAGACCTATTCGTCCTCGCGGGCGATCAACCTCGGCGTCATTTCGACGACCGTGACGCGGCTGCCGAAGCGCCGGTACATCTGCGCGAACTCGAGACCGATGTAGCTGCCACCGATCACGATCAGATGCTCGGGCAGGAAATCGACTTCCATCATGCTGCTGCTTGTCAGGTAGTCGATCTCTGCGAGACCTTCGATCGCAGGCACCGTCGGGCGGCCGCCGGTATTGATGAAAATCCGAGGCGCGGTCAGTTGCCGGTCGCCGACGCGCACCACGCGCGAGCTCTCGAAGCTGGCGTGGCCTTCGATCACAGTCACATTAGGTGTGCCCCGAAGCCAACTTTCGACGCCGTTCGTGGACTGCGCGACCACTTGGTCCTTGCGCGCCTTCACTTTCGACATCTCGATCCGAACCGTGCCATCGATGGCGACGCCATATGCCGCAGCATTTCGCGCGACCCAAGCTGCGCGAGCGCTGGCGATCAGCGTCTTGGTCGGAATGCATCCCACGTTGACGCAGGTGCCGCCGAAGCGCTTGCGCTCGATGATCGCTGTCTTGTGACCGGAGCCCGCGAGCCGAACGGCCAGCGCAGGTCCGGCCTGACCGGTGCCGATGACGATCGCGTCGAAGTATTCGGTCATGGGATTGCCTTTGCCAGGTCCGCCACAACGGTGATACATCAACCTTGTGTCGCCGCGGACTCATTCCTGAGCCGCCGATGACCAAGTCGGTTTATCGGGATCTCACGCTCGACGTAATCGACGCGATGACGCCCGTGGCTTTGTTGAAGGCGTCTTGATCCATCCCGCGAACATCGTGCCGGCGCGCAATGTAGGCAAAATCCGTGTAGGCGGTCCAGACCTGGCCCTGCTCGTCCTCGAACACCAGTAACCGCACCGGCCAGTCGAGACCCGCGAGCGCGTTCGACCGGATGAACAGCGTACAGAGCGGCGGATTGCCGAACACCAGCAGCGTCGACGGACGAATCTGGATGCCGGCGTCCGCAGCGAGCTTGGACTGATCGATCTCGTCGAAAAACCGGATGCCCTTGGCGGCGATGTCCTGCTTGAGACGCGCGATGGTTTCCGCCTTCGAATACACGCTCTTGACCTTGATGATTCCGCTTTCAGGAACGGGCGCGACGTTGCCGTCGGCGCGCGCGGCTCCGGGAGCGGACAACGCCAGGACCACGGATAGCGTTGCAGCTTGGCAGAAATGGGCGATGTACTGGTTCATGATTCATGCCTCGTGAGTTTGGTGCATACGCTTGGGAATCTCGAGTTCGATCTGCCGGCGTCTGCAAGTTGTCAATAAAATAGAAGAGAGTCTATCGAGCGGTACTCGTCGTACGCCATTTTGTCGATGCGGACACGTAGCCCTCACGTCTTCCGACAATGGAGCTCGCGCCGCCCGGCGAAGGTGAATCGAGATGGAATATCACCTGCGCTCACCTGCCGTTATGACGCACTCTTTGGCGCGGCGAGCCCGCTTGCGGTCTTTTCAATCACCAATGCGGCACCGATCGAGAGGCACATCATCAGAAACGCCAACCATGCATACGGCCACAGCAACGGCATACCGACCAGGATCAATCCGTCGTTTTGCCCGGGAACGAGCAATCCGCCCCATCCCATCAAGACGCCGCCCACGAAACATTTCAGCACCTGTTTGAGCGAAACGCGGCTGCTGCGGAAACGTCCGGCGGTATAGCCGCCGAGCACGGCTCCCAGAAACAGCGCAATCAGGAGCAGCGTCTTCGCCACCAGGCTGTGCGACATCCCGCGTGCGAGCTCGGCGAGCACGCCCGTGTAGTCCCACGCTCCGACCAGCACGAACATGAGGAAGAACGTAATCCCGATCACCGTGGTTGCGGCGTGCGGAGCCCATACGCGGGTCGCAAACCCGCGATGAAAGCGCGCGAATAAGGGCTCGTTGGACACCTCCGACGACAGCGCAAACAACGGCCGGACGAGGCGCCACAACAGGAAGGCGATGAACGGCAAGGCGAGCCATAACGCAGCCGCCAGCACGGGCGAGCCGTAAGGCAACTTCGCGTGCGCAGGCGGCGAGAATCCATACGCGACAATCAGGCAGCCCACGTAAATCCCGAGCGGCGTGGCGATGTACGCCCACTCGCCTGAACCGAAGCGCGCGATGGCGCCGAACACGCAAGCTCGATTGATGTACGCGCCGAGCCCGAGAAGCACGCCACCCAGCACGGTCAAGTAGCTCACCGGGTAGCCCGAAGGCATTTTCCCCAACAGGTGAAACGCCTCGGCGAGCGCAAGGCCGCCGCCGACCCAAATCGATGCTTCGACCAGGGCGGCCAGACGATGAAGCTGGCGCTTGCTTACGACTTCGTCGACCGCGGCGACGGTGCATGTGGCTCCGCGCTGGATGGCGAAGCCCATCGTGCCGGCACACAGTGCCGCGACCAGAAACGCAAGACTCGACAGAACAATGTCCATCGCATTGCCCCCCGTGTTACTTCGTCTTACCGGCGAATCCGTCGACGCCGCGCGCCAACGGTCGAGTCGGGCGGGTAACGGGATCGTGGATTACGACGCCGTCGATCGGATCGCCGGGCTGGTTCCACGGGGCGCGACTGAGCATCGCCTTGGTATCGGCGTAACCCGCCTGCCAGCGCGCGCGAATGCCGCCGAACGTGAAATCGATATCTTTGGTGTGGTCTTCGCCGTCGATTTTCGGCGCGATCAGACGCGCGACGTGCATCGTCGTATTGCAGCCCCACGAGGCCAATTCCTTGACCACGGCCGAGTCGCGATTCTTCTCCGGTACGTGCTTCGCAAT
>VBCY01000256.1 GCA_005882995.1 Betaproteobacteria bacterium
CGGAATTCAACCGCGAAGGTTTCGACATCGTCGACCACTACACGTACGTATTCCTTGGCGATGGCTGCATGATGGAGGGCATCTCGCACGAGGCGTGCTCGCTCGCGGGAACGCTCGGACTCGGCAAGCTCATCGCGTTCTACGACGACAACGGTATTTCGATCGATGGTCGCGTCGACGGCTGGTTCACCGACGATACGCCGAAACGTTTCGACAGCTACGGCTGGCATGTGCTGCCCAACATCGACGGCCATGACAGCGAGGCGGTGCATCACGCGATCGTCGCCGCAAAATCGGTTACTGATCGGCCTTCACTCATCTGCTGCAAGACGGTGATCGCGAAAGGCTCGCCCAACAAAGCCGGGACCCACGAGGCCCATGGCGCGGCTCTGGGCGATAAAGAGGTTGGCGCGACGCGCGCCGCGATCGGATGGGGATATCCGCCATTCGTAATTCCGCCGCATGTGTACAACGCATGGGATGCACGCGACCGGGGCGCCGTAGCGGAGGCGATCTGGCAAAAGAAGTTTGCCGCGTACGCGCGCAAGTACCCGAGCGAAGCCCGCGAATTCGAACGGCGTATGAACGGTGAGTTGCCGGCGAGCTTCGAAGCACGCGTCCGCGAACTGATCGCGAACGCGAACGACAAGGCGGAAACGATTGCGACGCGCAAGGCCTCGCAAAACACCATTGAAGGGCTTGCGCCGACTCTGCCCGAGCTCGTCGGCGGCTCGGCCGATCTCGCCGCATCGAATCTCACACTGTGGTCAGGCTCGAAGGCAATTGCGCGCGACTGCGGCGGCAACTACCTTTATTACGGCGTGCGCGAGTTCGCGATGGCCGCGATCATGAATGGCATCACGCTGCACGGCGGCTTCATCGCGTACGGCGGAACATTTCTCACGTTTTCCGACTACTGCCGCAGTGCGCTGCGCATGGCGGCGCTGATGCGAATCGGAACGATTTTCGTGTTCACCCACGACTCGATCGGACTCGGCGAAGACGGGCCCACGCATCAGCCGATTGAACACGCTGCTTCGTTGCGATTAATCGCCAACATGGATGTCTGGCGTCCATGCGATACCACCGAATCGGTGGTGGCGTGGGCGGCCGCAATCGAACGCCGAGACGGTCCTACGAGCTTGTTGTTCAGCCGGCAGAACGTACCGTTTCAGCCGCGATTGCCGGAAACGCTCGCCAATATCCGGCGCGGCGGCTACGTGTTGGTCGAGCCGAACAGCGCGCCGCACGTTGCGATCATCGCCACGGGGTCCGAAGTGGCCGTTGCGATTGAAGCGCAGAGAATCCTTGCATCAGGCGGGATTTCGGTGCGTGTGGTGTCGATGCCTTCAACCAACGTGTTCGATCGGCAGGACGAGAGCTATAGGGGACGCGTGTTACCCCCTCATCTGCCGTGCGTTGCGGTCGAGGCGGGCGTGACCGATTTGTGGCGCAAGTACGTCGGCCGCTCGGGGGAGGTCGTCGGCATCGATTGCTTTGGCGAGTCGGCGCCGGCCGGTGACCTGTTCCGTCACTTCGGGTTGACCGCGGAACGGGTCGTCGAAGCCGTGCAATCGGTCCTTGCGCGTCAGGCTGGTGCTCGTTGCCAGAAGCGCACGGAAATGCGCGTCGGATAAACGAAACGGAGAAAGTCATGGCAATGGTGTCGTTGCGGCAGTTGCTCGATCACGCGGCCGAGAACGGCTACGGCGTGCCGGCGTTCAACGTGAACGCCGTAGTGTCCAACAATTCAACCGAGGCGTGCGATAGACTGGTAGCATGGGCTCCGCGCCACCTGTGCTCTCGTTTCTGCTGATGATCGCGGCTGGTTGGGTTCATCGCCATCAACTGATCGTCATCGAATTCCTTCAGGCCGAGAACCGGCTGCTCAAAGACCGACTGCGCGGCAAGCGTATCCGCTTCACCGACGCCGAGCGCGCGCTGCTGGCGAGAAAAGCAAAGGCCGTGGGGCGCAAGGCTCTGCTGGAACTGGAGACGATCGTTTCTGCGGATACTCTTCTGCGTTGGCACCGACGATTGATCGCCGAGAAATGGAATTTCGTGCACCGGCGCGGGCCTGGGCGGCCGGGGATCATGCGGGAGATCTCCGCTCTGATTGTGCGCATGGCCCGGGACAATCCGGGTTGGGGATACACCCGGATTCAAGGTGCGCTGGGTAACCTGGGCCACCGGGTAGGGCGCGGGACGGTGGCCAATGTGTTGAAGCGCAGCGGCATCGAGCCGTTCCCGGAGCGGAGCAAGCGAACGACATGGTCGACTTTCCTTAGGGCGCATTGGAAGGTACTGGCAGCAAGTGACTTCCTGACTGCGGAAGTTTGGACGACGAGAGGGCTGGTGACTCACTATCTGCTGTTCGTGATCAGTCTTGCCGATCGGGTTGTGGACATCGTAGGAATCACGACGAGACCGGATGAAGCGTGGATGCTGCAAGCTGGGCGCAATCTGATCGATTCGGAAAGCGGCGCGCTGCGCGGGAAGGGGTATCTCATTCTGGATCGGGATACCAAGTACACGGATCAATTCCGCCGGCTGATCCGGGGCAGTGGGACGAACGTCATCCGGCTACCGCCACGATCACCGAACCTGAATGCATACGCGGAGCGATTTGTTCGCTCGATCAAGTTCGAATGCCTGGATCGGATGATCTTCATCGGGCAGGCGTCGTTGCGTTGCGCGGTGACCGAATATATGGGCCATTACCACGGGGAGCGAAATCATCAGGGGCTGGACAATCGGCTGATCCGGGCAGTGCCGAGCTCTGTACAAGGAGTTGGGATGGTCCGCCGGAAGCAGAGACTCGGTGGGATGCTCAACTTTTACTATCGCGAAGCGGCATGACGCGCACCGATTGAGTAAATGGACAATACGCCCGTGTCACAGGCGGTGAGCTCCTGGCGATAACGGTCGCGAAGAATCTCTTCAAGCTCATGGCGTACAAGGACGAATACGAGGTTGCGCGACTGTATACGAATGGCGAGTTTCGCCGGCAGCTGAGCGAGACGTTCGAAAACACGGACGAGCTCAAGTTGGTGCGCCATCTCGCGCCCCCGATTCTGGCCAAGCGAGATGCGCAGGGCCATGCAGAGAAGTCGCGTTATGGCCAATGGATCTGGTACGTGCTTCCTCTGCTGGCGAAGCTCAAATGCGTTCGCGGCACTCCAATGGACGTCTTCGGCCGCACTGCGGAACGCCGAATGGAGCGGCAGCTCATCGAGGACTATCGCGCATCGATTGCCCGCGCGCTGCAGGTGTTGAGTCCAGCGACGTTGCAAGCAACCCTGGAGCTGGCCCGACTCCCTGAGCAGATCCGTGGATTCGGCCACATAAAGGACGCAAGCATCGTGCGAGCGCGTGCTCGCTGGGCGGAGCTTGAATTGCTTCTGCACGATCGCGGAACGAGCCAATCCGAATCGTCGAGAAATGGCGCCGATCGGAACGCGATCGACCGTTGAGGACGCCACGGTGGGGGCTCGCGTGGCCAAACGGACGGCTTCAACGATCTCGTACAACGCGGCCTTGTTGAGCGCGCGGTGGGCCCGCGATTTGACGGATGAACTGCGCCGTCGTGTGTCTGCCGAAACAACGATTCACTCTGTCGCAGCCGGCGGTTACGTTTGCCGAAAAGGCGATCGCGTCGAATCTTGGATCGGTGTGCTCGACGGATTAGTGAAGGTGTCCAGCGTTTCGCCCGAGGGCAAATCGGTGAGCTTCATCGGCGTTCCAAGCGGTGGCTGGTTCGGCGAGGGATCGTTGCTTAAGGACGAACCGCGGCGCTACGACGCAGTCGCCTTGCGAAGCAGCATCGTCGCATACATGCCGCGCAACACGTTCATGCTGCTGCTCGATAGCAGCGTTCCATTCAATCGCTTCCTGCTGATTCAGCTTAACGAACGTCTGGGCCAATTCGTCGCAATGGTCGAGTACGACCGTTTGCTCGGCCCGGACGCGCGGTTGGCAAAGGAGCTGGCGGCGCTGTGCAATCCTCTGCTCTACCCGGGTACCGGAAACACGCTGCCCGTGTCGCAAGAGGAATTGGCAAATCTCGTGGGATTGTCTCGTCAGCGAGTCAATCAGGGATTGAGACAACTGGAACGGGCCCGGCTCGTGCGAGTGGGATACCGTGGTCTGACGCTGCTCGATCTCGACGGGCTTCGCCGGTACGAAGATGGGGTGCGCTAAGGGTTTGCACCGCGTCTATCTCGCGTGCGCAAGGCGCTCTCGCAGCTCGCCGCATCGACTGCAGTTCTTGGCTGCATTGCACAAATACCAGCCCAAAGCAGACGCGCCTGACGGTTGACCGCGAAGAAAAGATTGGCGGTGTGCAGATTGTCTTTCAAACGACATTCTTAACAAGAATCTTCGGATATGTTGGCTTGCCGTCGTTTGCTTATCAGAGCGAGGTAGGGCACGCGTCGTGGACCGGAGGGGGTTACCGTGCCCGATACGCGAAGTGTTTCAAGCAGCTGATCATCAATCCACTTCGGTACGCCCAAACAGAGTTAAGCGAGCGATCTTCTGCACGAGAACGAGGTAGCGATCTAGGAGGAGTCCCAATGAGACGCGTATCGAAGTTATTGTTTGTCTCGTCATGCTCGGTTGTCGTATCCGCCGCCTCGGCGGCTGCTCAAACATGCGAGAGCGTCGCCGCGATCGCGCTTCCGCACGCCACCGTCACTGCCGCGCAGTCGATCACAAGCGGCAGTTTCACACCTCCCGGCTCAACCATGGCGCTGACCGGCTTGCCGCCTTTCTGCCGCGTCGCCGTCACTTCGACGCCAACCAGCGATTCGATTATCAAGCTGGAAGTGTGGATACCGCTTGGAGCAGGCTGGAATGGCAAATACCAACAGCTCGGTTGTGGCGGCTTTTGCGGAAGCATCGGATATGGCGGTCTCGCAACGGCGGTCCAACGAGGCTATGCCAGCGCCGCGACGGATGATGGCAGCCAGGCATTGGGAAGCGGCAGCTTTGCCTTGGGGCATCCTGAAAAGATCGTCGATTTCGGGTACCGCGCGCTCAAGGAAACGACCGACAAGGCGAAGGCCGTAATTGCCGCTTTCACGGGGCAGCCGCCGCACCACTCGTATTTCGCGGGTTGCTCGGACGGTGGCCGCGAGGCGTTGATGGAAGCCCAGCGCTATCCCGAGGATTTCGATGGGATCATCGTCGGAGCCCCCGCGAATGCCTGGACGCATCTGTTCGCCGGCTTCATCTGGAACGAGCAGGCGTTGCTCAAGGATCCTGCGAGTTATATTCCATCGAGCCTGCTTCCTGTCCTCAGCAACGCGGCGCTCGCTCAATGCAGCAAGCAGGATCCCAACGTCGCCGGTGACCTTTTTCTCATGGATCCGAGCCGCTGCAACTTCGACCCGGCATCGGTACAGTGCAACGCAGGCCAAGACCCGAGCACCTGCCTGACAGCGGCACAGGTCGCCACCGCGCGAAAGATCTACGCCGGTCCGATGGACCCGGTGACGGGAGCATCGATTTTCCCTGGGTATGAGCCGGGTACCGAGTCTGACGCCACCAACTGGCCTCTTTGGATTACGGGCGCGGCACCCGGCGCCGGCTTCCAGCAATTCTTCGGAAACGGCTTCTACGCCAATTTCGTGTTCCATAACCCAAGCTGGGATTTTCGGACCTTTAACTTCACCACCGATCTCGCGCTGGCCGACAACGGAGTCGGGCAGATCGTCAACTCGATGGCTGGGGCGATTCGGCGATTGCACCCATGAGCAGCATCGACTACTACAACGAAGTGAGCGAGGTGGTGCGATCCAAGCCCGGCAAAGGGAACCTCAAGGATATCCAGGATTTCTATCGGCTCTTTATGGTGCCCGGCATGGCCCATTGCGCCGGCGGAGCGGGTCCGAACGTCTTCGGGCAGATCTTTGCTGCGCCCCCTCCCAGCAACGATGCAGAGCACGACATCCTGACGGCTCTGGAGCACTGGGTAGAGCACGGCGTCGCTCCGGAAAGGATCATCGCGACCCACTACACCAACAACACACCCGCAAACGGCGTCCAGTTGCAGCGGCCGCTGTGCCCATTCCCGCAGGTCGCCCGTCTCATAGGTCACGGCGATCCATCCGATGCCAACAGCTTCAGGTGCGTCAAGGATCCGGGCGAATAGGATTCGCAGTGTCATAGTCGCGACCGATCAACTGGACACGGACACGGGCGGGGCCAGAAAGGCTCCGCCATGTTGGATGACGAAGCAACGGCAAGACGAGACGCGCGGATCACGTTCGTGCCGCCCGTCGTCTACCGGTCCTTGGCGTCCTTTTCGGCAATCGCTGAAAAATCTTTACGTGATCGGGCTGGTCAGCATTGGCCGATGGCGACACACGGGCAGCGCGGCACACCGTCGGCGACCGGAGGCCGGCAGCGTGTGGTCGGCGTGCGGCGCGCGTCCGAATTATGGAAACGATTGACTTGTTTCCGGCGTTAGCGCGACCCCGACGCCTGCTTCGACGAGGGCAAGCATTGTGTGAATTTGCGGAACGTAGTAAACGGTATCGGGTTTGACGCCGTCACGATCGAGATAACCCTGTACGAGCTGGTAAAAATAGTTTGCTTCGTACGGCGAATAGCCGATGAACGACCGGCCTTGCAAACACGACAACGTCGGTTCGGTAGGCCATTGCTTCGCATCCTTGTGAGGAATCGCGAGCATCAACGCTTCGCGTCCGAACAAGACTGTTTCGAAGCCGCCGCGCGGCGGATGCGGTCGCATTAGGCCTACATCGAGCTGACCCGAGTCAAGCGCTTCCAGTTGTGCGCTCGTTACCATCTCCTTGAGCGTGAGAGAGATATTCGGCGATCGATCATGTAGCGCTCGCACAAGGTCGGGCAAAACGCCGTAGCCAAAAGTAGCAGTGAATCCGATGGCAAGCGAGCCACGATCGCCTTTGGCGACCCGGCGGGCGGTGGCCGTTCGGGAAAGAACGCCTTTCCGGCTGCTGTCAAGCGAACGACTCGATTCGTCCGCTCGAACAGCGGCGTACCAATCTGATACTCAAGTAGGCGAATTTGCCGGCTCAGAGGCGGCTGCGTCATATTTAACCGCTCTGCAGCACGACCGAAGTGAAGTTCTTCCCCCACTGCCACGAAGCAACGCAGCTGGCTTATCTCCAACATGATTCAACCCTGAATTACCCTAATGTGGCAACAATCTTGGCGTGGCTGCGGTGCAAGTACCGATAAATATGAGCCACGGAGGTCATTGCGCCGCTTTCCCTTCCGATTTGCGAATCAAGACGCCACGAAAATCGTTGAGGTTCGCCAGCGTCGCGTCACTTGGTAACGTTACCATTATGCAGATATTCCCTGACGCAAGGGAGCTATTGTCAAATTTGGTGTACGAGCGATGTGATCAAGCGGCGTCGTCGTCTATCTGGACGATCACGGCGAGCCGGTGCGCGCGCAAGGCGCGAAGGCAACGCTCGTGCTGACGGGCTCGGACGGCGCCGAGCGCGCCATTCGGATGCGTGTCGCGGGCGCCAACGCCTTCGAAGCGTCTGACGTCGCTGTCAAGATCGGTGAGAGGGTGCTGTTTTTCGCGAAGATGTCCGACGGTCAGGTGCACGTTGGACAGCTGACGGCGCCCTGAACGATACCCGAAGTGCTCACGCGCTTTTTCGTTCGACGATGCTGAAGCCGATGTCGACGACGCGTTGCTCTACTGTTTTGTTTTGGGCACTTTCCACGATGAACTGTGCAGCAGTTCGACCCAGTTGAGCTCCGTCGATTCGCACCGTCGTAAGCGCTGGGGCCAGCGTCGCGGAAAAGTCCAGGTCGCCGAAACCGACGATGGCGATCGATTCAGGAACGGCGATTGTACGAGCGCGCAGCTCCGTCATTACGCCCATTGCCAGCATATCGGAGCTGCAGAACACCGCGTCGAGGTCGGGCCGACGGTCGAGAGTATTCGAAATTGCAAGTCGGCCGCTCGCATGCGACGCTGGTGCCGGCACGAATTCGATATGAGGCGACGCCATGCCGAGCTTCACTGCGGTTCGAGAGAAACTTTGCTGCCGCATAGTGGCACGCGGGTCATCGGCGCTTATCACGGCCAACCGGCGCCGTCCGCGCGATACGAGAAACTCGCAAACTTCGGCGCCGACGCGCTCATGCGAAAAACCTACCAGCATGTCGATCGGCGTGGGCGTGTAGTCCCAAGTCTCGACAATTGGGATTCCCGAAGACATGAGCCGACGTCGTGTGACCGCTGAGTGAACGATTCCCGTGAGCACGATGCCGTCCGGCCGGCGGCCGACGATCGCATCAATGAGCTGATCTTCCCTTGATTCGTAATAACCTATTTGCCCGAGCATCAGCTGATAGCCATTCGACTCGAGAGC
>VBCY01000258.1:0-2636 GCA_005882995.1 Betaproteobacteria bacterium
TTAGCGCAGCGCGGGAAGCACACCGGCGAACGCGCTGATGACAATGGCGTTGGCGATGTCGATCAAGAACGCACCGACCACAGGCACGATGATGAATGCCTGTGGCGCGTAGCCATAGCGTTCGCAGAGGGCCTGCATGTTGGCGATGGCGGTGGGGGTCGCTCCGAGCCCGAACCCGCATTGCCCGGCGACCAGGGTCGCCGCCTCGTAGTTCGATCCCATCACGCGAAAGGTGATGAGCGTCGTAAACAGCGCCACGCCAATGGCCTGCAGAGCGAGGATTACGAACATCGGCAGCGCCAAGGCCGCAAGTTCCCAGAGCTTCAGGCTCATCAACGCCATGGCGAGGAACAGCGACAGTGAAACGGCACCGGCAAAGGTCAACGCCTCGCCGTCGATTTCGTGCAGCTTGGCCATGGCGAGCGCGTTGCGGATCAACACACCGACGAATAGCGTCCACACAAAAGTGGGCAGCGTGAACGTCGGGTTTTCGGCCCACCGCGAGAGCGTCGTTCCCAATGCCACGCAGGTTGCGATCAGTAATATCGTGACGCTTAGCCGCTGCGGTGTGAACGGGCCCCCAGACTCTGCGCTGTCGTGGGTCAGTACCTCGGCCTTTGCCACGCCAAGCGGTGCACCGCGCGCTTTGAGCCGTTCGATCAGGCGGTGGGCCACCGGGCCGCCGACGAGACCACCTATCATCAGACCGAAGGTCGCCGCCGCCAGCGCTATGCCGGGTGCCGCGACGAGCCCGAAACTCTCGGCAAACTTCTGCCCCCACGCCGCGCCCGTGCCATGCCCGCCCGACATCGTTACCGACCCGGCGATCAATCCGATCAGCGGATCGATGCCCATAGCCCAAGCCGCGCCAACACCGATGACGTTCTGCATGACCAGCATGCCGACGACGCACGCGGTGAAGAGCAGCAGGGCCACACCGCCGCGCGCGAGCATGCGCGCATCGGCACCCAGACCGATGCTGGCAAAGAAGGCGAGCATAAGCCCGGGCTGCAGCGAAGTATCGAAGGTGATTCGTACACCGCCGTAGTGGCTCACGGCGATGAGCAGCGCTGTGACCAAACCGCCCACGACAGGCTCGGGAATCGAATATTTCTGCAGAAACGCGATGCGCTCGATGAGCCTGCGGCCGATCACCAGAACGAGCGCAGCGATGGCCAGCGTTGCAGCGACGCCGAATTGCCAGTCCACAGTAAGGTGCAGTGGAATAAGCAGCCGGTCAGGGAAGAGGACGCATAGACTTTAGCGACAGCTGCCAACGGGACAGAATTTGACTCTACCACGCCGAGGGCTTCGCCAAGCTGGTCAGCATCAATCTGCACATCGGGCGCCGGCTCATTTTCGCCCTTTCGACAGGAGCCAATAGCCGCCATACCGCGCCCCACCCCCGCCGCCCCCATTCGGCGGCAATGGTTGGAAAAGCGGTGGCCCGCGCGACGGGATTGAGCGCTACCGGGGGACGTAGTATTTTTGATTTTTCCATTCGTCGATAAGGTGCCTCGGTGATGGACCGGCGGACGTTCATCGGTGGGGTTGTATTCAACATTCTCGCGGGGTCGTCTATCGTGGACGCACAACAGCCGCGAAAGATGCCGGTGGTGGGTATCATGATCACTACCGCGCTGACGACCGGCATGAACGCGCAGACGATCGCTGCCCTGCGAGCGGGACTGCGCGAACTGGGTTACGTCGAGGGACAGAATATTGTCCTGGAGCTTCGATCGGCGGGCGGGAAGCCGGAGGCGCTCGGCGGACTCGCAGAGGAACTGGTGAGGCTCAATGCCACCATCCTGTGCGCGTTCGGTCCTGCTGCAGTCCGTGCTGCGGTCGCTGCCACGCGGACCATTCCCATTGTTGCCCTCGATCTCGAGACGGACCCCGTTCAGGCAGGGTGGGCGAAAAGTCTCGCTCACCCGGGCGGCAAGCCCTGTTATGGGATTCGACGACCGGTGCCGCACAGCTAAATGCCATGAAGGCAACAGCGCGCGAAATCCGTATCGATGTTGACGTCCTGGAGATTCGCAATACAGACGAGGTTGATGCTGCCCTCCGTGCCGCGGTGAGCGGCGGTTCGAAGGCTTTGGTCATGTTGTCGTCGCCCATTGTGCGTAATAGCTCGAAGCAGATTGCCGAATTCACGATGAAGAACCGATTGCCAGCGATTTCCCCATTCCGGCCATTCGTAGACTTCGGCGGCCTCATGTCCTACGGGCCAGATCTCGAGGACTTCTTCCGGCGCTGTGCAACTTACGTCGACAAGATCCTCAAGGGCGCAAGTCCAGGCGACCTGCCGATCGAGCAGCCACTCAAATTCCAACTCGTGGTTAACTTGCGAACGTCGAAGGCGCTCGGTATCACCATTCCGCAGTCGCTCCTTCTGCGCGCCGATGAGGTGCTCGCGACGCCTTAGGAGCCTGTCGGGCTTGCTCTCACGTATGCGTTGCTGGCCAAACGGTGATGAATGCAAGGCGCTCGGCGCAACGAATAGCTTGGCTTATTCGCAAGCCGAGCAACGCCGCAGGCGCGCCGTTTGGCCGCAACCCGAAGGGACGGGGCGCTTTGAGGACAATTCCGTTGTTGCCGGCCGCTGGCAGTGGGCCGGCACTGCGGCGCGGCCG
>VBCY01000258.1:2773-3167 GCA_005882995.1 Betaproteobacteria bacterium
CGAAATTGCTAAGCACATCATCGCGAATGATCGGGTGAAACTTGTACCCCGGCTTGAGGAGCCCACGCTCCTGCTGCAGAAACGCGAGTACCGTTGCCGCCGAATGCACCCAGTTGCGAGCACCCGATTCGGCGAAGCCTGGGCCTCCGGTCGAGCCACGCTCGCCAAGAGGGTGATCTTTCGAATCCTTTCCCATCCAGAATCCAAGCATGACGCCCTTCTCCGGATGGTCACGGGGGCCCGGAACGAATAAGAGGAGCCAAACATCGGAGGTCTTTCCATCCGCATTGGTTGCGGTCCCAGTCTTCCCTCCAATCTCGCCCGCTTCCTCAAAAGGAAACGCGAGCATGCGCCTTTTTCGTTCTTCAGGTTTCAACTGCCATATTGCGTCGCT
>VBCY01000259.1 GCA_005882995.1 Betaproteobacteria bacterium
AGGCTTGGTCCGCCCGTCGCGGTCGATTTCCGTGAGGCCGCTGAAGACCAGGAAGTTGACGATGTACTCTTCGCCGATCTTGGTCTTCGCCGGATCGAGCGTGTTGAGGTTGGATGGCACGGCCACCTTGAGCGTACCCGCCGCTGTCGCGGGCTGGACCCATCCGATCCAGGCCGCAACCAGTGTCAGTGCAAAACCGATGACTCGTCGCATATCCCTTCCTCCGAACAGTGATGCAAAAAGCCGCCTTCCGCAGCGCCGGCGCCCAGGGGGCGCGGCTAGCGGGGCTGGTCGAATATGGCGCCCAGAAACTCCGCGATCATCGTCGTCGTGAGCAGTGACGTCTGCCCATGGTGGTCGAGGAACGGATTGACTTCGACCACGTCGAAGCCGACTACGCGGCCCTTGGTGGCGATGCCTTGCAGCAACGCGCGCACCTCGTGGTAGAGCAGGCCATCGACGGTGGGCGAGCCGGTCCCGGGGGCGATAGAGGGATCGAGCCCGTCAATGTCGATCGAGACGTAGATGTTATTCATCGCCGGCATGGCCTCGACGATGGCGCGAGGGCCCTGCTCGCGGATCACCTGCCGCGTGAAGATCTGCGCGCCGAATTTGATCGCATCGTTGTAGTCGCCTTCGCGCGAGCGCAGGTCGCGGATGCCGAGATGCGTCATGTGGCGTACGAAGGGCAGCTCGCTGATGCGGCGAAACGGGCTGCCGTTGGCGAACTTGATGCCATCGACGTGATCGATCCAGTCGAGGTGGGCGTCGAAATGCACGATATCGAGCTGCCCGAAGCGCTCGAACGCACGAACGAGCGGAAACGTCACCGAGTGATCGCCCCCCAGCATGACCGGAAGGGCCTTGCGCTCGAGGATCGCGTCCACGCTTTCGGTCATGAGACGCATGTTGCGCTCGATGTCGTAGTAGGCTACGTCGACGTCGCCGCAATCGACAATGCGCGTGGTCGCGAGCTTGCGCTTCTTGTCGTTGATGTCCCAGTAACCCGAGGTCTTCCAGCCGCCCCAGCCGCTGTAGCGGACCGAATACTGACGGATGTCGCGCGGCCCGAAGCGCGCACCGGGACGAAAGCCAATACCTGCGTCTCGGCGTCGATCTTGGAAAAATCCTCGCAAATCGGAGCCTTCATGAAGCTGACGAGCCCCACGCTCGGAAGGTTCGCGGAATAGCGCTGCAGTGGTTCGTTCATCAAGGATCGTCGTTGCGGCCGCCACCCCTGCCGTCGGTTTCGCTGGGATTGTTGCTCGGCCCGGACCGGGGCGAGCGGCCAGTATTTCCCTAGAATGCTTTACGGTCAATGGGGGACATTGCAGCAACTGCGGGAAGCTCTAGGATACGGCGATTTCCGATGTCTGATCTGTTCAGTACCTGCAGCACTTCGTAGTGGTGGCCGCGGGGTAGCTCAGAGACAACGCAGCGACGGATCACGCACGAAGCGCAGGTAGGAGCGCACCTTGCGGAAGCCGCCCTGGTCCGCGAACATGCGCTCTGCCTCCTCATCCGAGATGAAGGGCAGCACTACCGTGTCATCTCCCGGCTGCCAGTTTGCCGGCGTGGCCACGCGATACTTCGCTGAGAGCTGCAGTGCGTCTACGACACGCAGGATCTCATTGAAGTTGCGGCCGATGTAGGCGGGGTAAGAGAGGATCAACTCGACTC
This sequence comes from Betaproteobacteria bacterium, assembly GCA_005882995.1. Classification (GTDB taxonomy): domain Bacteria; phylum Pseudomonadota; class Gammaproteobacteria; order Burkholderiales; family Casimicrobiaceae; genus PALSA-1003. The sequence goes on from VBCY01000259.1 coordinate 1,681, forward strand.
GCTTCGACGGCGAGATAATAAACACGCTGCGAACGGTCATGGTCTCACCCAAGCTCGACCCGTGGCGGAAGTTGGTGGGGTCGAGCATGCCGAAGAGCATCGACACCTGGCGATCCTTGTCCGCGATGATCGGGAAGTTCACCCGCGTCTGCTGTGTCTCGTTGATATCCACGATCCAGCGCTCGTGGTCGTCAGTGCTGTCGACGCTCAGACCGATGACCTTGGTGTTGCGCGTCTTCCACTCGTGCACGAGCTTGGCCGTGATGCCGAACTCGGTGGTGCACGTCGCCGATGAAATCGTGAAAGTTGATCGGACCCATGCTCGTCGCGGCGGTGAAGTCGGGGACACTGTCACCGATGCGGATATAGCCCTGCTTCTTTAGCTGCTCCTGCGTCTTGGTGAAGATGCCATCCGGTCCCAAATACTTGAACTCGAACGCCCTGTGGCCTACCTCATCGATGTCCGGCAGTAGGGTCTCGTACTCGTGGTCGAGCAGCTTTACGGTGCGCTTCTTCACCGCGCCGACGAACGCGAACGTGCCGTCCGACCGCCGGATCAGCGGCAGGTCGAAGCGGAACGAGCTGTTGTCGAGGAAATCTTCCTCCGCCATGGTGTTCACCCGCTGCAGGATCTTATTGCGGTGGGGGAACCGGCCGAATCGCTTTATTACCGCGACGTGTCGGTGAAAGATTTCGTGGAAGACGTTCAGTGGGTCGTCCGGCGCCAGCTCTTCCATCGCGCGCGTCCACTCCTCCATGCACAAAAGCTGGTCGTCCAGCGCCTCGGAGTGTGTCAACGCCAAGCATAGGAAGACTCGCTCGATCGTGCCTAGGCGTCCGCTCACGCCGACGCGCAGCCCCCGCTTTACCAGGCCCTGACAGCGCGTGTCGCAGGCATACATCTGAGGCGTGTCGCGGTACATGTTGCGGGTGAACTGGTCGAGCATGATCACCAGTGCCACTAACAGGCGCGGGTGCTCGACATTCAGGGCCCAGTGGTCGTACTGCCCCCTGGATGCCAGGACGACGTCCGTGCCGAACCGGTTCAAGATATCCTGATCCGTCTGCTCGGACTTGCCGAACCACAGGTTCAGGCACTCTTCGATATTCGGACGCAGCATGTATTGCAGGACTTGTTCAGCTTTGTCGATCTCCGCGGTCGCGATCTGGATGCGGTCGATCTGGAGCAACATGCGCAGTTCACGCCCCAGGCCCTCCAAGTCCGCACCGAAGAGCGCGTCGCGCTCTTCTAGTCCGGCGAGGATCACCTGCACGCCCTGCTGGATGCGCTGGCCCAGCACCTCAACCGGTGCGATGGACAGTAAATTGTTCGTCTCGCGAAGCCTCTGGACGAGGCTCCTCATGAGCATGATCGCCCGCTGCGGATCGTTCTCCATCGATGGGATGAATTCGTCATAAGACATCGCGACGCATTCGGCATCGGTCACCGCCTTGACGGTAGCTGATCGCGGGCCCGGCTCAATCAGGCACATTTCACCAAACACTGCGCCCGGGCCCAACGTCCCGACAGTCTTGGCCTTTGCCTCCTGGCCGACGCTGACCTCGACCGAGCCCGAGACGATGAGGAATGCGGTGTTCCCGTCTTCACCATCGGAAATAATCGTTTCCCCGGCTCTAAACTTAACGGTCTGCATTGAAGTCACCTCGAAGTGAATGCTACGACATATGGATTGGATGTTGCAAAGCGAGTGTTCCAGCGAGCAACGTCAAGTTCGACAATGAACTCGCGAGGGTGATCTGCGCGCTTCGGTCCGAAGCCGCAGCGCGAGAGCGACCGCCGCAGCCGAAACCCTGATCGCGGCGTTTCAACCGCACGCGTGAATCGGGCGATCTCGGTAAGTTTTGCCGATGCGATCCGATGGTCCGCACATGGAGGATAATAACTTCAGGTGTTCTGGTTGACGCGATCGTTCCGTATCGCTGCCGAACTGCAATCTCTCAGAAAGGAGTTCAACATGAAAATTCAACTGAAATCCATCTGCTCGTTGGTCGTGTTGACACTGACGTGCGCTGTCGCGGAATCCGCCAATGTCAAGGTCACGCCGATCGGGCAGCGCACAGGTGAGTTCTGCGCCCAGGACCGTGCGATCCTGTTCGAGGATCCCACAGGGGTGCGCCTCCTCTATGATCCCGGCAACACGGTTGCAGGCGCTGCGGATGCGCGTTTGGGCGCTGTCCACGCCATTCTCATCTCGCACGCGCACAGCGACCATTTGGGGAACGCCAAACTCAACCAGGACCCGGACTCGGCCGCCTCCAGCTGCAGCACTGCGGTGACCACACCCGCGCCTAGCAGCAATACAGCCGAGATCGCCGCCGGGAAACAATCCGCGGTCATCGCCGGCGGACCTTTGGCGGGGATCATCGGTCGGTTGATCGCGGCCGTTGTAGGTTCACCCACTTCGGGATGTCCAGCGAGCGGGTTGACAAACGAGATGACGGTGCCCCGGATGACTGCCTGCACCGCCGGGCTCGGCCTCGGTGCCAAGCGAACCGTGCGCGACGTATCGGCGACTCAGGGCGTACAAATCGCCGCGGTCACAGCGGAGCACACGAACGAACTCTCGAGTGCGTTTCTCGTGGATCCGGAGCGAACGGAGCTTTCTTCCAATGGATTGGGCGCCTACGTAGGGCTTGCCAATGGATTCGTCGTCACCTTTACCAATGGTCTCAAGGTCTATTTGTCGGGCGATACCGGCCTCTCTTCGGACATGAGCACCATTGTTCGCGACTACTTCGGGGCTGACCTGGCAGTGATTAACATGGGAGACATTTTCACGACCGGCCCTGAGGAAGCTGCATTCGCGGTCACCGATCTGATTCGTCCAGTCTCCGTCATTCCTTCGCATGTGAACGAAGCTGCAACGCAAGGCGGCATCGCCGTCGCCGGTTCGCGAACCGCTCGCTTTCTGGATTTACTGTCCTCGGACTCCAAGGGGCAGGCTTCGGATAACAGTGGCCGCGGTCACGGAGGTATCTCAGTTCAACTCCCACTGAGTGGAATCACGATGGAATTCAATCCTAACGGCCGATGCGAGGCAGGCTGCCAGCGTTGATAACGTGGAGTCGGAGGCGCCGGACGCTGCGCTGTCGTCGCGTAGTCTTGAGTCACCGCTTCAGCGCTTGCCGGCAGGCAGCGACCGTGCACCGTCACGTAGCGGTCAAAGGCAGTACACGGGGCGTGTCACCCACACTCGAAGTTGTGCCAGCAATGAATTACTGTGGATTCCTACGACGCAGTGAGGTAGGCGCCTGTCGTCTTGCCGCCATCTTGGAACGAGCTCTCAGGAGAACAGGACAGT
>VBCY01000261.1 GCA_005882995.1 Betaproteobacteria bacterium
CTGCTCGGGACCTTTCAATTTCGCGCGTCCGGTTTTGGCAAGTCCAAGGTAATAATCGCAGTGCCGCGCCGCGGTCGCGGCGACGTCGTCGCGGGCAGTCAAGCGTTCCCTGGCAAATTCGCGAATCGTCTCCAGCAAGCTGTAACGTGACCCCTCGCTCGACTGGTTGACCATTACGAGCGATTTCTCCACAAGCGAAGGCACCAAGTCGACGACATCCTGAGACTCCAGCGGATCCGCGCCACACACTGCCTCGGCCGCGGGGAAGGCGAACGCTCCCCCGAACACACTCAGCCGCTCCAGAAGAATTTGCTCGTTTGGCGCCAGCAGATCGTACGACCAGCCCACCAGAGCGCGCAGTGTCTGGTGGCGCTCCACCGAAACGCGATCACCAACGGTGAGAAATTTGAAGCGGTCCTGGAGTCGGGTATTGATTTCTTCCATCGAGAACGAGCGTAGTCGGGCGGCGGCCAGCTCCAGCGCGAGTGGAATCCCCTCCAACCGGGCGCAGAGCTCGGCGATTGCCGGAGCTTCCCGCTCAGACACCAGGAAGCCGGGCTTTTGAAGTCGTGCACGCTCAACGAACAGTTGCGCGGCTGCCGAGCGCAGCAGCCCCTCGGTCCCAGAATTGCGAGTGGGAAGCGCCAGCGGTATCACTTGATAGGCTTGCTCTCCGCGGATATGCAGCGCTTCGCGACTCGTAGCCAGAATCCGCAGGTCAGGTGTGCCTCGGAGTAGGGAATCAGTCAAACTCGCACACGCGTCCATTAAGTGCTCACAATTGTCGAGGATGAGCAGCAGTTTGCGTTCCCTGATGTGCGCGCAGAGCGTTTGTGTGAGCGACTTGATTGGCTCTTCATGCACGCCAAGGACCTGCGCAACCGCGCTGGGAACCAACAGCGGATCTCGGATCGGCGCCAAGTCGACGAACCACACACCGTCCGGAAATTTCTCTAGCATGTCGGCACCGATCTGCAGCGAAAGACGAGTCTTGCCCAACCCACCCATGCCCAGAAGCGTGAGCAGCCGGGTCGTGTCGAGAAAGGCTTTCGCCTCGGCGAGTTCGCGTTCGCGCCCGATGAATGAGGTCACCTGCTGGGGCAAGTTGTTGGGTGTCGCTTCGAGCGAGCGCAGCGCTGGAAAATCTTGCCTGAGCTTTGGGTGCAGGAGCTGATAAACGCGCTCGGAGGTAGCAAGGTCACGCAGCCGGACGGCGCCAAGATCCCGCAGGGTGACCATCGCCGGCAGGCGGTCGCCGGCGCGGTCGACAACCGCCTGGGAAACGAGCACTTGGCCCCCGTGCGCCGCCTTCATGATCCGTGTTGCACGATTCACCGGGGTGCCGAACAGATCGTCGTCCCGGCGCTCGACAATGCCCACATGCAATCCACAACGCACACGAAGCGAGACTCTATTCGTCGCCTCAGGGTTGGCCAGTGCAAGTTGCAGGTTCAGCGAGGCGCTAAGCGCGTCCTGCGGGTCGTCAAATACGGCGTACATCCCATCGCCAGTCATCTTCACGATAACGCCGCGGTTTTGCTCAACCGCCGCCCTCGACAGAGCGTCGTGCTCCGCAAGCGCCCGCGACATCCCGTCACCCTCCTGCTCCCACAGCCGGGTGCTTCCTTCGATGTCAGTAAACATGATAGTGACAATGCCAGCGCCTTTGCCTGGTATCACTGCTGTCCCTCGCCTGTCTTCTATACCGAACTGTCGCAATCGTGGCCTAGCGTACGGGACGGGTCAAATCGAAGGGGTACCTAACGTATTTGAGCGGCTGATGTTGTTAAGGGTTGTGCGATGTCTGCCGCTGAGGGCAGGCATCGCACAACCCTTAACAGTTGCAGCCGTTCAGCGCCTCTGTCCAAATTGCCGGGAAGCGGTCGTTAGGGGGACGTTCCATTGCCCCGCTTTGGTCGCAACAGACGGTAGGTCAGCCATGAAATGACCACGGCAAGGATAACGAACAAGCATTGGCCCGGTATGCTGAATGCTTCAAGATAGGGAGCCAATGCTATCAGCAACGTGTTGTGGGAATCGCTGGCGAGGGTGTACAACGCGACCCAAACTATAAGGGCGATCGTAAGGCCGCTGAACGTGCAAAGAAAAGCCATGTTGACGGCTAGCCGTGATTTCTACGACCGTTGTTCAGCGTTCTCGGAAGCTCTTAATCTGATCTGGTCGCGCGCCCCAGCCTCCCGCAGCGATAACGTTGCCTGGATCACTGTAGCGACGATCCTCGCTATCTCCAGTGCCGCGGCACAAAGACGTAGCCGCCTCTACGCTGTGCGCACCATGCTGATGACGACGCGACCTCTGCCTGGTGCCATGGACGCCGCGCGGAGACTCAGCCCGATCCCTGCGTGCAATTCTTGGCCACTAGACACGGCGGAGGCGCCTCGTTCGCCTAGCGGCGCAGGATCTCTTCGCGCAACTCCTGGTACTGACGCCGCGTCTGGGATTCGACCGATTCCGGGGTGATGGCCGACGCCGACAACCCGCCGGCCACGAATTTGCCGTGTACGGTGATCTTGATGACGCCGCCCTCGTCGGCAACCCGCGTGGTGAAGTCCGACGACTTGAGGTCGCCCTTCAGCAAGTGCGAGCGGATTTCCTGCTTGGGTGAGAGTTCCACCTGACGCACGCTGTCGAGCGAGATACGCAGCAGGCCAGCGTTGGCGTGGCTCTTTTGTATCACCTCGAACTTGTTGCCGTCGCGGTTGGCGATCTGGCTCGCGTCCACGTTCGAGAGTATCTGCGCCATGTGGTCGAAGTCGGTCAGGACCGCCCAGACCTCGTCGACGTTTGCCGCCACCGTCAGCTCCGTGCTGACCACGAAGGCGTTGCCATCCCTCTCGACATTGACGGTGATGTCCCGGCCGGAGGTCTGCGCGGCATGGGTCGCTATCGGCGACGCGATGAAGGCGATCGCAGCGATCAATGTCAGAACAAGTTTCATCATGGAGTAGTGGTGCCGGAAGTCGTCGTTTGAGAACAAGCGGCGTGCGACGACCATTGCGGCGATTGAAGACCGGTGCGCCGGCCCTGTGTATAGGTGACCTGCTCCCCATTTTCAGTACCGGGGTGAAGTTAGTAGAGTCCGTTTTCCGACAGCAGAGCGGGCATGAAGAAGCGGTTCACGGAAACGCAGATCATTGGCTTCTTGAAGGAGGAGCAAGTCTGGTCAGATTTCAGTGAACAAGAACAGTGATCTGCTACGCGCCGCTGGCCAGGCGTTTTCTGCGTGACGTTCGCGCCTCGTCGCGCGAATCCGACCGTTCCGATGAAGGGTCCCAAAACCATCGCGGCTTGGAGAACGGTCACAACGGCCTGCCGAGCAGAAGGTAGTCAATGTGCGACTTGAGGATGTAGGTGCCGGCGCCGCATCCAAACCGAGGCGTGATGCCATTGCCATCGCCCGACGCATATGCAGTGGATCGCTGACCAGAAGCACCGTCCGAATTCCGACTGGCACTAACAGTTCGCGCGCGTTGACAAGGTTTTGCCAGGTCGTGCGGGAGCTCGTTTCGAACAGGACCAGTGCAGCAGGCACGCCATGCTCAATTGCGAACTTCCGTCCGACTTCACCTTCAGCCGGGTAACCCGGTTCGGGTGTGCCGCCTGTGAAGACGAGGTATCGGACTCGCCCTGCCTTGTACAGCGCGATCGCCTCGTTGATGCGCTCTCGATAGACGGGAGAAGGCTTATTGCCCCATGCGGCAGCACCAAGAACCAGCGCCGCGTCGGCGTGGGAGTCGACCGACGCGTTTCCGTAGCTGACAATCTGCCACGCTAGACCGACAAATCCTAGAGCTGCGGCCAGGAACAGAATCAACAGTCCGCCGACCAGTCGCTGCGTGAATAGCGCCATATGAATCGACCAAGAGGGTACCTTCGTCGGCGACGATCTTGTTACGGTGACTCGGCGATGCGACAATCCAAGCGCGCTGTGAATAATACCGCTAATGTCATAGCTGCTTTCGACTTCGACGGCACCATCACTACTCGCGACACTTTTCTTCCGTTCTTAGGGGCTGCCTTCGGCCGGCGTCGCCTGACGGGAGCGCTGATGCGATTGGCGCTGGATGTCATGGGCAGCAGCGGTCGGATGCGCTCGCGAGATGCGCTGAAGGCTCGGCTGATTGCGATCTTATTTACCGGCCGCGACTGCAGCCCGCTCGATGTCGCGGCTAGGGACTTCGCCACGCGAATCACCACCCATCTGTTGCGACCGAGGGCGCTCGAGCGTGTGCGCTGGCATCGGGAGCGTGGGCATCGTCTCGTCCTGATCAGCGCGTCGCTTGACATCTACCTTACTCATCTCGTAGAGCGGCTCGGTTTTGACGATCTGCTGTGCACACGACTTTCCAGAAGGGACGCGGTATTCGATGGGCGACTGGTCGGGAATAACTGTCGCGGTGCAGAGAAGGTCGCACGGCTCGAAGAGCTCATTGGCGGCTGCGAGGGATATCAGATTTATGC
>VBCY01000260.1 GCA_005882995.1 Betaproteobacteria bacterium
TGAAACGCTCAGCATTTCAGCGGCGCGACTTTATTCCGTCGCTGGGTTTCGCCTGACGGCGCAAGTTCCTGACTACATAGCGGGGTTTGACAAACATGTATTGCTCAAATCGTTGGCCTAAGCTCTCGCTCAACCAAACGCCGTCGGCAACGCGGGCTCACCGTCCGGTCCGGCCCCGCTAGCTTGATTCGTTAGGGCACAGTTGAAGCGGCGAACACAAGCACTCGTCGCCGGTGGTGCATTGTGTGTTGCGCTCCTTGCGTTCGCTTATGCGGCGGCACCAAAATCCTGTCAATGGGGCTACGAAGCTTACTTCTGGACAGGCGTCATCTGTCTGATCACCTTGTTCGCGTTGCCGTTTACCTTTCGCGCCAGTCAATCCATTTTGGGTTGCATTGGGCTGGGAATCGGATATGCGAGTTTTGGTTGCGGGGTCTGGTTGGTGGGTATCTTTGCGGCAAACGTTCGTATCATCTGTGCGCTATTCTGAGATTTGAGTATGTGTCCTGACTTCTCGCTCGAGCCGGATGTCTCGCCACGGGGCGCGCTTACTCGCCGTCCGCTTCGACGCCGATTAGCTCAGTTCGTTAGGCCATCGCGATGAACCCGAATCACATCCGTGCGGTTGTAGAAAGCTTCTATGCGGACATTTGGAACCGACACGATAAAGCGAAGATTCCCGAATTGCTACGCGCGGATTTCACATTCCGCGGCTCGCTCGGCCAAATGAAGACCGGCCACGGCGGCTTCGCGTCATACGTTGATTTTGTACATCAGGCAGTTCTCGAATTTCGATGCGATATTCTGGATCTTGTCATCGAAGAACCCAAGGCGTTTGCACGTATGCGTTTCTCGGGTGTCCATCGCGGGGAGCTTTTCGGTTTTCAACCAACAGGAAAGCCAATCGAATGGGCAGGCGCGGCTCTATTCACGTTTTCCGGAAATCAGGTTGCAGAGCTTTGGGTTCTCGGCGATCTCCATGGGTTGTCGCAGCTCCTTGGCCAGAACGCGCATGGCTAACCTCTCGCTCAACCCGGACGCCTCGTAGGGGCGCTCGCGCGCCGTCCGCTCGGCGCCGGTAACTTTGTATGCTAGGTTCGGTCCGCTGCGTTCGTCTTCTTTCGCGCCCGGAGGTGTAGATGAAGAGAGTCACGGGTATCGGTGGAATCTTTTTCCATGCCAAGGATCCTGTCGCGCTGAGGACTTGGTACATGACGCACTTGGGCATCGACGTACAGGAATGGGGAGGTGCCGCATTTCGCTGGACCGACGAAGCCGGCAAACCTACGACAGGCACGACCATCTGGTCTATCGGCGCTGCCGATGCGGACAACTTCACACCGAGCAAGTCGCCGTTCATGATCAACTATCGGGTCGCAGACCTTGACGGAGTTATACAAGCGTTGCGCAGAGAGGGCTACAACGTACTCGAGAAGAAGGGCGACTCCGAGTATGGAAAGTTCGGCTGGGTCATCGACCCGGAGGGCAACAAGGTCGAACTCTGGCAGCCGCCGGAGGGGCAATAAGTCATCGTGAGTCAGCCCAAATGACCATCCAACTGAAGAGCCGACGGGGGACGTAGTGCCGAAACTCCGCGTCCAAAGCTTTGCGATTTCCATCGACGGCTACGGTGCCGGGCCGAATCAGGATCTGCAGCATCCGCTCGGCATCAGGGGCCCTGAGTTGATGAAATGGTTCTTTCACACGCGCGTGTGGCGGAAGATGCACGGCCACGACGATGGAGAGACGGGAGTCGATAACGAAGTGGCCGAGCAAGGCTTTGCTGGAATCGGTGCCTGGATTCTCGGGCGCAACATGTTCGGTCCTGTCCGAGGCCCATGGCCGGATGAGAGCTGGAAGGGCTGGTGGGGCGAGGAGCCGCCGTATCACACGCCCGTTTTCGTGCTGACGCATCACCCACGCCCGCCGCTCAGGATGGCGGGAGGTACGGAATTTCTTTTCGTCACCGAAGGTATCCACGCCGCATTGGAGGAAGCGACCGCTGCAGCGGGCGGCCGCGACGTGCGCATCGGTGGCGGCGTATCCACGATTCGGCAGTATCTGCGCGCCGCGCTGATCGATGAGCTGCACCTGGCGATCCGACCTGTTTTACTCGGTTCTGGAGAGCAGCTCTGGAACGACATCGATATGTCCTCTTTGGGCTACGAATGCGATAAGTACGTCGCGGGCGAACGTGCAACCCACGTTTTTCTGCGCAAGCGCTCGAGCAATGGACCCTGATTTGATACGCACCTGGTTGTTCGGCCCGGGCGCCGATGCTCAAGCGCACGACGCCATGCAGCGCAGCGGCGCCGACGCGCTGATCGTCGACCTCGAAGACTTCACGCCGCCGGCGCGTCGCGACGAAGCGCGTCGCGGACTTGCAAAGCTGCTCCAGCGGTGGCGAGAAGCAAGCCGAATTGTGGTGGTGCGCATCAATGCGCTTGACGCGGATGGACCGACTGATCTGGCCGCTGCCATGCCGGCGCGGCCCGACGTGATCGCGTACCCCATGGCCGTGAGCGCTGCGCAGATGCATGCATTGCACGCTGCGCTCACGCATTGGGAAGCTTCGCTCGGCATCGCGCCCGGCACGACCGAAATTCTGCCGGTGTGCGAGACTGCGCTGGGTGTGGTCGACGTGCGTGCTATTGCGGGTGGAAGCCCACGCATCCGGGCCGCGCTGCTCGGTGCGGAAGATCTGGCCGCAGACCTTTGCGCCGAGCGTAAGCCCGACGCGGTAGAGTTGGACTACGCCCGGCGGCGCTTCGTGCTCGAATGCCGCGCCGCGTCCATCGAGCCGATCGACGCTCCTTACACCTTCAGCGACACCGAAGGCGCCGTGCGCGAGGCGCGTTACGCCCATTCCCTCGGCTACCGGTGCAAGGCGCTGGTGCGTCCGGAGCACGCGCAACCGATCAATGCCGCATTGACGCCGGACAATGAAGAAGTGCGCCGCGCGGGTGCAATCGTCGATGGATTCGAAGCGGCGCGCGCGCGCGGGGAAGATCGGGCGCTGGTCGCCGGACTCTGGGTGGAAGTGCCGACCTATCGCAATGCACGGCGCCTGATCGAGCGGTCGCGCCGACTTTCACCAAAAGGGTAAGCCCCACGAGCCGCTCTAAGCCGGGTCGCTCATGTTCATTCTTTTGGCCGCAGCGTGAATACGGCGCACGTCTCTTCGATGCTGTGTCTTCTTGGATTGACCTTCATCGCCACTGCTTCGGACTATGCATGCTCGGCGAACCCTGGAATCGTCGGCCCCTGCTTCGAGCTCGGAGGAAGGCTATCCTTCTGGAACGGTGCCCCCAGCGCCCGCATCTGGCGCGTCGGCACATCACGCATGCTGGGGATACACTATGACCAGCTGCCTCCCGGCCTTGCTTCGCAAATGACGAGCTTCGACACGGAGGCGTGGGGCACGTTTGGCGTATGTCCGTTCACCAGGCAAAGTCCGGGCCGCATGCAGTCGGTGTGCATCGAATCGTGGCGCGACCTAAGGTTCCGGGAGCGCAAGCGCGAATAGCGAGCGTTTGCGTTCATGAGATCAAGACGCTGTTGGTGTCTTCGGTTCGTGGTTCCTTCCCTACAGGCACGGGGCAGCTAAGGCATGATTCGCGATGCAATGAGTGCAGCAGCTTTCCACGGCGTTTTCCCATACGTTGTTTCACCTGTCGACGATTCGGGCGAGGTGAAAGCGGACGTCCTCGCGCGACTATGCGATGACCTCATCAATGCAGGCGTCCAGGGACTCACGCCGCTCGGCTCAACCGGTGAATTCGCTTACCTCACCCCGGCGCAGCAACGCCGAGTCGTTGAAGTCGTTATCGAAGCGGCGCACGGACGTGTTCCGGTCGTAGCGGGTGTAGCTTCGACGACCACTGCGAACGCCGTTGCCCAAGCGCGCGAGTTCGAAAATCTCGGTTGCAGCGGCATTCTCGCCATCCTGGAAGCATACTTTCCCGTTTCCGATGAAGGGGTGTTCGCCTATTTCAAGGCCGTCGCGGGAAGCGTCTCCCTACCTGTCGTGCTTTACACCAACCCGAACTTCCAGCGCTCCGATTTAAGCCTGACGGTGATAGACCGGTTGAGCCACGTTCCCAATATCCGTTACATCAAGGACGCATCCTTCAACACCGGTCGCCTGCTATCGATCATCAATCGAGTGCAAGGGCGGATGGAGGTGTTCGCGGCGTCGTCGCATATTCCTGCTTGCGTGATGATGATCGGTGGCGTTGGCTGGATGGCAGGACCGGCTTGTGTCGCGCCGAGACAAAGCGTCGAGCTCTACGAACTTTGCCGGCGCGGCGATTGGCCCACGGCGATGGAGCGTCAGCGCCGCCTGTGGAATCTCAACGAGGTGTTTGCCAAGTACAATCTGGCGGCCTGCATCAAGGGTGGACTGGAGCTACAAGGTTATGCGGTTGGCGCACCGCTGCCACCCCAGGCGCGCTTACCCCCTGAAGGCATGGAAGAGGTGGGGCGGGCGTTGATCGCTATCGGCGCACTTCACGCCCCGGATCGTTTATCGTAGCGACTCATGATTCCCTTTGCTTGCCGCTATATGCACATGCTGGCCCTGCTCTCGATAATCGCGATCTTCGCGCCGGCGCCGGCCATCGCGCAGGACAACTACCCGAACCGGCCCGTCAAGATCATCGCGCCACAGGCGCCCGGGGGTGGCGTCGACCTGGTGGCGCGAATCATCTCCGACAGGTTGCGAATCGCCATGGGGCAGCCATTCGTGATCGAGAACCAGGCCGGCGCGGGTGGCGCGATCGCGACGCAGATGACCGCGCGAGCGCAGCCCGATGGCTACACGCTGATGATCGGCTACGTTGCTACGCACGCCACTAATCCCGCCGTCAAACGCAATCTCGGATACGACGCCGTCAAGGACTTCACGCCGATCGCGATGCTCGGCGGCACTCCCAACGTACTGGTGGTGGCCCGCGCGGTGCCGGTCAGTACGCTCCAGGAATTCGTCGCCTATGCCAAAGCGAATCCACGCAAGGTCGATTACGGCACTTCCGGCGTGGGCACGCTCAATCACCTGCTGATGGAACAGTTCAAACATGCGTCGGATGTCCCCAGCATGGCGGTGCCGTATCGAAGTATCAGCCAGGCATTCAGCGATGCCATGGGCGGGCAGATCGCGGTTATCTTTCCGGGGCTCGCGGCCGCCTTGCCGCACGTGCGTTCAGGGGCATTCAAGCCGCTCGCCGTCACGGGCGATAAGCGTCAAGCCGTGCTGCCCGATGTGCCGACATTCAAGGAGTCCGGCTACGAGGGTTTCAACGGGCTCACCTGGTACGGTATCGTCGGCCCGGCGAAACTGCCCGAAGCCATCACCAAAAAGCTCAACGACGAAATCAACAAGGTGCTGGCATCGCCGGAGCTGCGCGAAAGCTTTACGGCCGAGGCGCTCAACGTGATGCCGATGACACCCGCGCAATTCGGCAAGTACATCGCCGACGAAATCGCTCACTGGACTGCTGTGGCTCGGGCGAGCAAGATCGAAGCTGAGTAACGACGTTTGTCGGAAGCAGCTTGACCCTCCCCAAAGTCTCCGTCTCGGAGGAGCTCGCCGCAGCATTCTGCGCCGTGCAGCCAGCGCTCCCAGTCGCCGTAACCCGCATGTGCGACGCTGTGCTGATGGATGTCGCCGGCCTGTGCGTCGCCGCGCGCCATACCGCCTATGTGCGCTCGGCGCTGCAGGCGACCGCAGAACCGGGCGCATGCACGGTGATTGGCCATGCCGGCAGCTTCAACGTCGCCACGGCGGCGTTGTGTAACGGCACTGCCGCGCATGGCGAAGATTACGACGACACCTTTGAGGGCGGCCCCGTGCACGCCGGAGCGGTGATCATTCCGGCGGTGCTCGCGGCGGCGGAACAACACGGCCTTGCCGGCTGCGATGTGGAACGCGGCGTCGCGATAGGCTGTGAAGTCATGTGCCGCCTATGCCTCGTGTCACCGAAGCGCGTCCACAAGGCGGGGTTTCATCCTACCGCGGTGTTCGGTGCGCTTGGCGCAGCGGCGGGTGTGAGCTCGGCGTTGCGTCTCAATGAAACGCAATGGTTCAACGCGCTCGGCATCGCCGGCAGCATGGCTTCGGGCATCATCGAATATCTTGCAGAAGGTGCATGGACCAAGCGCATGCATCCGGGCTGGGCGGCGCAGTCGGGTTACCGGGCCGCCCGAATGGCACGAGCGGGCTTTACCGGACCGCGCACGCTGTTCGATGGCGAACATGGATTTTTTCATGCCTTTGCCAATAGCAACGGATGCGATTTCGGCGCGATGCTCGACGGCGCGGGCAAAGAGTGGCTTGCCGGTGACATCGCCTTCAAACCCTACGCTTGCGGCACCATGGCTCATCCTTACATCGATTGCGCACGCAGGCTGGTCGCCGAAGGTGTTGTGCCTGGCGATGTTGCGTCGATCGAGTGCAAGACTGCTGAGGGTATCGTGCACCGCTTGTGGGAGCCGCTCGAGGCGAAGCAGGCTCCGCCCAACGGCTACGCTGCCAAATTCAGCGTACCCTATGCCATTGCGGTCGGCATGTTGCGCGGTGATGCGGGCCTGATGGACTACGAAGAGGCCGTCGTGCACGACCCCGCGGTGCGTGCTCTTGCCGGCAAGGTTCGCTACGTCGTCGACCCTGATAATCCTTATCCGCGCCGGTTCACCGGTCATGTCCGCGTCACGCTTAAATCCGGCGAAGTGCGCGAGGCGAGCCAGGGGCATTTTCGCGGCGGGTGCGACGAGCCGATGTCGGCCGAGGCACTGGAGTCGAAGTTCACCGCGAATTGCGCTTATGGCGGCTGGAGTGACGATCGGGCACTCGCCGCATTGGCTTTGCTCCGCGGACTGCGCGAGGCGTCCAGCGTGGACCTTGCCGTGTTACGAGGTTAAGAGGAAGTGATATGAGTGCCGTCCAGGACTACCCCTACGAGACGTTTCTCAACGTGCTTTTGCCACCGCTGAAGGTGGTCGATGTCCCCTCCTTGGTAGCGGCGCGTTCCCAGGGAGGCTGGTACAACCAGACGCTGTGCCAGGTGAATGATTCGGTAGTCCGTCTCGGGGTCATGCAAGGCGAATATCACCGGCACAAGCACGACCACGATGACGAGTTTTTCTTTGTTCTCGAGGGCCGCTTCATCGTTGACCTGGAGGATAGAAGTGTTGAGCTTGGCGAGCAACAAGGATTCGTTGTGCCCAAAGGGACGGTTCACCGTACACGGGCGCCGGAGCGGGCGGTCATCCTGATGGTGGAGACGGCTGCCATCATCCCAACCGGTGATGCTTGATGTCCCGATCAATTGGACGCCCTGGGGGCGGTGCTCGCGCGCCCATAGGGCCGATACTTAGTAGGCTTGCCGCTGCCGACTGTCAGATGGAGATTCGCGCGATTCAGTCATCGGAGATTGAAGCGGTACGGCTTCTCCTGCAGGCCAATGGGTGGACCATTCGCGACGTCGACCCGCAAAGGTTCCGGCAACTGCTTTCCAGATCGCAACTCGCACTCGTTGCGGTAAAGCAGGGCGAGGTCATCGGTTTTATCCGGGCGCTGACCGATGGGCTTTCCAACGGCTACATTTCAATGCTGGTGGTCGCAGAAGCTCATCGGCGCAAGGGAGTAGGTCGTGCACTGGTCGGCGCAGCCATGGGAAGGGATCCGCAAATGACCTGGGTGCTGCGCGCGGCGCGAGACGGCGTCTCTGGGTTCTACGAAAGAATCGGCTTTGTCCGGTCACAGGTGGCAATGGAACGTCCTGGTGCAAGGACATCTGACCGCCATTGGTAAGATTGCGGATCATCGCGTCGAAGACCGTCACCGTTAAGCTCTACGACGAGATGTCGATGTGCTTCATCCCGGTGCCCTTCGATCCGAAGGTGGTCTTCGGCAAGATCCGTGCGCCGGTCAGGGTGACACTGAACGGGTATACCTACCGGAGCACCATCTGCGTTATGGGCGGTCTCACTCGTGTTCCCCTGCGCAAGGCGCATAAATCGCGCAATCGCATCGCTGGAAGCTTAGGGCCCAGTCAGTCTCGAAGGAAGGAATCCCCATGATCCGCGGCATGCATGCGATGTTCTACTCGTCCGAGGCGGGCGCATTGCGCGCCTTCATCAAGGACAAGCTCGGGCTTTCCGCCAGCGACGTCGGCGACGGCTGGCTTATTTTCGACGCACCGGAAGCGGATCTTGGAGTCCACCCAACCGAAGACAATGGGCCGCCGTCAGGAACCTGCGATATCTCGTTTTATTGTGACGACATCGAGTCGACGGTGTCGGAATTAAAAAGGCGCGGGGTTGAGTTCAGCCAGGGCATCGAGGATCACGGATACGGTTTGGTGACGTACTTCCGAGTGCCCGGAGCATTCAAGGTTCAGTTGTACCAACCGCGGTACAAGAAGTAGGGCGATTCAACAACGCTCGGCGCGGACAACGGGCGACCCTTCAATTTCCTTGGAGAACAGATCATGGATCCAGTCGTTCATTTTGAGATGCCATACGACGACCGTCAGCGGATGGCAAAGTTTTATGCGTCTGCATTTGGATGGCAGACGCAGATGTTTGGCGAAGATATGGGCAATTACGTCCTTGCGACGACGACCGAAACCGATCAGAGCGGTCCGAAGAAGCCGGGCTCGATCAATGGCGGTTTCTTCCCAAGGAAACCTGATTGGCCCGCGCAACATCCGTCTGTCGTTATCGCCGTGGACGACATCCGGGAATCGGTGAAAAAAGTGACGAATGCGGGTGGTAAAGTGCTCGGCGAACCTGTGGAGATTCCGGGCGTGGGGCAATACGTTTCATTCACCGACACCGAGGGTAACCGCATAAGCATGCTCCAGCCGATTCCCCGGAATCCGCACGCGCCACAGTAGCACCCGATGCGTCAGGCCAGCGACGGCCTGGAGAAGCAATCTCGCAAACGAGTGAAAATCCGTCAACAGGGGAGTGGACGTGTCGCAGATCGAATCGAGATTGCAGGCTCTGGGCTTGGCTCTTCCGGCCGCGCTCGTACTGCCGCCCGGAGTGAAGTTGCCGTTTCCATGGGTGCGCATTCACGGCAACCGTGCTTATGTTTCGGGTCACGCGGCACAGAACGCGGACGGCTCGCTGGCCACGCCGCTGGGCAAGGTCGGCCTTGACGTCTCACTCGAGCAGGCTCAGCGCTTGGCGCAGCTCACGGCGCTTTCGATTCTCGCGAGCCTGAAACGCGAGTTGGGCAATCTGGACCGCATATCGGCGTGGCTTCGCGTTTTTGGAATGGTCAATTCTGCACCGGGATTCAAGCAGCAGCCCGCCGTCATCAATGGTTTTACGGATCTCATCGTCGAGCTGTATGGATCGCCGCGTGGACTGCATGCTCGCTCGGCGGTCGGGATGGCTGAGCTTCCCTTCGGCATCCCGGTAGAGATCGAAGCGGAGGTCGCCATTGAAGGCTGATAGTTCAGGCAGCGACGCGGACTTCTGCGCGGAGCTGCAAGCTCTCCGTTGACCAACTCATGGTTCTGGTTTCGTGAAAAGGCTGGTGGTTTTTCTTGCGGCTGTTGTGCTCGGGCTCATCGGCCTCGGTGCAATGGCTGAAGGAAATCCTGCGTCCTCCACCGACGCTTCGGGATTTCCGAGCGCCGCTCCGTCGGACTTGCACTTGAGCGAATCGCGGCTCAAGCAAATGGAGCAATCCATTCGCGACGGAAATTTCAAGGATGTCACCAGCGTTCTCGTGGCTCGAGACGGCAATCTCGTCTATGAACACTACTTCGACGCCGATGGGATTGAGGCGTTGCGCAACACGAGATCGGCAACGAAAACTGTCATCGGCATGCTTGTAGGCATTGCTGTCGATCGCAAAATGCTGAGGACCGATGCTAAGGTGATGAGTTGTTTCCCCGATAAGCAGCCGGTGCAAAACCCAGATCGGCGCAAGTCGGCCATTTATGGTGGCTGCAGGAATTCCACGCGGGGAACCGAAGTTTCAGGTCCTACGGCATGTACGGGACGGGCGGCAACAAGGTCTACGTATTGCCCGAGACTCGCCTGGTCGTGGTCGTGGCGACGACTAACTTCCGCATTCAGGGTGCCGGCGCCCTTACCGATAAGCTTCTGACCGACTACATTCTTGACTCCGTGGATCTTCGGTAATTGTTCAGGTGCATGAGAATGTCCGGCAGTGTATGGAGACTTGTGATCGGCGCCCTGGGTCTGAGCGCAGCGACGACGGGACACGCCGCCGACCCGCCGTCCGTCAGCATGGGGCCGTTCGAAATCATTACAGAGTTCCGGAAGATCTCGTCGGGCGCTTTTCCAAACCTCACGGCGAACCCCTTTGGCCGCATGACGGTGAGCAGTTTCGAGGTGCGTTATCGTGGCGTGCCGATCCAGCTCAGCGATGGTACGGCGCAAGTGTCTCGATTCTCAGATGCCAGATTCCTGGAAGCGGCGCCGCGTCCCGCGGTGCTCGCATCGGAGGCAGGCACCTATCTCATCAGCGAACAAAGCGGGCAGCTCAGCGTTGAAACGCTTGCGCCGGCCAGCAGTGACATCGCGTCGTGGCAATGGCTCGATGCCGACAACGGCCAACCCATTGCGCCCCGCAACATCACTGTACGTGATGCAAGCGCCGAGCCGCGAACGGAACGCGGCGGGCGGCTCCTGCTGCTCAATCGCCGCGTGGTGCTCGACGTCGCGACGCTCAAGCACTACCCGGTGGTCGTCAACACTTATGAGATTCTGCAGAAGATCGGCGATTACAACGCCAGCAACGAGCCGGTGCGCGCGATGTCGCCGGGCCGGACGCAACTGCTCTTCGTCGGCAATCGCTACGATAATTCGCGCTTCGATTACGCGCTCGTGCTCGCGGAATATGCAACCGGACGGGTGTACGGCGTCCCTTTCGACCGCACTGCGCTGCGCTTCGAATCCGTGTGGGATGTAACGCCGGAATGGATTGCACGCAACTTCGAATGGACCAAGGACAAGAACGGCGTCGAGGAATTGCGGCTGCGAAAGGACTTCAAGTCGCCGCCGTGGCAGGGAAAATTGCGGGGAACCCGGCCTCGCGTCGACTACGTCCTATATCCGACCCAACCGCAGGTGATGGACGAGTTTTTCGGCTATCTGCAGCGGGCTTACGGTGCAAGCTACGTCGCCGCAGCGCAGGGAGGCAACCCGACTTCGCCCTCGAAAATGGTCGCGATCGGCACAAGCCAGTTCTACCTATTCTACAGTGCCGATGAGCGCTCCCTTTTGCTTTCAGCAGCGGGGCCTGCGAACGCTGATCTGTCCGTGAACTATCGCCTGATCGAGGAGATCGGACAGCGCTTCAACGCCGAGCTCGCAGAGGGGAAGTATCAGAACCTGTTCACCGCATACCCTGGGACTCGATAGCGTCTTACAGCACAACCAAAGCCATGGCAGATCAACCGACTGAAGAAGAAGTTCTCAGGTGGCACCGGCGTTTTGCTGCCGAAAGCAACAATCGCGCATGGCGGCTCTCGGAGGCTTCGGCTCGTTCGCCGGCAGAAGACGAGGAAATGTTGAACGCCGCACACGCGGCCGCGCTGCACTGGAGCAAGGTGGGCACCGAGCTCAACGCGGCTCGCGCCGACATGCTATTGGGGCACATCCACGCATTGCTCGGCCATGGAGACTCAGCGATGCGTTATGCCGGCTCTTCATTCAAATATTTCACGGCACACGAAACTGAACCTTGGGAGCTTGCGTTCGCGCACGCGGTTCTCGCCAATGCGGCGTCGGTCGCGGACGACGTCGATACCCATGCCCGTCATTACGCCATAGCCAAGGAACTGGGCGGTAATCTCTCAAATGCAGAGGAGCGCCGGATATTCGAGGCAACGTTTGCTCATGTCCCGGCTCCGCGCTGAACGCGCCGACTACGCTCGGGCTACAAAGCGGTGGCGAGCCCTCTGTCGCGTCGAAAGATCCCTGACTTGGCATGCTGTGCTGCGCACGGTAAGGACTACGGGGTCCTTGCAAGTTCGCTGGCGATCCACGTCGTGATTTCCTGCTCCAGCATCTCGAGGGGAAGCGCGCCATTGTCGATGAGCGCATTGTGGAAGCGGCGAAGGTCGAATTTTTCCCCGAGCTCGCTGCGCGCCTTCGCGCGCAGCGCCTTGATCTTGAGCTCGCCGATCTTATATGCGGTCGCCTGTCCCGGCGTGACGATATAGCGGTCGATCTCGGCGGTCGCGAATTCTGGCGTAAGCGCGGCATTTTCCTGGAGGTACGCCATCGCTTTTTCGCGCGTCCAGCCGAAAGCGTGGATACCGGTGTCGACAACCAACCGGGCCGCGCGGTGCATCTCCGCCGACAGCTTGCCGAACTTCGAATAGGGATCGGCGTAGAAACCCATCTCGTATCCGAGGCTCTCGGCATAAAGCGCCCAGCCTTCGGAATAGGCCACGAAGAATGCGTTGCGCCTGAATTCCGGCAATGCCAGTTCCTGCGCGCGGGACACCTGCAGGTGATGTCCTGGAACGGCTTCATGCAGCACCAGCGTTTCCATGGACCATTTCGGGCGCCGCGACAGCGAATTGACGTTGGCCTCGAAATAGCCTGCGCGACTCCCGTCCGCTGCGCCGCGCACGTAGTGCTCGGCATTGTCTCCTTCCTCCGGGCGCATGGCGCGCACACCATAAGGCAGTCTCGGAAGCTGCGCGAACAACTTTGGCAGTTCCGCGTCGGCTCGCTTGGCGATATCGCGATAGCCCGCCAGCATGTCGTCTGCCTTGGTGTACAAGAAACGCGGATCGGTGTTGATCGCTTTCTGGAATTCGGTGCGCGAGCCCTTGAACCCCGCGGCGGCGACCGTCGAGTCCATCTCCTTGCCGATCCGCGCGACCTCGGAGAGACCCAGCTCGTGTATCTCCTTCGCCGACATCGTGGTCGTCGTATATTCCTTCAGGCGCGCTTCGTAGTAAGGCGCCCCAGCCGGAAGCGCTGTCGCCGCAATGTTCTCGCTCGCCGCCGGCAGATAGCGCTCGGCATAGAAAGCACGCAGGCGGCGAAAGGCCGGAATCACCTTGTCCTTGATGATGCTCTGACCCGCCACGCTAAGGCGCGCGGCATCCCCTGCAGCGATATCCGGCGGATACTTGAGGAATGGCTTGTACTCCGGATTCTTGGTCGGATCCGGATCGATTTGCGCGTCGAGTTGTCCGGGCACGCGGGTGATCGCGACTTTTGCCGGCATCCATCCCAGCTTCATGCCGGTCTCCATTCGCGCGATAAGCTGATCGATCTGCACGGCCAGTGCGCCGAGACGCGCGACGTACGCTTCGTAATCCCGCACCGACGCGAAGCGCGTGGTATCCGCCCACGAAGGAACATAGAACTGCGGCCCATAAAATTGAGTGATCGGAGACCAGAATTCGGAGCGCACGCAGGAGAGTGGCGCGCACAGCTTACGCAGAGCGATTGCCTCCTCGAGCTGATGACGAAGGACCCGAAGCGAGGCCCGGTCGGGCGGCAAAAGTTCCGTTGCTGGGACCTTGGCGAGTCGCTCTAGAAATTGAGCGCGTGCGGCCTCTCGCTTCGCTATAGCCTGCTCGGACTGATCCGACAGCCGATCGTCGTATCGATGGTCGCCCAGCGAGCTCGCAAGTTCGGGATATTCGCGCAAGATCCACTGCCAGTAATCGTCGAACAATGCTTGCGCCTGCTGCGTCGGACTGGGGGCGCTGGTCATTTGCGCGTCGGCTTCGACCGGATACATCGCAGCCGTAAGCCAAGCGATGGCCGTGGCGCTTGTCAGAGTTTTGATCCACATGGGCGTCTTCCAACAAAAAAGCCCGCTCGAGGCGGGCTTTTCAGTCATTCGGAACGAACTAGTTTGTAGAACTCGCCGCGACCTTCGGGTCGGACACTTTGGCCTTGGTCTTCACGGCAACGGGTTTGGCGGCATTGCGCGTGGTCGTCGCCGTTTTCGCGACCGCGGGCGCAGTCATTGCCTGAGTTGCCGCTGGAGGCGCGATCGAGGCGACCGCTTCCGGAGCGCTGGCCGACGCCTCGTCGCCGTAGTCGCAAGCCATAGCGTTACCGGCCGCAATGCCGAAGATCGCCAATGTGCTTATCGCCAGGATGTTCCTCATGCTGTTCTCCTTGGAATCGAGATCACACGACAATCTGCACTCATTGAAAGCGCTTGTCAACGAACGACCGACGTTCCTGTTAGTAACACGAGGACTGTCCGGTCTAGGTAAACCCATGGAATGTCCGGTTAACCGTTGCCCCTTGAGAAAGGGGATGGACCTGGGTAGGTCGAAAGTGTTGCAGGCGATCAGGACCATGCGGCTTGAGGAAATCTATGAAGGATGGACCCAAAGCCGGCGGACGCAATGCGAGTTAACCCCCGATCCAAGCCATCGAGCCGTTTTCGACCACGCTGCCGTCCAAGGGCTTCGCGTCGTTTTGGGGCACGAGCCCAAGCTGTCAATCCGCTTCACAGCTCGCGCGCCCTCGAGACCTCCAACTGGTGTGGCAGAGCTGCGATTCAGTTCACGACGCGAAAAAAGAATGGATCGATCGATATCGCCACCGGCGTTTGATTGTCGACATTCAGCAGCGTACGCGTCGCGAAGTTCGCGTTGCGCTGATATTTCACTCCGTTCGGAAAGTTCGCGAGATCCGGAGTATTATTCGCCGAAAAAATTCCACAGAACACGTTCTGCACGGCGACCAGATGATCGTAGTCGCCAAGATAGGGATCGAAATCCTTCGCCGGTGCTGTAGCCGGTGCATCCGCCAAGATCAAGTCGCTCCAGTTGACGCCGTCTGGGCTTCGTCGCAGGTGCGTAACCCAACGCTGAGCGGCACCGGTGCCCGTCACTTGCTGATACAGCAGGCCTATAACGATCTTGGAGGGGACCACCGGCGGCACGGCGCTGGTTTGCGAGGTCTCTGCGGTGCGACGAGCAGTCCTACCGGTCTTCGTCGCGCCGATAACGGGTACGATCTCGGCGATCGCCAGCGCAGCGTTGGTCGCATTCGGGATCGTTAGCAAATCCTGCGGCGACCAGGTTAGACCCCGATCGACCGAACGGCGCACGTGAATAGTCAGGAAGGTACCGGGCTGGGCATCGCCCCATGCCAGATACACGATCGAACTGTTTTTCGGATCCACAGCGATCGAGATGGTCCCTCCTATCCTCTGTTGGCCCGTCGCCGGAGTGCCCCGATTCATGAAAGGAAAGCTTACGCCCTGCGCCGCACGCTTGCCGATGCGGCCGTCACCCGCCGGCGCGGGAGGCTCTACGAGGCTCGCGAAATCAGCCGCGCCCCCCTTGTCGTCGCGTACCACGACCACGTCGGCTGCCGTAATCACGAGCGTGTTGGTCTCGAACGTTCCACTCAAGCCACGCCAGCGGTAGAACGCAGCATACGCAGTGCCGTCGCGGTGAGCGACCGGGCGGCTCTGCGGGCCATCCTGACCGACCGCGACTCCCCGCTTCTCGATGCGTAACGTGGTGAACGCCGGACTCGTCACTGCTCCGTCGAGCGACAGGTCTACCGTTTCGGTCCTGTCGCCGGGTGCAGCAAAATCGTTATTGCCGATGTAGACGCGGTCCTTACCGGCGTCTGCTCCGCTCGGGACCGTCGTCGCATGGGTGAAGGGTTGATCTGCGTCAGGGCGGCTCTTCAATATCACCATTGGAGTCGAGCCGAACGGATTATCCGTACGCAGGAACTGCATTGCGCCTCTACGCGTGCTCAGAATGCCAGCATACAGTTTGGTGCCCTTGGCATTGAAGCTCGTCGTAATGTCGTGCGTTCCTGTGACACTGCCAGGGACGCTCGGCACGATCGCATTGACTCTCCACGTATTGCCGGCATCCGTGGAGATATAAACGGGGCCGAGTGAACCGCCGCCAGGGTTTGGAGAGAAGGCAGTCGCAGCGATCTGCGCTGCGTTCGCAGGATTTGCTGCAAGGTGCGGCTCGCTATCCTGACTCGTTTCCCCACTCAACGACTTCGGGATGACATTCACGAGCAGGAAACCCGGTGGGGCCGCCTCGATGCGGCCGCCAGCGACTCTCTCGGGTACAGCCGTCGTTCCGCGGACACGCGGCGCTGCTTTCTTGCTCGCCGATGGCTTGCTTGCTCGCTGGCTCGGCATGATTGTCCTTTCCTCTTCCGACTATTGCGCTCGCTGACAAGTGTCGGGCGCGCGATCCACCACGACGTCACGTTGTCGAATCGACGCGCAGCGGCCGAGATAGAAGTAGCAGCGGCCCCGCTTCAACGTCGCCGTTTCTGCGGCGTTGCCGAAGAAGACCGTTTTCTGGCCGGAGGAACGCGTGGTGGGGTCCCGGGCTCTTGCTCGGCGATCGGCGTGACGAAACCCCTCATGGTAGGTGCGATCAGTTCCCTTATACCGCCCGGCTCGCTGAACGGTTGAAAATCGATTGCGCGGGGGACGACGAATTCCCCTTTGTCCCGCACCGGTGCAGCTCGCTCCATGGCGGCTCGCTCCTCTGGAGCATCGTCGACCTTGTGCAACATAAAGAAACCTTCCTGTCCCGGATGGAATTTCGGCGTGCCGTACCACATAACATCCTCACTGCTCGGAAACCTGACGGACACGCTGTCCTTCTGGAGTTTTCCTTTGTGAACCTTTTCGATTTGAATCTCCGCTATGCGCCAATCCGGGTCGTGCTCACTGATCCGGCGCACCACAGGTCTTTCGGCCGCTCGTGCCGACCTTGCGGCGACCACGTCGCTCGGCATGCGCACGCTGATCACGCGGCCGGAGACCACCAACTTGGCATCAGCGAAACGCGATCGGAGGTCTCTTTGTGCCAGGCGCCCGACCGGATCGCCCATATCTCTGCCCGCCCGGGACGCGCTTGCGGTGACCGGCTCTATTTCGAGCGCTTCGACAGCCACGCTCTCGCCGAACAGCCAGCCGTTGGTATAGAACATTGCCTGCTGGCCCTCCTTGAGCCGCTTGCGGGCAGTAAAGCGCACGGTGATGTCCTGCCCTGCATAATGAGCGAGCAGTTCCGGCGCATGAATCACCTCAACCACTCTGACCACGGCGGTCGTATCGTCGATTGGAACGTCGCTCATCGTTGCCGCCCGTAGCTTGCGAACGGTACCAATGAAAACGAACCTCGCTTCCTCAGCGCTCGATTCTGCTTTCGCGCCGGTTGCCATTTGAATTCTCCGGATGTTTATTGAGCTGTCATTCAAGCGAAGGGTCGATCCAAATTCCCACTACGCTTGCGCTCGCAGCGAAACGCGCACATGTGCTGCAGCGGCGCGCGCTGATGCTTACGTGTCGTTCCAGTCTCGCAGTCTGTGCATGTGCGCAGGGAGTGGCTCGAAGCAAGCACTCCGCTCGCCAACCGGCGTGGCTGCAGGACTCAGCGCTTACGACGTAGCGCTCTTAGCGAGAGATAAACGAGTCCAGCGAGGGGCAGCGCGAAGAGAAGGAACTCGAGGCTTCCCGATCCGCCGTCTGGCGCCATCCCGAAGATCCGCTCGATGAAGTCCACGTGGTATGTCTCTTCCAATCCGTGAAACCGCATCCATGCTATGCCTCTTGCATGAAGGGGTCAAGCTTAGTGCCTGCGCTTGTTAGTAACATGAGGAATGTCCGGTCTAGCGATTGGTAGAGTTCGTGCGGTAACTTTTTCACTTGCTTGATGAGGGCGTTGACGACCGTCTCAATATCTTTGCTGTCGACCTTCGCGAGCATGACGTAGCGTGATTGACGTTCGATGAGTGTCGCAATCTGGCTATTCTTGCCGCCAAACAGAAGTCACCTTCCCAGTGACCGGGTAGCGCACGGTCTTCGGCAACAGCGGGACGCTCGCTGATGGATACCGCATCAGTGATTCGCCCGTGAATGCGGGTCTTTTGCGTGTGGTGTCGCGAACGGCGCATCCCTCGTATGCGCCGCAAATGCGCCATCAGCTCCTTCTTCAGAGCCCCGCGGGGCCTGGATGAACAGGCTGCGATAGATGGTCTCGTGGGACACCTGATAGGTTTCGTCATCGGCGTACGTACGCTTGAGCCGGCCAGAAATCTGTTCAGGCGACCACTCCCGGCATAGCTTGCTTGCCACGAAGTGTGCCAACGCTCAGTTCTGCACCAGTTTACAGACCTTCGGGCGACAGGCTCGCTCCCAAGCCGCCTGGTCGGCTCGACTGGCTCGATAGCCTCCGGAGCCGCCATTGCGTCGGATCTCGCGGCTGATCATAGACGGTGCTCGACCGAGCGACGCTGCAATCGACCGGATCGAGCCTCCCCGCTACCACGCCACGCGAGATTTCTTCGCGCTCGGTCAAAATCGGATATGGCGATGTATCCATATGGCTTATTCTGGCAACATCAGTTTTGGCTCAAGGTCCAACCGAAGCGACTTTCGGTCGACCGCAGCCGCCTGGGGTGGGAATAGTGTGCAGTTATTTTTGTTTACGTCACGGAAGGGTCTTCGCTGCCACCCGACCAGTCGACAGGCAAAGGCCCGCCGGTGAGGTTTGAGCAATGCGACTGACGGAATCACTTGAGAGCGGTGCACGCTTCGACGGGCATAATGATCCGGAAGCCGCGGACGTCGCTTTCATCAACGGCATCGCATGCGGGCGGGTGTCGGCCTTGGATGCCCTGTTTCGCCGCTACGGGCCGCGCCTTCGGCGTTTCCTGGGACGGTCGACGCACTGGCGCGCAGCATGAGCGGACGTGTTCTTAGCTTCGAGGCGGGCGTACACAAGGTTGTCGACGCGCTCTTACCCTGGTACGTCAACGGGACGCTCTCACCCGAGGAGCGTGATTACGTGCATCAACACGTCGGCGAGTGCGCGCAATGCCGTCAGGAGATCGAGTGGTTGCGCGAATTGCACTCGGCTTGCGCCGCCGCTCAATCCACCCCGGCGGGCTCTCTTGCCTTACGCAACCTTCGCCGACGGCTCGATGAGCCTCCGCCGGAAAGGGGAGTCTGGTCCCGGCTACGTCGCGCGTTGGAGAACAGCACCCGTGGAGCGCGATGGGCCACGGCGGCGCTCGTCATCGTGCTTGTCGCCTCCGTCTCCTGGGCGCTGCGAGACGGCGAGTCCCCCGCTCTCTATCGCACCCTGAGCGCGTCGGACGTCATGCCGCGTAACGGATCGCTGATCGTTGTCTTCGATCCAGCGACGACCGAGGCAGAGCTGCGCCGTATCCTGCGCGAAGCCGACGCGCGATTGGTCGACGGTCCGACCCGTGCCAATGCCTATGTGCTCGATGTTCCGATAGAGCGACGCGACGTCGCACTTCGGGCGCTGCGTTCCGAACGCTCGGTATTGCTGGTCGAGCGCCTGACCCAGGAAGGCAAGCCGTGATTGCCTGGCATCGTTGGCTGCTAGTCCCCCTGCTTGGCGCTTGTGTTGCAGCGTGCGCGGCGGCGGGGAGTGAAGCCACGGTCAGCGAGTCCTACGGCGATGAAGCGGTCGAGCGGCAACTCCTGGTGATGGTGCGGATGCCGCCGGTCCACTTTCGACCGGATGTCGCTTATGGATCGAGCTACGTCCGTGTCGGTCAACAGGCGCGCAGGAAGATCGCGCAAGCGCTAGCGACCGAATACGGGCTCACGGTCATCGACAATTGGCCGATGCCAGCGATCGGCGTGGACTGCTTCGTCATGCAGGCTCCAGACAACGTGTCCCCGGCACGACTTGCCGAACGGCTATCGGCGGATCCGCGGGTCGAATCGGCGCAAGCGGTCAACCTATTTCGAGCGCTCGCCTACAACGATCCGCTCTATACCTTGCAACCGAGCGCGACAGAGTGGCACCTGTCCGAGCTGCACCGGATCACGACCGGCAGACGTGTTCGGGTGGCGCAAGTGGATAGCGGCGTCGAAATCGATCATCCCGATCTGGTCGGGCAGATTGCAGTCAGCCGTGATTTTGTAGGCAGCGGCATCGGCAGCACCGAGCGGCATGGCACGGCCGTCGCAGGAATCATTGCCGCCCGGCCTGATAACGGCATTGGCATCGCTGGCATCGCGCCCGAAGCGCATTTTCTGGCGTTGCGCGCCTGCTGGGAAGCAGCGGGCGCTGACGGTCGGGCTTTATGCAGCAGCTTCACCTTGGCGAAGGCCCTGCAGTTCGCGCTCGAGCAGAACGTCGAGGTGATCAACCTCAGCGTCGGTGGACCTCGCGATCGACTGCTGGAGCGTCTTCTCGATGTCGCGCTTTCACGCGGCGTTACAGTGGTCGGCGCCGTGCAACCCGGAGTGAGCGACGGCTTTCCCGCGTCGCATCACGGCGTGCTTGCCATCGTCACCGGGGGCGCGCAGGATTCGTCTGCAGATCTCCTGGTGGCGCCGGGCCGAGACGTTCCAACGACTCTACCGGGCCGCAAGTGGGGTCTGGTGAGCGGCTCTTCGTTTGCGGCTGCTCATGTGACCGGGCTTGTGGCACTGTTGCGCGCGCTGTCGCCGGGTCTGCAACCGCAGCAACTGCGTCAGGCGCTTGCTCCGCAGACACTTTCTTCGCTCGCTACCGACCAACCATTGATCGTCGATGCCTGCGCCGCCGTTGCGAGGACAGCCGGAACCTGTGCCTGCGCCTGCGGCACGGCGGGACACGCCGGGTTGCAGGGCTGGTAAATTCGGCGTCGCGGGCGTCCTTGGCCTGGCGCTCTTTTGGTGCGCCGGGACTGTTTTCGCCCAGCTCTCCGGCACACTGAGCGTGCTGTCCGATTATCGATATCGTGGCATTTCGCTGAGCGACAATGAACCGGCGTTTCAGCTCGGTCTGACGTACGACGACGCTCTCGGCTGGTACGCCGGGGCCTTTGTGTCGACGGTTGAATCGGCGCTCTATGAAACTCACGGCGTCCAGGCGATTGCCTTCGCCGGCTACGCCTGGCGAATGACATCCGGATTGACTGTGGAGGCGGGAGCCGATTATTCGGTGGTGACTGCTGCGCCGCGATTCGACTACACCGAGATATACGCCGGCTTTGCATTCCAGAATATCACCGGACGGGTGTATTACTCGCCGCGTTATTTCGGATCTGACTCGCCAGCGGTATATGGAGAACTGAATCTGGCGCAACCCTTGCAAGACAACATTCAACTTCTCGCCCACATCGGTATTCTCGGCAGCAGCGCCAAGCCGTCTTACTACATGCCTTACCCTGCATCTTCCGGCGCGGTCATCGATGGCGCAGTGGGGATAGGCATGACGTGGCAGAGTTTCAATCTGCAGTTGAGCTGGGTCGGCGTCAATCACGCAAGCAGCGCCTACGGCGTTACGGGTACCGGAAACCGCAATGGCGTGGTGGCATCACTTTCGTATGCGTTTTGACCCTTGAAACCTCGACGGTAGTGGCGTCTGTTGCCTCATTCCCCTGCGACAAGACGATTGCGGCTTCGGCACCGCAAGGCAGGCCGTGCGCAGCGCGTGCTGAGCCCTGGATTCTCGCGACCACGATCATCGCTTCGAGCATGGCGTTTATCGACGGTACCGTCGTCAATGTTGCAGTCCCCGCACTGCAGCGCTCACTCGGTGCAACGCTGGCCGATGTGCAATGGATCGTGGAGGCCTATGAGCTGATGCTTGCTGCGCTGCTACTACTCGGTGGCGCTGCCGGCGACCTTTTCGGCAGGCGTCGTGTGTTCGCGATTGGCATCGTCGTCTTCGCCCTTGCTTCGATTACGTGCGGATTAGCCGATCGCGTGGACGTGCTCATTATTGCTCGCGCGGTGCAGGGCATCGGCGGTGCATTGTTGGTCCCCGGCAGCCTGGCGCTGTTGAGCGCGTCTTTCGACAAGGACCGCCGTGGACGGGCCATCGGCACCTGGTCCGGATTCACCGCTATTACCACGGCGCTTGGGCCCGTCATCGGCGGCTTCCTGATCGACCACGGTTCATGGCGCTACGCTTTTTTCCTGAATGTGCCGCTTGCGCTTGCCGCGATCATCTTGACTTTTCGCTACATCCCGGAGAGTCGTAGCCGGCCCCGCAGCGAGCGCATCGATTGGCTCGGTGCGGCGCTCGCAGCGATCGCCCTCGGCGCCATCGTCTATGCACTGATCGGGGCGCAAACTGCAGGTTGGACCGATCTTAAGGTGCTTGGCGCGCTGGCGATCGGCCTCGTCGCGTTGCCGTCGTTCGTCATGGTCGAATCGCGCCAGAGCGCTCCGATGCTGCCGCTGACTTTGTTTCGCTCGCGCGACTTCACAGGCGCAAATGTTCTCACGCTTCTCCTTTATGCCGCACTCGGGGGAAGCCTCTTCTTTCTGCCTCTGAATCTTATCCAGGTACAGGGATATTCGACGCTTGCAGCCGGAGCTGCGCTGCTGCCATTTGTGCTGCTCATGTTCGTGCTCTCGCGCTGGGCGGGCGGTCTGGTCGAGCGCTATGGCGCGAAGCTACCGTTGGTCATCGGTCCTGCGATCGCCGCATTGGGATTCGGGATGTTCGCATTGTCCGGCATCGACATGAGCTATTGGACGTCGTTTTTTCCCGCCGTCGTGGTCCTCGGCTTTGGAATGACCTTGACGGTCGCGCCTCTGACTACCACCGTCATGCAATCCGTTTCGCAGAACGACGTCGGCGCGGCTTCGGGGGTGAACAACGCCGTCTCGACCGTCGCAGGACTGTTGGCGATCGCCGCTTTGGGTTTGGTGATGTCGCACACGTTCAACGACGCGCTCCATCGTCAGTTATCGGACGCAAACATCCCTCCATCAATCGTTCAAACGGTGGAGGCGCAGCGCTTCAAACTGGCTGCAATCGATCTGCCTCCGACTGATCCGGAGACGCGCGTTTCCGTACGGCATGGGGTTGCGGCCGCGTTTGTATCCGGGTTTCGGCGAGTCATGCTTATCGCTGCGCTTCTCGCCGCCGGCGCCGCGCTAAGCGCCTGGATCGCGATTGGTGCGATCCGTGGCTCACGGAATTAAAGGCGAGATTGTGGGCCTAACAGGTGGGAACCGGAGCACTATCCAACGCCGACGCGCCGACCTACAATGGTAACGATGCTGCGAGGAGTTGCAATGATGCCTGGACGGATTCTGAAGACGGCTCTCGCCTTGGGGTTGGCCTGCACCTTCGGCTCGCAGCATGCATACGCCGATATCTACACGTGGGTAGACAAGTCAGGAACGATCAACGTCAGCAATCTGGCCCCTCCCGAGGGTGCGCGCGTGACCAATGTGATGCGCGACAGCCCGCCGAGGAAGTCGCAGGCTGCCGACGCTGCGGGCGATTCGACCTCCACGGACGTTCAGTTTCTCGCCGAGCGGGTCCGGCAGCTCGAGCAGGAGGTCTCCAAGCGCCAGGCGCCTCCTCCTCCGCCGGTCGCCCCGTACCCAGTCGTTCAGGCGCCTCCTCCCGTTCAATACCCGACGGTGCAATATCAGATCATTGAAGCCCCAGCGATGCAATCGGGCGGCTATAACGCGGCGCCTGCGGGCTATGGATGGAATGCCGGATGTGATCCCACCGCGTGGGGAGACTGTGGAAGCTCGTTCACACCAGGCTTTTATCCTCCGACGGTCGTCGTCGTCGGGACGCCCGGTTTTCGCCGTCCGTTTCCACATCACGGCGGGCATCGCGGTCCCATGCAAAGAATGGGTCGAGTGCAAGGCGGTTTCCAGCGGCGCTGATTCGCAATTCGACGTCGCGGGCACGCGACGCCACTCGACATCGTCCTCACTCGACATCGTCCTTTAAGACCTCGAGGTCGTGCTCCGTCAGATGTGCCCGGTTCAAGCGCAGCGAGGCGATTCCATGAAGACTCACCGCTGGCAAGGCGTCTACCCGGCGCTCACCACCAAATTCAAGCCGGACTATCGGCTGGATCGCGCGGCGATGGAGGAGCATTTCGCCTGGCAGATCAATTGCGGAGTCGATGGCCTCATTGTCTGCGGATCGCTGGGCGAGAATTCGGTTCTGTCCACCGATGAAAAGCTCGAAGTGTTGCGTATCGCGGCAAGTGTCTCCGAGGGCAGAGTGCCCGTTCTCATGACGGTCGCAGAAGGCAGCACGGCAGATGGGATCTCGCTTTGCGAGCGTGCCGCTCGCGAAGGCGCGGACGGGTTCATGGTGTTACCCGGGATGCGCTATGTGTCCGATCGGCGGGAGACGATTGCGCACTACCGCGCGATTGCCAGGACGAGTCCGAGACCGATCATGGTCTACAACAACCCGATTGCCTACGGCGTCGACGTCACGCCTGACATGTTCCATGAGTTAGCCGACGAAACGTCGATCGTCGCGATCAAGGAGTCGTCTGACAACGTTCGCCGGGTGACCGACATCATCCATCGCACCGGCTCGCGCTACGCCGTCTTCTGTGGCGTCGATGATCTCGCCATGGAAGCGATGCTCATGGGCGCTTGCGGATGGGTGGCGGGGCTGGTCGATGCGCTGCCGGCGGAAACCGTCGCGGTGTATCGGCTGATCCGCGATGCCCGCATCGAAGAAGCCCGCAAGATCTATCGCTGGTTCTCGCCTCTTCTGCACCTCGACGTGTCGAAGAAGCTGGTGCAGAACATCAAGCTCGTGGAAAGCATCGTCGGCGTCGGCACCGAGACGGTGCGTCCGCCGCGACTGCCGCTGGCGGGCGAGGAACGTGATCAGGTCATCGCGCTGGTGAGACAGGCGCTCGCCTCGCGCCCGCACCTGCCGGCTGTGGAATTCGCTTAGCGCAGACGGCGCGGAGTCATTGGCCGGGTCGCTCAGCCGTCGGATTGCAGTTCTCGATTCCCATACGGGAGGCGAGCCCACGCGGCTGGTTCTCGAGGGCGGGCCCGACCTCGGTAACGGCACCCTCGCGCACCGGCTGACCATCTTCCGCGAGAGGCACGATCGCTGGCGTGCGGCGATCGTGAAGGAACCCAGAGGCTCCGACGTGATCGTGGGCGCGTTGCTCTGCAAACCGTCCGACCCCGGCTGCGACATCGGCGTCATTTTCTTCAACAACATC